>NZ_JBQUYR010000003.1:0-428434 GCF_056314265.1 Pseudacidovorax sp. DMC4 | reverse complement strand
TCCTGGGGGATTCGGTGTACCGCCAGCCGCAAGGAATCCAGCATTCATGCGGGGTGGCGGGGTTTTGCAGGGCCGACGAGATGGGGCTGCCCGCTGTTTGGCTGGAGGGAGCCCGCCTGATCGGCTACGAAAATTTCGTGCGCCTGTGGAAGCACCTCGACGGCGCCGCCGCGGGCGGCTCGCTGCCGCTGTCCGACAACGAATCCATGATCGAGGTCCGCCTTCGACGCTTCGCGAGCTTCCAGCGCTTTCAGCGGAACCGGTTCATCGAAAGCTTGGCCGCCATGGGTCAAAGTGGCAGCGAAATTCACGCTGCCGTTAAAGCCCAACTAGGCGAATCGCTCACAAGAAATCACATTTTACGTCTCGCTAGGAGAGGTAGGAAATGAATCCCCCGTTACGAGTATTCTCCGCGATCAAGAGCATAGATTTCCTCAATTTCTTTTTTCCTCAATTTTAATTCTTGTTCCGTACTAAGTATCTCAACCTTCTCTTTTATCCATTTAATGCAGCTTTTGCAAAAAGTGGTCATACCATCCCTATACTTATTTATCTGCATCAAAACGTTACCACGACGATTTTCTGGGACCTCTTTTAAACGATCCAAAATATGCAAAAACCCAATGATGTTGTGAGCTGCGATGCGGCTGATTTCAAGTGCTTGCTTGTTGGGCTGCGCAGTGACAGCGAAAGAATTCAAAGATTCCAAAATCGATTTTAAAGAAGCTTCCGCGTAGATAATATGCCCATCGCTAAGCGCTCCCTGCTGCATCGGCGTCTGTACTAGACCCTGCTTTTCTTCAAGAATATTTTCTAGGAGGAGGTACGCAGAAATTATTTGAAGACGTACAGCATTGGCCGCCGCAGCCCGCCCTGCCTCAAACTGCTTGTTTAGTTGGTATCGCGCAACACTAAATCCCGCAATGATCGCAATCACAGCCCCGAATGCTTGTGCCCAGTTTGCTAGTGCACTCCATTTGTCTGCGCTCCAAGTATCCATACTAAAAATCTTAAAGAGCATGTACAGCACAATTCCTGTTAGGGCGAATGCCACATAGCCCCAGAAAATTGTGTCTTTATAGTCCCACTCATCAAGAGCATGACTCCACCAATCTCGAACCAGCATTTATTCCTCCGGCGTTTGTCAACTGAATTTATGCCATATCTTCATCCACCTCGCACTAGTTCATATGGGAGCATGTCCTGATGAAGACCGCCGTGATATATGCGCGCGTTAGCACCCAACGCCAAGCCGCCGAAGGGGTTTCGCTTGATGCGCAAGTTGAGCAGTGCCGCGGTCGCGCCGAGCAGCTGGGCGCAGAGGTGCTAAAGGTCTTCAGGGATGAAGGGGTCAGCGGTCGCTCGACAAAGGGCCGCCACGGCTTCCAAGCAGCGGTCGATTTTTGTCAACAGGCCGGCGTCCACTTTTTCGTCACGTGGGCCACCTCGCGCGTGGCTAGGAACGCCGTGGACCTCATCATGGCGCAGGAGACCCTGCGAGATGGCGGCACGCGGCTGGAGTGCCTCAACGCTGACGTCAACGACGACACGGATGCCGGCTTCATCAATCGCACCTTCATGGCAGCGATGGACGAGCTCCACTCGCGCAACATCAGCCGCGACACCTTGCGATCCCAGAAGCGTGTGGCGGCCTAGGGCTTCTTTACCGGCGGGCGCGTGCCCTACGGCTACGCCGTGGTGGACGAGGGCAAGCGGCGCCGCATGGTGCCGGATCTGGAGGCCGCTGCCATCGTCCGGCGCGCCTTCGACCTCTGCCTACAGGAAGGCCTGGGCGCCCAGGCCATCGCCCACGCGCTCAACGATGCCGGACTGCTCCGCGCCGGCGCCCGGTGGGGGAAAAACAGCGTCCAGTACCTGCTCAACAACCGCGTCTACACGGGCGTAAAGACCTACAACCGCAAGCACAGCCGGACCGGCCGTGCGAAGCCGCTGGACGAATGGGTGTCCGTCGACGCCCACGAGCCGCTGATCAGCAAGGAAGCATTCGAAAGGGCTCAGACCATGATCAAGGACCGAACGCCCCACGAAGGAGATGGCACGCCGCGCAGCGAGTTCGTTTTCGCGGGCAAGCTCACCTGCGGCATATGCAGCAGCTTGCTGCAGATCACGAACGGCACATCCCGCAGCGGGGCCCTGTACAGCTACTACAGCTGCGTGGCTCACAAGCACGGGCGGCCTCAGTGCCTCTTTCGGCCGATCCGCGCCGACCTCATGGACGAATGGCTTACCCAGACGATCCTTGAGCGCGTGCTAACGCCTGAGGTGGTCTCCAAGGCCCTGGACGACGTGGCGGCAATGACGGAAACCTGGCTGTGGGACAGAGAGGCAGCGCGCGGCCGCCTGGTGCGCGATCTGCGCGCCGTCGAGGGAAAGCGGGACGGGCTGCTGGACTTCGTGGCAGAACACGGGAGGGCCACGCCGGCGGATGTCATCGGCAAGCTGAACGAAGCACGCGCCCAGATCGATGAGCTGCAGGCCGAGCTGGACCGCCTGGAGCGCGCCAAGGTGCCGCAGCGCAAACGGCACATCGACCCCGAAGTGGCCATCGAGGTGATGCACGAAACGATAATGGCGGCCGATGCCAAAAAAAAACGCGCCTTTATGGGCGCGTTCTTAGACCAGATCACGGTCTCCAACTCGGAAGTCGAAGTCGCTTATCGGGCGGATGCCTTGCTGCAAACGGGTCCGGTGAAGGATGTTCACAGTGGCCTTGATTGGCTCCCCGACCTGGGCTCGAACCAGGGACCTACGGATTAACAGTCCGGCGCTCTACCGACTGAGCTATCGGGGAAGGAAGCCCTAGAGTATAGCGACGGTGTTTCGGTCGCACAGAGTAACCAACATAAATAGTCGGAAATAGCCTGGATTGCCCTGCACGTTCGTGCCGCCGACACGGCGGCCGGCATGCCAAATGGCCGAGTGCGATTCGGCTGACGCATCGCTGACCCGCAAACGCTTATGCTGGATATCGATGATCTCCCGATACGCTCCTGCTCAAGATCGCCACTGGGATGTCCTTGCGCGCGATCTTCGACAGAGCGTGCCGCTGGAACTCCCGGCGGCACATGCGGACGATGTCCTGCCCGGCGGCCAGGGCGCCTTCATCCACAAGCAGACCGGCGCGCCCGTGGTGGGCATGGGGCGCTGGGGACTGGTGACGGCGGAAAGCCGGCGTGGCGGCATGGAGGCCGCGCTGCGACTGCGCACCGCCCTCGTGCGTGACGACGAAGTGCGCAAGTCGCCCTACGCCACGGCCTGGACCAAGGACCAGCTCTGCGTGGTGCCGGTGGCAGCCATCTATGTGCAGGACTTCCGCGTCGACCCCCGTGTACCGCAACTCGCACGCATCAGCCGGCGCGACGGCCATGCCCTGTGCATCGCCGGCCTGTGGAGCAGTTGGCTGGACGACAACGGCGTGCGGCAACTGAGCTTCGCCCTGCTCACCATCAACGCGGACGACCATCCGCTGATGGCCCGCTACGGCGCGAGCGGCCATGAACGGCGGATGCCGGCGCTGCTGCCGCGGGGCCTGGTGCGGGCCTGGCTCGAAGCCCGGGGCCGCGAGCGCCACGAGTTCCTGCGTCCGCTGCCCGCCGAACAGCTGGTGGGTGAGGCTGTCGCACCGCAGGCGCCGGAGATGCCGGCCCCCGCCCCCGCGGCTGCGCCCACCGCCCTGCCCGCCGCCGCGGCCGAAACAGCTGCCCCGCGCCATCGCCGGCCCTGCCTGCTGCTGGTGGACGACGAACCCTCCAACCTCCAGGTGCTGCGTCTGGCGCTTCAGGCCGACTACCGGCTGGTGTTCGCTACCGACGGGCGGCGGGCCCTGCAACTCGCCCGCGAACACCGGCCCGACCTGATCCTGCTCGACATCATGATGCCGGAGCTCGATGGCTATGCCGTCTGCCGCGTGCTGCAGGAGGACCCGGCCACGGCGAGCATCCCGGTGATCTTCTGCACCGCGCGCGCCGACAGCCAGGGCGAGGCCCTCGGCCTGGAAGCCGGCGCCGTCGACTACATCACCAAGCCGCTCTACCCGCCGGTGGTACGGGCGCGCGTGCGCACCCACCTGTCACTGGTGCGCGCGGAGGAACTGCGCCGCACCCAGTTGCAGATCGTCCAGCGGCTCAGCCGCGCCGCCGAGTACCGGGACAACGAGACGGGCATGCACGTCATCCGCATGAGCCACTACGCCCGCGAGCTGGCGCTGGCCGCGGGTAGCACGCAGGAATGGGCCGACGACCTGCTGCATGCCGCGCCCATGCACGACGTGGGCAAGATCGGCATCCCCGACGCCCTGCTGCGCAAGGCCGGACCGCTCGACAGCCACGAATGGGACGTGATGCGCCGCCATCCGCTGATCGGCGCCGAGATCATCGGCAACGACAGCTCGGAGATCCTGACCATGGCCCGCGCCATCGCCCTGTCGCATCACGAGAAATGGGACGGCACCGGCTATCCGCAGGGCCTGCGCGGCGAGGCGATCCCGCTGGAGGCACGCATCGTGGCCATCGCGGACGTGTTCGACGCCCTCACATCGCGCCGTCCCTACAAGGAGGCCTGGACTGCCGAACGGGCCCTCGACTACATCCGCAGCGAATCGGGACGGCACTTCGATCCCACGCTGGTCGCGCTCTTCCTGTCCATTGCGCCGCGCCTGGCCGAAGTGCGCCAGCGCTGGCCCATCGACTGAGGGGCGCCGGGCGCCCGCCTGACCACACGCGCTGGCGCGTGGCGCCTCAGGCGGCGGGCGCGGAGGCCGAGGCCGCCAGCCGCGCCCGCACCTCGCGCACGCGCGTCGCCGGGAAGGTGATCGAGAAGCGCGACCCCTTGCCCACCTCGCTCTCGATGCGCAGTTGCCCGCCGTGGCGCTGCACGATGTGCTTGACGATGGCCAGGCCCAGTCCAGTCCCACCTGTCTCGCGCGAGCGACTGCGGTCGATGCGGTAGAAGCGCTCGGTCAGCCGCGGGATGTGCTCGGCGGCCACGCCCGGCCCGGTGTCGCGCACCGTGAACTCGCCCCGGCCATCGGACAGCAGGCGCCAGGTGACGACCACCTCGCCGCCACCGGGCGTATAGCGCACGGCGTTGGTCACGAGGTTGGACATGGCGCTCTGCAGTTCGGTCGGCACGCCCGAGACTTCCGAATCGGCCTCGACGGCAAAGAAAAGCTTGTGCGGCTGCGACGCGATGCGGCCCGAGAGCCCACGCGCCTCGTCCTCGCAGTGCGCCATCAGCGCCCTCATGCGCGTCCACTGGTTGACCGGCGGCGCCGCACTGCCTTCGAGGCGCGACAGCGTCAGCAGGTCGGCCACCAGCGTGCCCATGCGCTGGGCCTGCTGGCCCATCAGGGCCAGGTAGCGGGCCCGCTCGTCGGCGTCCAGCGGCAGCGTCTGCAGCGTTTCGACGAAGCCGGTGAGCACGGTCAGGGGCGTGCGGATCTCATGCGACACGTTGGCGACGAAGTCACGCCGCATCTCCTCGGCCTTCTCGAGCGCCGTGATGTCGCGCGTGAGCAGCATCCGGCGGTTGCCCGCGTAGGGATGCGCCTGCACCGACAGCCGCATCGGCTGTCCGGACGCGGAGCGCGAGGCCACCGGCGCATCGATGACCACCTCGCGGCTGTAGTTCCACGAGGCGAGGTAGCCGATGAAGGCAGGATCGCGCACGAGATTGGCGATGAGCTGCTGCAGGTCGCGTTCGACGTCCAGCCCCAGGTGGACGCCGGCGGTCTGGTTGCACCATTCGATGCGGCCTTCCTCGTCCACCAGCACCACGCCGTTGGGCGAGGCCTGGATGGCGGCCAGGAACTCCTGCAGACGCTGCTCCGCCTGCTGGGTCTGCTGCTCGCGCAGGCGCAAGGCGCGGCGGATGCGGTCCGACAGCTCGCCCCACAGGCCGAAGCGGCCGGGCGGCAGTCCCAGGGCGTCGTTGCGCATCGCCTGGATCAGGCTGTGGGCCCGAAGCATGTCCAGCACCAGCCAGCCCAGCGCCCCCGCCCAGGCCCCGGCCCAGGCCAGGCGCCATCCCATCAGGAAGCCGGCGGCAGCGGCGCCTGCAGCGGACAGGCAGAGAAAGGCGGCTAGACGACCGGGCATGGCCATGGATTATCGGCAGGCACCGCCTCGGCGGGCCCGCGGGCAAAGTCGCGCACGGAAGGAAGGAAGACGGGCAGCGGCCGGCGCATCCGGCGGCCCGGCGCCAGGCCGATCAGACGGTCGCCTGGACGGTGAAGCGGTAGCCCGCGCCCCGCACGGTCTCGACCATGCTGGCGGCGGCGCCCAGCGACTCGCGCAGGCGCTTGACGTGGACGTCGACCGTGCGCTCCTCGATGAAGACATGGTCGCCCCACACCTTGTCGAGCAGTTGCGAGCGGCTGTGCACGCGCTCGGCGTTCTGCATCAGGTAGGCCAGCAGCTTGAACTCGGTCGGGCCCATCTTGAGGGCGGCTCCCTGCCAGGTCACGCGGTGGGTCGCGGTGTCGAGCACCAGCTCGCCGGCCTCCAGCCGTTCGACCGCGGCCTCGGGCGCGCGGCGGCGCAGGACGGCACGGATGCGGGCCAGCATCTCCTGCGTGGAGAAAGGCTTGGTGATGTAGTCGTCGGCGCCGGCGTCCAGTCCGGCCACCTTGTCCGGCTCGTCGCCGCGGGCGGTGAGCATCAGGATCGGCACCTGCTTCGTTCGGGCGTCGCGGCGCCACTGGCGCGCCAGCTGCAGGCCGCTCTGGCCCGGCAGCATCCAGTCCAGCAGGATCATGTCCGGCAGCACCGCATCGATCTCGCGCTGTGCGCTCACGCCGTCCTCGGCCCAGATGGGCTCGAAGCCGTTGTGCCGCAGGTTCACCGCCAGCAGCTCGGCGATGGAGGACTCGTCCTCCACGATCAGTACACGAGGTTTCTTCATGGTGTTCTTCCAGGTCCGGGCAGCGCAGCCATCGCCAACAGCCGCTCAGCCCGCCCACCGCTCGAACGGCCGCGGAGCAGGCCACGCCCAAGCACCCGCGGAACTGGCTTTGCCAGGCCGCTGGGTGCGCCCCCCTCCGGGGGGTTGGCGGAGCGCGAAGCGCGGAGCCTGGGGGGCTTCACTTCAACGCGCTCTCGATCTCTTGCATCGAAGTGTGCCGCACGTCCTCGCCCTTGACGATGTAGATGATGAACTCGGCGATGTTCTTCGCATGGTCGCCGATGCGCTCGATGGCCTTGGCCAGGAACAGCAGGTCCAGGCTGGGCGAGATGGTGCGCGGGTCTTCCATCATGTAGGTGACCAGCTTGCGCACGAAGCCGTCGAACTCCTGGTCGATCAGGTCGTCCTCCTTGAGGATCGACAGCGCGCCGGCGGTGTCGAGGCGGGCGAAGGCATCCAGCGCCTTGCGCAGCAGCCCAGACGCCAGATCGGCGGCGATGCGCAGCTCGGTGCAGGGCAGCGCCCGGGCCGAGCCGCTCTCGATGATCGACTTGACCATGCGGGCGATCTTGTTCGCCTCGTCGCCCACGCGCTCGAGGTTGGCCGTGGTCTTGGAGATGGCGATCAACAGGCGCAGGTCGCGCGCCGTCGGCTGGCGGCGGGCGATGATGGACGAGAGCTCGCGGTCGATCTCGATCTCCATCGCGTTGACGCGCGGCTCGGTCTCGATCACGCGCTCGGCGGCGTCGGTGTCGAACTGCAGCAGCGCATAGACGGCCTGGCGGATCTGGGACTCGACCATGCCGCCGAGTTCCATGACGCGCGAGGACACGCCGTTGAGTTCGCTGTCGAACTGGGTGGAAAGATGTTTGTCAGCCATCGCTGTGGTCTCCAGTGCCGGCATCAGCCGAAACGGCCCGTGATGTAGTCCTCGGTCTCCTTGCGCTTGGGCTTGAAGAACATCTGCTCGGTGGCGCCGAACTCGATGAGGTCCCCCAGGTACATGTAGGCCGTGTAGTCGCTGCAGCGGGCTGCCTGCTGCATGTTGTGGGTCACGATGACCACGGTGTATTCGTCCTTGAGCTCGGCGATCAGCTCTTCGATCTTGGCGGTGGAGATCGGGTCCAGCGCCGAGCAGGGCTCGTCCAGCAGCAGCACTTCGGGCTTGATGGCGATGCCGCGGGCGATGCACAGGCGCTGCTGCTGGCCGCCGGAGAGGCCAGAGCCGCTCTGGTGCAGCTTGTCGCGCACCTCGGTCCACAGGGCGGCCTTCTTGAGCGCCCATTCGACGCGGTCGTCCATGTCCGAGGCCGACAGGTTCTCAAACAGCTTCACGCCGAAGGCGATGTTGTCGTAGATCGACATCGGGAAGGGCGTGGGCTTCTGGAAGACCATGCCGACCTTGGCGCGCACCAGGGCGACGTCCTGCTTGGAGGTCAGCAGGTTCTCGCCGTCCAGCTCGATGGCGCCTTCGGCGCGCTGCTCGGGATACAGCTCGAACATGCGGTTGAAGGTGCGCAGCAGCGTGGACTTGCCACAGCCCGAAGGACCGATGAAGGCGGTGACCTTGTTCTCGGGGATGTCGAGGTTGATGCCCTTGAGCGCGTGGAACTTGCCGTAGTAGAAGTTCAGGTCCTTGACGGCGATCTTGGAACGCGGGGGGGTGGAGACGGTAGCAACCATGGCTTGACTCTTCTTGGTATCAGTTCTTGCCGCGCGTAAGCACGCGGGCCAGGATGTTGAGGGCGAGGACGGCGACGGTGATCAGGAACACGCCGGCCCAGGCCAGCTGCTGCCAGTTCTCGTACGGGCTCATCGCGAACTTGAAGATGGTGACCGGCAGGCTGGCCATCGGCTGGGTGACGTCGGCCGTCCAGAACTGGTTGTTCAGCGCGGTGAACAGCAGCGGTGCGGTCTCGCCAGCGATGCGGGCCACGGCCAGCAGGATGCCCGTCACGACGCCGGCGCGGGCCGCGCGCAGCGTGATCGACAGGATCACCTTCCACTTGGGCGTGCCCAGGGCGTAGGCGGCTTCGCGCAGACCCGGCGGCACCAGCTGCAGCATGTTCTCGGTGGTGCGGATCACCACCGGAATGGTGATGAGCGCCAGCGCGATGGAGCCGGCCAGGCCCGAGAAGGACCGGAACTGCGCCACCACCAGCGAGTAGACGAACAGGCCGATCACGATGGACGGCGCCGACAGCAGGATGTCGTTGACGAAGCGGATCACCGACGACAGCCAGCCGTGCGGGTTGTACTCGGCCAGGTAGATGCCGGCCATGATGCCGATGGGCGTGCCGACGAAGGTGGCGACGCCCACCATCACCAGCGAGCCGAAGATGGCGTTCAGGATGCCGCCGGCCTCGTTGGGCGGGGGCGTCATCTCGGTGAAGGTGGCCAGGGACAGGCCACCGATGCCGAGGTACAGCGTCTGCCAGAGGATCCAGATCAGCCAGAACACGCCGAAGGCCATGGCAGCCAGCGACAGGGCGAGGGCCACCTGGTTGACGCGCGAGCGGCGGGCGTACTTGGCCTCGCGGGTGCGGGCCAGCGCCTGGGCGGCCAGCAGTTGCTGGGAAGTGCTGGCGGGGCTGGGGGCGCTCACGAGCGGGCTCCTTCGCTCTTCTTCATGCGAGCCAGCAGCAGCTTGGACAGCGACAGCACGACGAAGGTGATGAAGAACAGGACCAGGCCGAGGTACATCAGCGCGGCCTGGTGAAGACCGGCGCCGGCTTCGGCGAATTCGTTGGCCAACGCCGAGGTGATGCTGTTGGCCGCCTGGAACAGGGACAGAGAGTCGAGCTGGTTCATGTTGCCGATGACGAAGGTCACGGCCATGGTCTCGCCCAGGGCGCGGCCCAGGCCGAGCATGATGCCGCCGACCACGCCGGCCTTGGTGTAGGGCAGCACGACCTTGCTCACCACCTCCCAGGTGGTGGCGCCCAGGCCGTAGGCCGACTCCTTCAGCATCGGGGGCGTGACCTCGAAGACGTCGCGCATCACCGAGGCGATGAAGGGAATGATCATGATGGCCAGGATGATGCCGGCCGACAGGATGCCGATGCCCACGGGTGGGCCGGCTACCAGCGCACCCAGCACGGGCACGCCGGTCAGCAGCTTCTGCAGGGGCTGCTGCACATAGGTCGCGAGGATGGGGCCGAAGACCAGCAGGCCCCACATGCCGTACACGATGGAGGGCACGGCGGCCAGCAGCTCGATGGCCGTGCCCAGCGGGCGCTTGAGCCAGCTGGGGGAGAGTTCGGTGAGGAAGAGCGCGATGCCGAAGCTCACCGGCACCGCGATCAGCAGGGCAATGATGGAGGTCGCCAGCGTGCCGTAGATCATCACCAGGCCGCCGAACTCTTCCTGCACGGGGTCCCAGACGCTGCTGGTCAGGAAACCCAGGCCGTACTTGGCGATGGCGGGCCAGGCGCCGATGACGAGCGAGACGAGGATGCCGATGAGCAGCGCCAGCGTCAGCAGCGCAGCGCCCTTGGCGGCCCAGCCGAACAGCAGGTCGGCCATGGGGCCGGAGCGGGGACGCTTGACCGGCGGAGGCACCGCGGGGCGGGCCCGCTCGGCGGGCCGCTCGAGCCCCTGGCCGTCGGCGGTGAGAGTGGATGACACGGTATGAACCTCCTGCGGGCGCGCATCGACCCGCACCGTCGACTCGGCAGCGATGCGGGTCATGCGGCTCCCTGTTCCTGGTTTGTCTTAGTTATGGAATCCCGAGGGGGGCCGGGGTCAGTGCGAGGCGACGACCTTGCCCGAGCCGTCCTTGATGCCGTCCCACGACTTGCGGATCGTGGCCTTCACGGCATCGGGCATCGGCACGTAGTCCAGGTCGTCGGCGGTCTTGTCGCCGTTCTTGTAGGCCCAGTCGAAGAACTTGAGCACGGTGGTGCCCTGGGCCGGCTTGTCCTGCACCTTGTGCATCAGGATGAAGGTGGCACCGGTGATGGGCCAGGCGCCGTCGCCAGGCTGGTTGGTCAGCACCTGGTAGAAGCTCTTGTTCCAGTCGGCGCCCGCTGCGGCGGCCTTGAAGGCGGTGTCCTCGGGCGAGACGAACTTGCCGGCCGAGTTCTGCAGCAGGGCGTAGGTCATCTTGTTCTGCTTGACGTAGGCGTACTCGACATAGCCGATCGAGTTGGGCAGGCGGCCCACGAACGCGGCGACGCCTTCGTTGCCCTTGCCGCCGGCGCCGGTCGGCCAGTTCACGGCCGTGCCTTCACCGACCTTGTCTTTCCACTCGGCGTTCACCTTCGACAGGTAGTTGGTGAACAGGAAGCTGGTGCCCGAGCCATCGGCGCGGCGCACCGGGGCGATGGCGGCGTCGGGCAGGTTCAGCGAGGGGTTCAGGGACTTGATGGCGGGGTCGTTCCACTTGGCGATCTTGCCCAGGTAGATGTCGCCCAGCACCTGGCCGCTCAGCTTGAGTTCGCCGGCCTTGATGCCCTGGATGTTCACGACGGGGATCACGCCGCCGATGACGGTGGGGAACTGCAGCAGGCCCTTGGACTCCAGCTCGGCGTCTTTCAACGGGGCATCGGAGGCACCGAAGTCGACGGTCTTGGCCTCGATCTGCTTGATGCCGGCACCGGAGCCGACCGACTGGTAGTTGATCTTGACGCCGGTGGCCTTGTTGAAATCGGAGGCCCACTTGGCGTACAGCGGGGCGGGGAAGCTGGCGCCGGCGCCGGTGGCTTCCTGGGCGAAGGCGGGCACATGCGCGCAAGCGGCGAGGGTCAGGCCGGCGGCGGCAATTTGAAACACGGACTTCATGGTCTTCCTTTCCGAAGGGTCACCACCCCCGGGTCCGGGGGTCTGCGGCGGACTGTAGAAAGGCCATGTGACAACCATGTGACACCCCATCTCCGAGGGAAAACCGCCCCGGGGCGCGCTCGCCCACCATGACACTGTCATCAATTCGTCATGTCCCGGACGGAGGATCGCCAGCCTGCCGCCGCTACCATCGGGGCCGACTTTTCCCTCCTTGATGTATGCAGAACGGAACGCGCCTGGCCGCCATTGATCTCGGCTCCAACAGTTTTCGCCTGGAGATCGGCCGCGTGGACCACGGGCAGATCCAGCGCGCCGAATACTTCAAGGAGACCGTGCGCCTGGGCAACGGCCTGGACAGCGCACGCAACCTGACCCACGAGGCCATGCAGCGCGGCTGGGAGGCCCTGGCCCGCTTCGGCGAGCGGCTGGCCGGCTTCGAGCGCGCCCAGGTCCGCGCGGTGGCCACGCAGACGCTGCGCGAGGCGCGCAACCGCGAGGAATTCCTGCTGCGGGCCCGCACCGTGCTCGGCTTCGGCATCGACGTCATTCCCGGCCGCGAGGAAGCCCGCCTGATCTACCAGGGCGTGGCCCACCTGCTGCCGCGCAACGAGGTCGCCGACAGCGAGCGCCGGCTGGTGGTCGACATCGGCGGCCGCTCCACCGAGATGATCATCGGCTCGGGCCTGCAGGCGCAGACCACGGAGTCGTACCGGGTGGGCAGCGTCGCCTGGTCGATGAAGCACTTTCCGGATGGCCAGTTCTCGGTCAGTGCCTTCCGCGTCGCCGAGATCGCGGCCAAGGCCGTCATGGACGACGCCCTCAACAACTACACCCGCGACCAGTGGGACACGGCCTATGGCGCCTCCGGCACCATCGGCGCCGTGGGCGACCTGGTGGCCGCGGCCGGTGGACGTGCTGGCGTGGTCACGCGCGCCGACCTGGACTGGCTGCTGGACCGCCTGCTCAAGGCCGGCAGCGCCGACCGCCTGCGCCTGGACGGCCTGCGCGAAGACCGCAAGCCCGTCATCGGCGGCGGCCTGGCCGTGCTGCGGGCGTTGTTCGACCTGCTTTCCATCGACGAGATGCGCGTCGCACAGGGCGCCCTGCGCCACGGCGTGCTGTACGAACTGCTGGAGCGCGACGACGGCGTGGCCGACCTGCGCGACAGCACGGTGGCGCGGCTGGCGCACCGCTTCGACGCCGACGAGGCGCAGGCGCGGCGCGTGGGCGACGTGGCCGCTGCGCTCTTCGTGCAACTGGTGCCCGAAGCCCGCGGCGGCGCCAGCGCCAGCCGGGCCGGTCGGGCCCTGCGCAAGCTGCGCTGGGCGGCGCAGTTGCACGAGATCGGCATGCACATCTCGCACAGCGACTACCACAAGCACGGCGCGTACATCCTCGACAACGTGGACGTGCCCGGCTTCGCCGTCAACGAGACCCATGCGCTGAGCCAACTGGTGCTCGGCCACCGGGGCAAGCTGCGCAAGGTCGAAGCCTCGATGGCCGATGAGACTTTCGCCGCGCAGTTGCTGGCCCTGCGGCTGGCGGTCATCCTGTGCCACGCACGGCGCGACCCGGAAGCCGATGCGCTGGCCGTGGAACTGTCGGGCGCACGCGGTTTTGCGGTGCGGGCGCGCAAGGACTGGGCGGAGCGCTATCCCCAGTCGGCGCACCTGCTGCGCGAAGAGGTGCTGGCCTGGCAGAAGACGAGCTGGATGCTGGGGCTGCACCTGGACTGAAAAGGCGCCGCGGCGTCTCAGGGCGGCTCAATCCACCAGACACCGTTCGGGCGGAGCCTGCCCAAGCCAGGGGGCGAGGTGACGCTCAGAGCAGCTCGGGCGCCTGCACCGTGACCATCACCGTCTGCTCCTCGCCATCGCGCTCGCGCGTGCGCAGCCACCACACCGAGCCCTTGCGCACGGCGCAACTGTCCTGCTGAAGGCCCAGCAGGCGCGCGACGGCCTGGCCCAGGGCCGGCTGGTGGCCCACCAGCACGATCACCGACTTGCCATGCGGCCAGCCGGCCGCAGCCAGCAGTTCATCGCCGGTCGCGTGCGGGGCGATTTCCTCGCGCAACTTGTACTTGCGGCCCAGCGCCAGCACCGTCTGCTCGCAGCGGCGCGCCGGGCTGCACAGGATGCGCGTGCCCTCGGGCAGTTGTCGATCCAGCCAGGCGGCCATTCGCTTGGCCTGCCTCTCGCCCCGCGGCGTGAGCGAACGGGCCAGGTCGTCGCAGCCCTCGTGCCAGTCCTCGGCTTCGGCATGGCGCCACAGGATCAGGTCCATGGTCTTGTCCTTCCCTTGCGAACAGTGCGCGTCTCAGACACCCGGGCCACGGCCGCGGAAGGCATAGCGCCCCATCAGGGCCGCCTGCGCGCCGTGCGCTTCGATGGCGCGCGAGGCGCCGGGCTCGCCCGCATGCAGGTTGCGGTCCACCCGCTCGTAGCAGCCGTCGGCTTCCAGCTCCCAGGCATCGCGGCCGTCGTGCAGGTAGGCCACCAGGCATTCGTCGATCAGCCGCTGGCGCAACACCGGATGCGTAACCGGCCATGCCACCTCGACGCGCCGCATCATGTTGCGGTTCATCCAGTCGGCGCTGGAAAGGTACAGGCTCTCGTCCTCGTCCACGCGGAAGTAGAAGACCCGCGAATGCTCCAGGAAGCGGCCGATGATCGAGCGCACGCGGATGTTGTCGCTCACGCCCGGCACCTGCGCCGGCAGCATGCAGGCACCCCGCACGATGAGGTCGATCTTCACGCCGCGGCTGCCGGCACGCAGCAGTGCCGCGATCAGTGCCTCGTCGGTGAGCGCATTCATCTTGGCGACGATGCGCGTGGTCTTGCCCTCGCCCGCAGCCTCGGCCAGCGCGTCGATGCGGGCCACCAGGTTCCTGTGCAGGTCGAAGGGCGCCACCCACAGCCGCTGCAGCTTGGGCAGCCGGCTCTGGCCGGCCAGGTGCACGAAGAGCGCATCCATGTCCGCCGTGAGTTGCGGGTCGGCCGTCAGGTGGCTGATGTCGGTGTAAAGCCGCGCGGTGCGGGGGTTGTAGTTGCCGGTCGAGAGATGGCCATAGCGGCGGATGTGGCGGCCTTCGCGGCGGGTGACCAGCAGCATCTTGGCGTGCGTCTTGAGACCCACCACGCCGTACACGACCTGCGCGCCGATGGATTCGAGCACCTCGGCCCAGTTGATGTTGGCCTCTTCGTCGAAGCGGGCCTTGAGCTCCACCACCGCCATCACTTCCTTGCCGCGGCGCACGGCCTCGCGCAGCAGGTCCATCAGCACCGAGTCGGAGCCGGTGCGGTAGATGGTCTGCTTGATGGCCAGCACCTGCGGATCGGCCACCGCCTCGCGCAGGAATTCGATGACACCGTCGAAGCTCTCGAAGGGCTGGTGGATCAGCACATCGCTGCGCTGCAGCCGGTCGAAGAAGGACTGGCCGGTCGACAGGTTGATCGGGTAGGAGGCCTGGTACGGCGTGAAGCGCAGGTCCTTGAAGCGCGGCTCATCGATCAGGTCGACCATCTGCGAGAAGCGCGCCAGGTTCACCGGCCCCGGCACGCGGTAGAGCGCACCCTGCGGCAGGTTGAACTGCGCCAGCAGGAAGCTCCAGAGCGACTCGTCGCAGTCGGCCGACACCTCCAGCCGAACGGCCTGGCCGAAGTTGCGGTGCTGCAGGCCCTGGCGCAACGCGGTGCGCAGGTTCTTCACATCTTCCTCATCCACGGCGAGGTCGGAATGGCGCGTGACGCGGAACTGCGAAAACTGCCCCACCTCCCGCCCCGGGAACATCGCGTGCAGGTGCGCCCGCACGATGCTCGACAGCGCCACCACCAGCGTCCTGCCCTCCGACACCTTGGTCGGCATGCGGATCAGCCGCGGCAGCACGCGCGGCACCTTCAGGATGGCAATGGGGTTCTCGCGGCCGAAGGCGTCCTTGCCCGAGAGCTTGACGATGAAGTTCAGCGACTTGTTGGCCACCTGCGGGAAGGGATGAGCCGGGTCCAGCGCGACGGGGATCAGCAGCGGCCGCACCTCGCGCTCGAAGTATTCCTGCACCCACTTGCGCTGTGCCGCATTGCGCTTGCCGTGCGAGATGACATGGATGCCATGCTCGGCAAAGGCCGGCAGCAGTTCGTCGTTGTAGAGCTGGTACTGGCGTGCCACCAGCGCATGCGCGGCCGCCGACAGGGCATCGAAGGATTCGGCCGTGTACGGCCCGGTGCCCTGCGCTTCGAGGCAGGCCCGCACGTGCGGCTCGGCGCGCACCTCGAAGAACTCGTCGAGGTTGGACGAGACGATGCACAGGTAGCGCAGGCGCTCCAGCAGCGGCACTTCGGGCCGCTCCGACCAGTTCAGGACGCGCCGGTTGAAGGCCAGGATGCTGTGGTCCCGGTCCAGCAACGGGGTGGCTGCCGGCACATTCGGCGTCGGCAGGGACTCTTCGGAAAAGGGCATGACGTCGGGGTCGAGGGACAGAGGCAAGACTGTCATCCCATTGTCATGTTTGAATGTGACGCCGTCATGACACTGTCATGTGCCGCGCCGCCCCCTCTCAGGCGCCGAGGAAGTGGCGGCGATAGCGCGGTGGCAGGTCGGCCAGGCGCATCATCATCGGCAGGTCGGCGGTGTTGAAGTCCGGGTCCCAGGCCGGCGCGCCCAGCACCTTGGCGCCCAGGCGCAGATAGCCCTTGATGAGCGCGGGCGGCTCCACATCGAGCGAGCCGTCCAACTGGTCGACCGGCAGCGGCAGGCGCGGCTGCACGTGGTACTGGATGGGCGCCATGTGCGTGGCCGACAGCTGGCGCCAGATGCTGGCCGCGGCATCGCCACCATGCACACCGTTCTGCAGCATCGGGATGCTGGCGCAGCCGATCATGGTGTCGAGCCGGTTGCGGTGCATGAAGGCCGCCAGCGCACCCCACAGGGCCAGGATCACGCCGCCCTGGCGATGGTCCGGATGCACGCAGCTGCGGCCCAGTTCGACCATGCGCTCGCGCAGGCCACGCAGGCGGGTCAGGTCGAACTCGGTGTCGCTGTAGGTACCGCCCACCCGGCGGGCCTGGGCCGGCGTGAGCACGCGGTAGGTGCCCACCACCTCGCCACCCGGCTCGGCGCGCACCAGCAGGTGCTCGCAGAAGTCGTCGAACAGGTCCACGTCATGGCCCGGCAGCGACGTGGGCAGGCGCGCACCCATCTCTTGCACGAACACGCGCCAGCGCAGGCGCTGCGCCTCACGCACCTCGTCCTGGTGGCGGGCCCATGCCACCGTCACGCCGCCGGCTGCGGCCGGCTGGGGAAGTTGCGGCGGCTGCGGCCACAGCGTCTCGCGCAGGCCGAGGCGTGACAGGGCGAGGGTGGGCGTCGGCAGTTCTTTCATGAGCGGCTTCTGGTCTTTTCGGATTGCCGCGCAGTCTGTGCCGCACCGATGAAGCCCGCATGTCGAAGCCGTGGCAATTGCGTGACGGCG
This sequence comes from Pseudacidovorax sp. DMC4, assembly GCF_056314265.1. Taxonomy (NCBI): domain Bacteria; kingdom Pseudomonadati; phylum Pseudomonadota; class Betaproteobacteria; order Burkholderiales; family Comamonadaceae; genus Pseudacidovorax; species Pseudacidovorax sp. DMC4. Next base: position 411,264 of record NZ_JBQUYR010000003.1, on the reverse strand, counting down.
CTGCGCGGGTGGCCGCGCGGCGCTATCCTGCGGCCCGCCTGCCTAGGGACGCGCTTCACGAATGCGCGCGCCGTGGGCATCTGCGGAATCGGGCGATCTGCGTCGTTGCAAATGCTCGCAATAGCTGGGCTATTGCTGCGCTTTGCGCCTAGCATCTCATCCCGATCCGCGGCGCCCACTTGCCGCTCGATTCGTGAAGCGCATCCCTAGGAGCCATCCGACCATGTCCGAACAACCTGTCATCGACGTCTATTCCTGGCCCACGCCCAACGGCCACAAGGTCCACATCATGCTGGAGGAGACCGGCCTGCCCTACCGGGCGCACGCGGTCGACATCGGCCAGGGCGACCAGTTCGCGCCCGACTTCCTGGCCATCAGCCCCAACAACAAGATCCCGGCGATCACCGACCCCGTGGGGCCGGACGGGCAGCCGATCTCGCTCTTCGAGTCAGGCGCCATCCTGGTCTACCTGGCGGCCAAGACTGGCCAGTTGCTGCCCCAGGGCGACCGCGCGCGCTTCGAGGTGCTGCAGTGGCTGATGTTCCAGATGGGCGGCGTGGGCCCCATGCTCGGCCAGGCCCATCACTTCCGCATGTACGCGCCCGAGAAGCTGCCCTACGCCATCGAGCGCTACACCAACGAGGCCAAGCGGCTGTATGGCGTCATCGACCGCCGCCTGGAGAAGAGCGCCTTCGTCGGCGGCGCCGACTATTCGATTGCCGACATCGCCATCTTTCCGTGGCTGCGCAGCTGGCAGAACCAGGGCGTGGAGATGGACGATTACCCCGCGCTCAAGGCCTGGTTCGACGGCATCGCGGCGCGTCCGGCAGTGCAGCGGGGCGTGCAGGTGCTGGCCGATCGCCGCAAGCCGATCACCGACGACAAGTCGCGCGAGATCCTGTTCGGCAAGACCCAGTATCAGAAGCGCTAGAATGGCGGGCTTGTCGGAACGTAGCGCAGCCTGGTAGCGCATCTGCTTTGGGAGCAGAGGGTCGCGAGTTCGAATCCCGCCGTTCCGACCAAAAACCTCAACGCCTGCAGCAACTTAGGCCGCTGTGGGCGTTGTCCTTTCTGGCGGCGGTTTCTAACGAATCGGCATGTTTCTAACGGAGCATGCCTCTACCGCGCATAGGCCGGGCGCTTGATCGGCTGGGAAGATGACATGGCAGCGCTTGCTCTACTTGCAAAACGCAAGTACATTACACCCATGGCACACGAACTCTTCCACGGCAGCAATACCCAGATCGAAGCGATCAAGGCGACCGGCGTCTTTGGCGGCCTGTTTGGCACGCCGACTCGCGAAGCGGCTCTGAGTCATGGCGCCATCGCACACCGCATCGTCTCGCCCCGCCCCCTAAGCGACTACGAGCTGAACTACGACGTTGAAGGCGCCTACGACGTCGCTCTGGAGATTGCCGGCGGTGATGAGCGCATTGCCGATGCGATCATGAGCAAGTCGTGCGAGGCACTGGACGACTGCGAGCCCGAAGACATCGCAGAGCAGGGGTGGGAGTTCCAGCGACTGCGTGGCCTGCTGGCTTCCAAGCTGGGCTATACGAGCGTCGAGATGATGGACGAGCACGGCACAACCTGGCTGTGCCTGCCGGGTTGCAGCATCACCGCCGAATGATGACGCCCGCAGATCTCCGACTCTGGCAAACGGCCATGGGGCTGAGCTTGTCCCAAGCGAGCAGCGCCCTGGGCGTCAATCTCACTACGTACACGCGCATGCTCAACGGGTCGAGCAAGATCGACAAGCGCACTGCTCTGGCCTGTGCTGCCCTGGCCGCTGGGCTTTCGGAGTGGCGGCCGCCAGTCTCCTGACCCTTGCCCGCCCTCCCACCAGGGGCGAGACCTACTGCCCGGCCGTCGTCAGCGCCCCGGCTGAGCGCTGGCAGGTAAGCCCGGCCGCGTGGGCTGCGTCAGCGAATCCCGCCAACTCGACAAGAGCTTCTCCACCCCCACCGAGCATCCCTGCGAGCAGATCGAGGGCGGATTCGGCTGCAGGGCCTGCGGTGGCAGGCTGGGCACTGCTGGGGGCGCCACGCTCGGCGGCGAGGACGGCGGAGAGCTGGCGGCGCAGGCCGTCAAGAGCAGCGCCAGCGCGGTCAGCGTCGCGGCGCGCGAGGTCGATGCGTTCTTGCCCATCGCGGGCCTCCTTCTCGAATTGGGCGCGCCAGGCGGATTCCCGATCGCGGTTGGCCTTCTCGGCCAGGCGGCCGGCTTCGGCCTGGGTTGCCCGGTAGGCGGCGTAATCGCGCTGCGCCGCGGCGGTGTCGGCACGGGCCTTGAGCACCTGGGTGCGCTCCACGCCCACCAGCACCAGGGCGAAGGCCAGCAGCGCCAGCAGGAGCCAGCGCGGCACCAGATCGAGCAGCGCGGTCACGTCAGATCCCCAGTGCGCGGCGCGCGTTGTCGTAGAGCTCCAGCCGCTCGGCCATGCCGTTGGGCTTGCCGGTGGCCCGGTTGCGGCCGTTGATGCCGGCGCAGTAGCCTTCGAAGTCGCCGCGGTCGGCGCGGGCGTTCAGGCTGCGCATGCCGATGTAGTCGGCCGCGCCCAGGGCGGCCCAGGGCACCGCAGCCAGCAGGTCGGGCACCGCCTCGAAGTCCGGCACCGTCGGGCCCATGCGTGCGCGCAGGCGGTCGCGCAACGCTCGATAGTTCGCCCGGCCGGTGGTCTGCAGCAGCCCGCGGCCCTTGAAGCGCGCCCCGTCGCCAGGCTGCGAGTTGCCGAGGTCGGCGCGACCCTCATACCCGCGCTGCGCCGGCGTCGGCCCCCAGATCTCCGTGGTGCGCGTCAGGCGCATGCTCTCGTGTCCGATGTTGGCCAGGGCCATCGCGACACGCTCCGGCGTGTCCACGTCGTATTGGCCGAAGGCATCGGTGATCGGTGTTAGCCACTTCTGTGCGTTGGACAAGAAGGAGCCGGTTGACGCGGCCAGCTGCTCGGCGGTCAGGATCAGCGAGGGCATGAGACCTCCAGGGCCGGCCGCTCGCGCAGGCGGGCAAGAATGATGATGAGCGCCAGCGCGGCGACGATGAACGCATCCCCCAGGTCCGGGCCGTGCCAGCGCATCAGCGGCGTAACGATGGCGCCACCACCGCCGAGGCCGGCCAGAATCCACGCGACCGCCGTCGCCAGCTCGCACAACCCGAAGGCCCGGCAGGAGTGCCACTCCCAGATTGGCCGGCAATGCGCCAGCTTGGCCAGCGCCTCGCACACAATGACGACGCCGCCGATGACGTGGACGAGGCTGATGAGCGTCATGCCGCACCCCCCTTCGGGGGCTCGTCGCCGAAGAAGCGCCGCATGACGAACGCCATGGCCTTCTGCGCGCCGCCGCCGACCGCGAAGGCCGCGCCCAGCAGCAGCGAATCCGGCACGCCAGACCACAGAAGGATCAGCGGCGTGAGATAGCCGGCCGTCAGGCTTGAAGTGGTGGCCACGAACAGGCGCTTGCACGACGTCTCGAGCAGCGCCCGTGCCGTGTCGCCCGTCGCCGGCACGCTATTGAGCAGCGCGATAGCGGCCAGGGCGCCAGCAAAGCCGGCCACCAGGACGTCAGCACGCAGGCCCAGCGGCATGCCCAGCAGGGACAGCGCAGGCACGGCCAGCGCGCCGCCCGAGAGCGTGGCGACCGCGGCTGCGGTGGTGGTAGTGGGTTCAGGCATCAGGTCACCACGGGAAGCTCAAGCCGTCGCCATCGTTGTAGAGCCGTCGCAACAGGTCATCGCTCAGATATCCACCATGGCCGGGCGCCGTCGTGAAGAGGCTGATCGGGCCAATCTGGCCGTCGAAGTACGACGATCCCAGCCGGCTCGCGTAGCCCACGCGCAGGTCGGACGTACCAAGGTAGACGCCGGTCAGCACCTGCGTGGTGAAGGCGCCCCCGTTGATAGATACGCCCAGGCGCGTCGAGGACGGGTCATAGGCCACCACAACGAAAGCCCACTGGCCTGCAGTCAGCGCGGTGGTGTTGATGACCGTCACAGATCCGCTGGAGGTCTGACCGGTCGGGCTGGCAATGGCGTTCACTCGGCCCGACGAGTCGAGGAACACGTCCAGCTCCAGAGTAGTGCTCGTGCCCTTGTTCCAGATCGCGCGCGTGCCGCTGATGGTGGCTGGGTTGACCCACATTGCGAGGGTCCACTCCTTGCCCGCCAATTGCAACTGCTGCGCATTGGTCTTTGTCAGGTACTGGCTGCTCGCGGCCACCAGCGTCAGGGCGTTGCCCAGCTTGCCTGCAGATACCGTGGGCGAGCCGGTAGCGCTGTTGAACGTAAGGCCCTGGCCCGAGCTATCAGTCCAAGTGGTGTCCTTGAAGCGCCAGGCGGCGACGCACAACTCCTGCAAAGAGCTTCGGCGCACTGCATCGGAACCGGCCCACACTGCCGTATAGGCCACGAGGTCGGACACAGACGAAGAGGCGTAGTAGTGCTCCCAGGTCGCGTATTGGCCAAGGCCAATCGAGTTCATGATCGGCATTTTGAGAGAGCCGACGACGCCGTTGATGTCCCACGAGATGTAATTCCCGTCGATCCGGACTTCGGCCATGATCTCGGTGTTCAGCGGGATTTGAGTGGTGTAGATCACCGTCTTGAGGTTGACGATGGAACTGCCCAGGATGTAGCCGATGACGAACTGAGAGCGCGTCATGGTGATGTGGATTGCCGAGTTGGCAATCGTGTTTGCTCCGTTCTGCGGGCTGATCAGGAACGCAGCCGTTCCTGCGTTTGCCCCCGCATTGCCGGCCGTCCAAAGCATGCGCGCGCCGATGATGTTGACCGGGCCGCGCAGATCCTGGGTCGCATAAATCACGTTCCCCGCAGTCGAGACAAATCGCTTTTGCGAGATCCGGCCATCGGTAGCGGGTGCCAAAGCATTCGGCCCAAGCAACGTGTACGAGTTGCCGCCCACGGGAGCGCCTATGCTGCCCAGCGCAGTGTTTGGACGGTTGAAGTCGTCATAAAAAAGCCGGCTCTTGCCGGCTCGGAAGTTGCCCGACAGGGTGGGCAATGGAACACCCCCGGGCGTGACTCCGTCCTGAACGCGCAGTGAGTAGTCGTCGGTATCGACAGTCAACTCGGCGACAGGGCCGGTATAGGTGTTGAGGAGCGTGCCGCTGTTGCGACGAATTTGAACTTGCTTGGTCATGGTGCAGTACCCCAGTCTTCAGTGGAACCCGGTGCGCTGGAAGTCAAACCCCAGTCTTCGGAAATGGAAAGAACGCTCTCGGCGGCAGCCTCGGCCGCAGCAGCAGAGATGTCGGCCTCGGCCGCACTTTCCGCAGCAGCAGAAGCGGAGCCTCCGGCCTCTCCGGCTTTTGTGGTTGCAGTGCTGGCGGCGGACTGCGCCTGAGCTACCGCATTCGCAAGGGCCTGCACATTCGTGTAGGGGATGCGAATCTCTTTGTTGACCCCGTTGACCGTCATGTACCCCACGACGTAGGACGACGAATCAGGCTCGGTAACCAGTTGGAACTGGCTGAAGGTGACAGCAAGAGCGCTCATCAGAAGCTCACGATGTAATAGCCGTCCGTGGTCACCATGGGGCGACCGTCGAACGTGGTGATTTGGGTTCCCGTTGAGGACTGCGATGCGGCGGCAAAGCTTTCGGCCGTCTTCACCTGGACCTGACCCGTCAGGGTTCGGTCAATGAAGGACACCAAAAAGCAACGGGCGTCTAAGACGCCCGGTACGGTGAGTGCGGCTTTCACGACTGCCGCTTTGACAAGTGACAGCGGAGGTCGCTGTCCTAGGATTTGCTCCCAGTAGGGAACCCCCTGAGATGTGTCGTAGTACGCCTCACCCTTGAATAGGCGGACCGCACTGGCCACGTCTTGGGCGATGGCGTATGGCTCGCTCGCAAGCGCGATGTTTCCCGCCGCGTCCAGGACCAAGTCCCACGCTGTGCGGTCGAGAAGTAGGGTCTTCACGTCGCAAAGGCCGATCAGGCGCTGGCCACGCCCTGGAACGCCGGCAGCGCAGCAATCACGTCCTCTGGCGTGGGCTCTTCGATCTTCCCCTTGGACCATTGATCCAGAAGGTCATAGCAGGCGGCCCAGACTTCGGAGCGCCAGGCACGCAGCGCGCGGCCCTCAGCCTGGAACTTGGGCACAGCTTGCTCGTCCGCATAGGTGACCGCGCTGCGGATGTCGTCATAGCCCAGATCCTGGGCCGCTTGGTCCAGGTGCTCCTGAACCTTGGCGGACAGTGCGGCCTGCTTTTGCTCCACCGTCATTTCAGCGGGTCCGGGTTCGGCGCAGGGCTGCAGGTCGGCCGGCACATCCAGCCGCAACCCGTGAGCCGTCGTGAAGGTGTAGACGCCCGATGCATCGCTCTCAATGACGACATCATCGTCGTAGGCGTGAACGGCGCCAGTCGCGGCGCTCTTGAAGAATCGCATGCTCAGTACTCCAACCAGTATTCGATGGAGGCGGAGCCAGAGACGCCGCCAACGGTATAGGTCGCACCGGGCGGCACGATGAGAAATGCCGTGCTGAATCCGCTCGCCCCCGAGAAGAACCACACTTCTTGCACGCCGACATATGCACGAGCCACGCCGCTGGAGATGCCGAGGTCGATGATGACGATGCGCGGCCGCGCGCTCGTGTTCGTGTACGTGACGCCGATGGCGCGGCTGCCCGTCACCAGTTGCAGCGCAGTGCCGCCATCACCGATCGTCTGATCTCGGCGCACCGCATGCCGCCAGTTCGTGGCCAGCGCCACGGGCTGAGCACCGCCAGTGCACTGATTCAGCACCCAGCTATTGAGCCCCAAGCTCCAGGTGGCGATGCACATGCCACCGGCAACAATCTCGCCGCCCTGCAGTGCCTCTTGACCCGCCCCGATCAGGGCCTTTGCCCCAAGCGATCCAACGTTCAAGGTGCAGGCGCCGCTGTTGGATGCATTTGCCTTGAAGCGAACCACCGTGCCGTCGGCAATCGAAGTGCTACCCAGGCGCAGGGCGACGACGTATGTGTTCGCCGATCCCGAGTCCACACCGAACATTGCGTTTTGGAGCAGATCCACCCAGCCAGCGCCACCGGCGTCCGGGTCCGTCACGTTTCCATCGACGGAGTTGACCCAGAACCCCGCGCCCGAGGTTTTGAGCAGGATCGCTCCCTTCGGATAGCCGCCGATGGCCGGCGCCTGCGCCGCGCTGTACGTGAACAGGCCGCCCGACGTCTGCCACTGCTGTACGTCGGTGATGGCATTCAGGATGCCGTTCATGTCCTCGCCGAACGGAGGAACACCACCAGCTGCCAGAGGCGTTCGCGTCAGCGGCGGGAAGCCATCCGTGTACGAGGCCCGGCCAGGCGTCACGCTGATCTGCGAGGGAACGGGAATGGTGTTCTTCGCCCCGCTGTTGGCGAACGGGAGCTGAATCGGCGATGGGGCGTCGCTAAGCAACATTGCGAAGTCCTTGGTTTGCGAGGAATGCGCCCTGGTTGAAGGGCTGGAAGCTTCCGGCTTCAGCGAAGCCGAACGTGGATGCGGGATCGAGCGCGAGAACCTTCGCGTCCACCGCTGCAGGGCGAGGGAATGCGCCCGACGCGGTCATGATGGAAATCTCGTAGGGCAGCAGGTCGAACTCGAAGACGTACCGCATCTGCATGCCGCCCGTGTCATGCACGAAGCATCGACCCCGATCTGCGAAGAGGTTTTGCAGTAGCCGGTTGTAGGCGCGCGATGTGCTGTTGCTGATGTTGGCCAGCGCCTTGACCAGGATCAGCGTGCGGAAAGCGTCGTCCGTCAGCGCGTAGATGCTGGTGCCGCTGCTCGATGCCATCGAGTTGAACGGGGCTTGACCGAAGGGCTGATAGTTCACGCCCTCCTGAAAGCCGAAGTACGCATCGCTTGCGGCGACGCGGATGTTGCGATTGACGCCGACGATGCGCCCCCAGATGTCTAGCCCAAAACCCTGGGCTGAATCCACGTTCCATACGACGTCATAGAAGGCATCGATGTTGGCCGAGGGATCGATGCAGTCGTTGAAGTTCTGGATCAGCGCGAGGATGGTCGGGCTGTTTCCATACTGCGCTTCGATGGTCTTGATGACGTCGCGCATGTCAGCTCACCAGCGTCACCAAGATGTTGGCCGCGCTGATCGTGGGCACTTGGTCGATGCCGACAGTCAGCGAATTGAGCGCGGGGGAGGACGTCGTGCCGATCAGGATGGACAGCACTTCCACCGCCGTACTCACCGCCTGCACCGGGGCATAAAAGCGGCTGGCCAGGATGCGCGATCCGATGCGAGCCCGTGCGCCACCATCCAACCCGTTGAAGGCGCTCACGATGGCCGCCTTGACCTGCGCCACCACGTCAGCGGGCAGGTCGGGTGAGTCCTCAATCTCCACCGCAAAATAAATCGGCAGGTCCGAGGGGATCTCGAACTTGACCTGGTAGGACGGATACGGGGGCTCGTAGCCTTCGCTGTCGGTCACCGTCACCGCCGTGTTGCCGTTGTAGTCAGCGCCCGTGTTCTTGCGCGTCCAGATAGCCTGTGCAATGGCGGATGCTGTCCCGCCCACCGCGGCCACGTAGATCGAGTGCGGAGCTAGGGAATAGCTGGTCGAGCCCTTCGTGACCGTGGAGCTGGTCGGGTTCTCGGTCACATAGGCGTCCAAGACCCCATCCACGTCCAGCACGTTGGCGTAGATCGCCGGCAAAGAGCCGGTCGCATTCAGGGCGACGGAGTTGGATCGGCGGTACTCGAAATCCGCGCGAGATTCGACGTTGGTTCCAAGGACGGCTTCGGACTCGTTCTCGATCCGGTCCCACCCGATCACCGCGGTATAGATGATCGACAGCGCCCCCACCGCACAGCCGATGGGGCCGGTCGTGGTGTTCTGGAACTGGATCTCTGTGAAGCCCGAAGAGTCAATCGTGCCGTCCGCTGTCGAAGCGTAGACGTAGCCGTTCGTGTCCTGAGCGCGCGTGCCCGCAGGGATCAGCGTCCCCACGGCGCCGATGCACTTGCCGATGACCACAGACCCGGAGGCAGGGATGCGGTCTAGGAAGTAGATGCGGGCAATGGCGTCCTGCCACCGGCCATCCGCTGAGTCCGGGTCCACGTTGCTGACCAGCTCGGCGAACTGGGCGTTCTTGTCGCCGATGATGGCCGTCATCGATTGGGCAATCTGACCCTGGGGGGTAGACAGGCCCGGGTTGACACCACCCCCGAACGCTTCATTGATGTCCGCTTGAACCCCGGCCAGGATGTCCTGCTCCGCAGGCAGGGTCACGCCTGTTCCGTCAATCGTCAGCGACGGGACATTGCTCATTCGGTTCCCCAAAAGAAAAGGCCCGCTCAGTGGCGGGCCTGTGTTTGCATGGTGCGCCTTAGACGGGCGGACCGGAGTTGTCTGTGCCGTCCTGCACGCCCGAATGAACGTGCGCCTTGAGGCTGACCGTGTCGGCGGTCACGTCAGTGTCGGAATGGACCTGCTGCTGCACATTGACCGGGCCGACCAGTTGAACGTCGGTACTTCCGCCTGTGGCGACCGTCTGCGTGATCGCGCCGTTCAGGCCGACCACCGGGGCGGTTTGAGCCACTGCAACCGATGCGATTTGGTCAATGTTGGTTGCGGTGGACGTGATGCTTTCTTGAGCGTTCAGAACGATGTTCTTGGCGCTCACCTTGAACTCGTTCGGAGTGACTGACTCGATCCCGCCGCTGTAGAAGCGCACGTACTGCTCGGGCGCTCCGGCAATGATTGAGTACAGGTACACCGCATCGGAGAAGTGGTGCCGGCGCTTCGAGCCAGGCGGGGACACTCCCCTCGCCACCTTCACCCCGGACATGTCTTGCGACGCGAAGGACGCAACCCCGATGTCCCCCACCTCCGGATCCAGGATCACTGCATTCCGGCCGCCCTGCACACGTAGATAAGGCGCGTTGTAGATGGTCGTGTGCGGGATCGCATTCCCATCCCCGTCCAGCTGCGTAATGAGGACTTCGAGGTCCACATAGCCAATGGGCTCGACGCCACCGCTGTTCGTGACGGCCAGCACTTTGACCGGGTAGCAGGTTCGCACCTTGGACAGCAGCGCTTCGATAACGAACAGTTGTTCGTTGCCTTTGCTGGAGCCCGAAGTTGCAGTGCGCGTGCCGAATGCTTCAGTTCCGAGCGACATAAAAATCCGTCGGGGTCAGTGTGGCCGCCGTGTACCAGGGGCCATCGGGCACCAGCGATGCCAGTTCGTGCGTCACGGTCTGGCAGTACCACCGCCCATTCACAGGCTCGATCACGCTTTCAAGGTCGATCTTCGCGCTGATGTTGATCGCAGGGTTGAAGACCGTGCGGATTGCTGTGCCGTTGCTTGAGATAGTCGGGTAGCCCACTAGGCCGGTCTGCGCGCTGACCTTGATGATGCGCTCACTCCGACTTCCGCCATTGGGCCAGATCGAGACAATCCGGTTGTCGATGCTGCACATGATTCCGGCCGAGCGGGCTAGGTCGTAAATCTGGTCGATCAGCGAGCCAGCCGCGTAATGGTCCCGCAGCTTCACCGTGACGCCTGCGTTCTCGAATCCAAAGCCTGCAGCCTGCGCCAAACCCTTAATCGCCGTGGCGACGTCGAATTCGCCCTTGTAGCTGTTCGGTGCGGCGGGGGCCATACGCTCATACATGGCCGACACCGCCACCAGTTCCAAGCACACGTCTGGCGCCCCCTGCAGGTTCTGCGCGGAGAAGAAAATGTTGCCGTCGAACACGCGGAACATGCCGGTCACGTCGTCGCCGGCCTCCACGATTACACGGTTGTTCGTCTGTCCAATGGTCTTGCCCGCCACCATCGTGAAGGTGTTCAACACCTCGCGGCGAAGACCGAACACGCGCGCCTGCAGACTTCCCCACGACTGAAATCCGCCCGGGTTGTCGATGCGAGCTTCAACCCGCAGCCCTTCAAGCTGGAACGTCTGCTCTTCCGTCTTGGCGGTCTTGCCCTTGATGAGCGTGACCGTGAGCTTCCGCTTTGCCAGCGTCACAGTAGATCCGCCTCGATGTAGCCCAGCACGTACCGAGTGCCCAGCCCCAAATACTCCGGGTCGCTTGTGCCCTGCGTGTCCACGAAGGACAGGTCACCCACAAACCCTAGGTAGGCATGACGCACGATCCGCACCCGATCACGACACACCTGGCCAGACGTCAGCTTGACGCCACCCATGGTCAGGTCGATCAATAGCCCCTGCTCTTTCTGCTGGAGCACGATGGTGCAATCTTGACCTGCCAGCGTGACCTCCACGGTCTGCGACGGCACGGCGGTGATGTTGATTTGCTGCATCAGCCGTACAACCGAGCGTAGACCGACTTGAGGCCGGGGATGTTCAGATTGGCACTGGCCGCAACCCGCAGACGGCCAATCGCCGAGTTCAGGGCGGTCTGCGTGAGTTGCTGGCCGTACAGCCCAGCAGTACGAAGAGCGACGTTCTCGATACTCCCGACGGTCGCCTGGGCCATCGTGGGCGCCTGGACAATCCCGCCGTCACGGTTCGCCGCCCCCGAAGGCGCGATGGTGCTGGTTTTGGGGTTGGCACCGGCCTGGCGGACCTCTTCAAACCATGCATCCACCGTCAGCAGGGAAACGCCGTTACGCGACTCGCGCCGGTAGTCAATGTGCGTCAGGTTGGCGTTTTCAAACACCTCATCCGGCGTGACGATAGTCAGCAGGTCGATGCCGTCTACCAGCACGCGGAGTTGGGCCAGGAAGGAATCCCGAGTCATCACCCCATTGCCAGAGCATGTCATGCGCAGCCGGACTTCGTAGGGCGTCGCCACCTTGTTGATGGTGTTGAACGACCCCTGTTCGATAGGGTGACCGACCAGGCGCTGTTCGTTGCGCGTGTCGATGGCCACCACCGAATCCGGCTCCAGTGCGGGAGTGCCATCCTCGTACAGGATCGCCCAAGCCGTCGGAGACTGGATGAGGTCAACGGTGTCGCGCTCGGCGGCCACAGTGATTTCCGGCAGCGCTCCCACCGCCTGCACAGCCGCCTGACGCGCGACATCCGGCACGCCCGCAGCGAGCGGGACGTCCGGGTATTCGATGAGCGGCATCAGTTCACCCCAGTGGCGAAGTTGGGCACCAGGGAGTTCGCGCCCAGGGCAGAAGGGAGTTCACGGGCGATACCTTGCGCATCCGTAGCCTGCGTGTTGATCGTCAGACTCTGGATGTGCGTTTCGCTGGTCGTGGTGTTGCCAGCACGGCCCCCGAGGTTGTTGTACTTCTTGATGTAGTTGATCGTCTCAAGCGGGGCGTTCGCCATGCCCTGACGGTCAACGTTGCCCATGCCCCAGTTGTAGGCAGCCAGGGCCTTTTCGGTGTCGCCGCTGTACTTCTTGAGCAGCATGGACATGTACTTGGCGGCGGCCTCCGAAGACTTTCCGAGGTCGAACGTGTCTTCACGCGAAAGACCCATGTCTCCCGCAGTTCCAGGCATGAACCCAAAGTGGCCGGTTGCCCCTGCTGGCGAAACCATGTTCTTGCCACGGCTGGACTCGATGCTCCAAATCTTGTCGAGCATCCCAGGCGGCAGGCCCCACTTGCTCTCCAACTCCGCGAACTGCTTGGGCGCATCTGGACTGCCCTCGCCACGAATGCGCGCCAGCTCCGCGTCCTCGTTCGCGTTCAGCGATCCCGAGTAGATCAGCGCGCTAAGACCCACGCCGCCCTTGAAGAGCCACGCCAGACGAGCCAATAGGCCACCCCCTGCAGCGGCGGCTGCGCCAGTTGCGGCACCGCCCTCGGCTGCTGCACCAGCCGCCCCCGCCGCTGCACCGCCGCCCATCAGGGCAAGCAAGCCACGGCCAATAGTCAGGACTGTTCGCAAGCCAGCAGCCAGCCCCACCAGGGCAAACGACAGCGCCCCGATCTTGATCGTCCAGCCGCCCGTGGACTCGTCCACCTTCAGGATGGTGTCGAGGATCTTGGTCAGCAGGTTGGATGCCGCCTCCAGGGCCGGCACCAACGCGACGTAGATCCGATTCCCCAGGTCGCCGGCACGGTTGGACAGGTTACCCCACGCCGAGGTCAGCCGGCCGGACGCCTGCGCGGCATCGTTGGACGACTTCGTGTGCTCGGCCATCTGGTTGACGAGCTTGGAAACCCCATCCTTGCCGCGGCGCAGCAGTTCCAGCGTGCCGGGATCGATGCCCAAGGCATTGGCCGCGAAGATCTGAGTCTGCGGCCCGTATTCCTTCCCGATGCGCTGGAGTGCTCCCGCCACATCAGCAGTCAGCTTCTCGATGTCCTTCTCATTGAAGTTGACACCCATGCGCGCGAGCATGCGCGTGGCTTCGGTCGGGTTGCCCTGCTGGTGCTGCTCAATCGCTTGAGCCAGCCCCTGCATGCTGTTGGTCAGCCCTTCAGCCGTTCCGCCAGCAGCCTTCGCAGCGTCCTGCCACGCCTTCAGGCGCGAGGCCGACATGCCCAGGTTGCGGGCATTGATCCCCAGTTGCCGATTCGTCGCCGTGGCGTCGGCCATGAAGTCCTTCAGCGCTTTGCCACCTAGGGCAGCAGATACGATGGTCAGGATCTCATTGCGGATCGCGCGGAAGCCCTCCACTGCGGCCTTCTGCCGGGCCTGCTGCTCCTTGGCCTGCTTCTGTTCCTCGTCGGACAGCTTTCGGTTGGCCTCTTCGACTTCCTTCTGGCCGCGCTTGTACCCCGTGGCATCCAAGCCAATGGTGACCAGCAGTGCGTCGATGATGCTTGCCATGGTCAGGGCCTACTCTTGAACTCGTCTATCTGCTGCTGGTTGTACAGATGGACCGCATGAATCTCCAGAAGGTCATGCAGGTCCATGATGCCGAGTGACGTGTCCAGCTCGGCATAGGTCGCCAGCTTCGACTGCACCACCAGGGCAATCGTCGCGGGGACGTTGGGCGCTTTGATCAGGCGGGGGCCACTTATGCCGGCGCCTGGCCCGATGTCGAGGGGGCGACGGCCATCGAAAAATCCGTGTGCAGCTTGAAGACCTCAATCTTCAGCTTCATGCGGGTCTGCACTTCTTCGGTGTCGTCGTCCACCAGCGGACGGGACACATTGGGGTTGCGCTGGTCGGGCTGGATCTGCACGCAGGCCATCAGCTCGTCCAGCAGGTTGGCGGCGGTCACGGGATCGGCCTTGAGGAACAGGCCCAGGCCAACACGAGCAATGCCTGCCATACCCGCATCGAAGGCGGTGTCGGGGATCTCGATGCCGTTTTTGCCCAGCGCCAGAAGAGCGCGCAAAGCCCAGTTCTCGGCCTCGCGCGCGCTCATCTCGGTCAGCAGGAAGCGCTTGCCCTTGTCGCGGCCGTCAGTGGCCGTCCAGTTCAGTGTGCGACGGGCCATCAGAAGGGCTCAGCGATGACCGATTCCCACATCAGCCGGAACGTCAGCGGCTGAAGGGTCTTCTTCACGGCAGCGATGGCCGGGGCCTGCTGCAGCACGCCATTGGTCAGGGTGTACTTCTTGCCTATGGCAGGCAACCAGACCGTCGCATCCAAGCGGTAGACCTCGCGGGTTGTTTTGGTCGCGCTCTGCAGTTGCTCGAACAGGTCCAGGCTCGGACTGTCGGGCATGAGGACCACAGTCTGAGGCGTGGCGTTGAACACAAAGCCTGCGGACATGTAGCCATCCACACCCATCACCGTTTCGGCCATGTCGATGGCTTCCGTCGTAAACGCATCGTCCGACGAATAGCCCTGCAGTCGCTGGGGGGTGGGGTAGAGATTTTGGATCGACAGATAGAACGTCGAGTTTGCAGCGGTGATCGACATTTCAGCTCCTTAGAGAACGGCGATGGAGGCCAGGTTGAGCCGATGAATCGATCCGCCGTCGGTATACACGAACGTCATCGAAGGGCTGCGGCGCTCAACGCGGATGTCGGCCGTGGCATCCACGATCTGTAGATACCAGCCCTTGGCGTAGATGGCGGGCGACGCATCAACCCCAAGGATCGTCTTGATCTGCGCCTTCTGTGCCGAAGAAAGATTGATGCCGGCGCGGATGGCGCCGAAGTTCTTGGCTTTGTTGATGGGGTCGAGAAGCGCGGCTTCCACCAGCGCATAGCCATCGACGTTGTACGGGACGCTGTTGATGTTCATCAGCAGCGTCAGCATGGACAACTGGAAGTTGGCGTTCAACCAGATCTGATTGAAGTAGGGCTGTGCCCACAGCCAGCTTCCAGACACAGAACCCGGGAACATGAACACGAAGCTGTCTTTGGCCGTTGCCGCAGCACCGTAGAAGTTGTACCCGTTGTCTTCCAGGGCCTGCGCCGTGGAGGCATCGGTCACATACGGCAGGAGGCCGGATTGATGCTTGTAGGCGAGCGTCTGCGATCCATTCAAGCGGTCGAAGTCCAGCGATGCGGCCCAGCCCATGACGAATGCCGCGTGCTCCGACGGCCCGTAGATCGGCAGACTGCCATCCAGATTGCCGGCCTTGAGGTAGGCGCCCCAAGTGGTCGTGCTGCCCGACGTGGCGGCGTTGATGTCCGTGTCCCAGCCAACGTAGGCGTAGCGCTCGCCTTGAGAGTTGGACCAGGCGCTGAACGCTTCTGCCTCGGCCAAATCGGGCTCCCATAGCGTGGTGAACGTCGCCCAATTCAGGGTCGCGGCCTTAATGGCGTCCATGTTGGTCGCGGGCACACCAGCAATCGCGCCTTGGGACGTCACCGCGCCCGTTGCGCTGGTCAGCTTCAGAGAAGCGGCAATGGTGCCCGCGGCGAACGCCATGGTCGAGGACGCGCCCGTGGTCGAGGACGTTGCGACGAACGCCTGCTGGGTCGCGTCGTAGGTGACAGCAAACCCCGGCGTCGTGAAGGCTGCCGTGATGATCGACGCAGCGTTGCTGAAGCTCGTTGCGCTCGACAGGTTGATGGAGCTGGACGTCTTCGACACACCATCGGCAACGATGGTCAGCGTGCCGGTGTAGGTCTTGAGGGTGTCGAGCGAGATTGCCGCCATCGACCCGCCGCGCAGATAGGCCGCCACGTTTGCCGACGGGTACTGAGCGAAGTACAGCCGGCCGGGCGTCTTGGTCTTCCCATCGGGGCCAAGAAAGTAGATGTCAGCCTTTGCCTTCTCGTTTGACGTCGGGCCGAAATACTTCCCCACATCATCCGCCGTGGCGAACTGCTGCACGGCGCCAATCGGCACGTAAGTGCTGCGGGTCAGCATGACGCCGTTCAGGTCGATGGCACTACCTGCCGCGCCAATTACCGACGGCAGAACGTCCACAAAGTAACTTGCGGGGATCGTCATTCAATGCTCCAAGAAAAAAGCCCGCACTCGGCGGGCTGGGTGGCCAAGTCTGGCGGGGCTACCCTTCAAGCGTGCCGCTCACGATGGGCTGGCCAGCGAAGGTTTCGACCAACTGACCCCCGAAGGATGTGATCAGCGGCGCGGGAGGAAAGGAGGAATCGACCTCGACCAGCCCGATTTGGGCCTGATCGAAGAACTCCACGGGGCTGGAGACGGTGGCGTTGACCTGCATCTCTGCCAGGACCATCCACCTCTGTTCGTACTGCTGCTCACCATCGACCAGCGGCATCATTCGCGGCTCGTCGGTGAACAGGGGCTGCATCACGGGCGCGAGTGCGATGCACCCGTATTCATCGCGCAGCAGCGTTGCCAGGATCGCCGCCCAGTCCGAAGACGCGGGGCCGTAGCAATCCAGCTGAAAACTGACCTTCGTTGCCTGTGTCGATTCCTTCGCCATCGTGGGCGAGCTGTCGATGTATCGGGTCGTGTTGGTGGCGAGACGGGTGCGACCTACCTCGGTCATCGCCACGAACCCACCCAGCGGCATGGGCACGCCGTTGTCGATGCCCTGGATGACCTTCTCGCCATCCAGAGACAGAACATCCATCACGAACGTCTGCAGCTTCACGAACAGGTCGTTCTGCGTCGGCGTGACGATCATGATGCGGGGCTCTGCAAGACGACAATGACGCTGGACCAGGTGGGCCACGTCTCCTTGACGTTGACCACGCGCCAATCCTGAACCTCAGCACCCGGAACCTGGGGAAACTGCAGGATGTCACCACCCTTCTGGTCCGCTCGGACAACGCCGGCCCAGTTGCCCCAGATGTAGACCAGCCGCATCACTCCCTGGATGTTCAGGAAGTTCATGTGCTCCAGATCCTTTGCGCCGATGGCCTGGACCTGAATCTCGCCAGTCAACGTGTCGAACGTCGGCACGCGCTTTCCCCCGGGCTGGGTCGTGTACCCAGTGGACCGCAGCAGCGTTCCCATGATGTTCGGGTTGATCTGCTGGATTGCAGAGTTGGCGATAGCCCGCAGGTTGATCATGCCTTGCCTACAGCGTTCGTCAGCGTGGCGACCAGCAGGCCGGTATCGTTCAGGGGCTTGGCGTTCTCGCCAGCAATCAGGCTCGGATCAGCAGCCACCGCGGCAGCGGCCTCCCCGACCGTCTTGCCGGTGATCGTGCGACCTTCTCGGCGCCACTTGCGCAGCAGGATGGTTGTCGGGCTCAGCGGAGGGCTGCTGATGGCAGCAATGGCCTTGCGAATGTCGCCGGCAGCCTGCAGGCCCACACCCTCCAGCACCTCGTCGGCGGTCATCTTGCCCTGTGCCACAGCCTTGACACCGCTGGCCAGCAGATTGACCCAATCGGCCTTTCGGCTCTCAATAGTGGGCTTGATCGTGGGACGAGGGGGGATGCTGACTTCAGGGGCACCATGCTCCTGGATCGTCGCCACATAGGCAACAGGCGTGCCATCCGGGTAGCGGGCCGAGTCGAACCACCCCATTTGGGCGACCTTGTCGTCAAAGCTCTCGGGGATCGAGGCGATGCGCGCTTCGATCTTGTCGAAGTTGAGCGACTTCACCAGATACCTCCGACCTTGCGGAAAGCGCCAGTCTCAGGAAGACCGCCGACGTACAAGCCCCCCGCAGATTGGACCTGCAGCAGCGCCCACAGTTGAAGGCCGTAGGGCGTGGTGGACAGCCAGAACTGCCACCCGCTCTTAGTCGGGGGGGCAGCAAAGGACGAACTCACCGACCCTTCCGAGCCGCCAGTGACCGGGCCAGGTGCAACGGAGCCCGTCGCAGCCCCGCCCAGCATCTTGGCGATGTGCGCCGTCAGCAGGTTGAGCCCCAGCTGAAGGGATGCGCCATTCAACATCACGCCGTCCGTCGAGGACATGAAGCCCGTCGCCATAGACCAATACGCTTGCAGCGTGGTGTCGGCAGGGGATGCGGCGAACTCCGGGAACATGGCCCGGAATGCCGCGATGTCGAGAGCGTGGTCCACAGGTCAGTCCCGGGCGTCCACTTCCCCCAGCTCTGCAACAGCGGTCGGGGTGAGCGGCGCGGACGCATCCGCTCGGTTCATGTCGGCAGCAACCTTTTCGGGGTCGGAGTGCTTGGCCTGGGTCTTGATGAAGCCCAGCTTCACATGCCGCTGATAGTCGCTGTTCTTTTCGAGAATCGCCAACTGGTCTTCATCGATCTCGGTCGACACGCCTAGCGGGGTGATGATGCGCTCATTCGCCACGCCAGCGCCGCCACGGATGAGGACGGAGCCGGTTTCGATGTTGGTGCCGCCGCCGCCGTCAGCCCAGTTGGTGTACTTCTGGTCGTTGGCGAGGGTGGAAAAAACGTAAATCTTCTTGCCGGCCATTTGGAGCCTTTCAACAGCCCCGAGCCCGGGGCACACAAATGAAAAGGCCCCTGTGGTTGCCCACAGAGGCCCAGGAGGCGATCCGAAAGGATCAGATGCCGGAGCGGCGAACCACGGCGTACGGACGCTTCAGCATCACGCCAGCCGTCGCGTTCGCGTAGTCTTCCAGGTACGCCTTGGCCTGCTTTTCCACGCCCAGGGCCTGGAAGCGGGCCGGCACCACCTGCACCCAGGTGCGACTGTCGTCGCTCGCGCCGTCGTCCACTTGCTCCGCGTACATGTAGAACACGTTCGCGCCGCCGTTGGCCGCGTTCAGCTGGGGGGCCGACTCGATGCGCATGCGCGGGTACGTCTCCTTGATCCACTGGCGCGCCGACATGGCGCCGTAGACCGCGGGGGTGGACAGGTACTGATAGCAGGCCGTCGGGACCGCAAGCGTGATGTCCACACCCTCGGGGTTGATCGTGTCCTGCGACTGGGTCTGCAGGGCAGCGGCAGCCTCGCGGATGTCGGCCGTGATCTCCAGAAAGGTCTTGGTGGACCACTGGGTGGACGAGCTGGCACCGGTGGCCACCGTCACGTACGCCGGCAGCGCCGGGTCGTTCAGGAATCCATAGGTGCGGTTGGTGCCCGAGTTGTAGCCATTGAAGCCGACCAGGTTCCGGGTGATCTCCAGGCCGAGCTGCGCAGAGGCTCGCTTTTCGGCGGCGGTGCTCACGCGGATGCGGGCAGCGCGGGCCTCTTCCAGGTTGCCGACCTTGAAGCCCTTCTCGAAGCGAACGACGGTGCGGCGCTGGAACTCGACATTCCAGCTTGCCAGCGGCACGTTGGTGTAGTCGCCGTACGGCTGGGCGTTGCCGATGTTCTCCAGCACGCCTTGCACGACTTCCTCGTCTTCCCAGGAGCCAGCCGTGGTGATGCCGACCAGCTGGTCGATCTTGCGGGCGGCGGTAGCCACACGCACGAAGCCCGGCAGCCAGTTCTGCAGGAACTGGATGGGGGTCGTGATCGACGGCGTGGTGATGCCGCCTTGCTGGTCGTCCATGGCAAAGCTGTCCATGGCCTTGGCCATCTTGGACACGATGCCGGGACCGAAGTTGATGCCCAGTTGGCGCAGTTCGCGGTAATCGGCGACATCCGCCTGCGTCATGACGACGGGGCGGACATCGCGCGGGCCGATGTGGCTGTGTTCGATGCTCTTGTTCATGATCTTCCGTCCCTGATCAGTTGGTCAGCATGATGGCAACCAGGCCGGTCGCCGCGGTGGGGAAGCGCCACACCTTCGCATTCGGGACGAGCGCCTTGCCCGCCGATGCCGAGGCGCCCGGAGCGACGCAGGACAGCGCGCCCGTGACGATGTCGTATTGCACCTGGTCGCCGATGTTGGCGGCGCCCGTGACGCTCACGACGATGTTGCCCATGGTGAGGAATTCGCCCTGGGTGTTGTCCGGCAGGTTCAGCGTCGGAGCCAGCGGGCCCGAGGTCGTGCCGATGGACGCGTACACCTTCGGATTGGAAAGGATGCCGGCGAACACCGCAGCACCACCCGTCGCGGTGATGGTGGTGGATGAGGCGGTCTGCGAAGCAGACACCGTGTAGGTGCCCGTGCCGCCCGTGCCCGTGCCAAAGCCGGTGATCGTGGTGCCAGCGGTCACGCCGGAGCCGCTGATGGTCTGACCGACACCCAGCGTGCCCGAAGACACAGCGGTCACGGTCAGGGTCGTGCCGCTGATCGAGCCGGTGACGCTGGCAGCGCCCTGGTTGATCGTGCCGCCGACCTTGGCGACGTTGGTGGAGGCCGACTTGGTGAAGGCGAAGCCGACGGTGTTCGTGCCGCCGTTGCTGTTGATGATCAGCGATTCAGCACGCTGCGGGCCTTCCTCGATGAGTTCACCGGGAACGCCGAACGCCAGGTTGACGTTGATGGTCGATTGGAATGCCATGACCTTACTCCTTGTTCAGGTGGCGGGTGACGAAGCTGTTCGACGACTTCGCGTCCATGGCGTCGGACTTGACGGTCTTCGCCTGCTTGGGATCGCCCTTGCCTTGGAGGTAGGCGCCGAGGAAGACGACTTCCTGGCCCTTGGGGGCGTTGATGTTCAGCTTCTGCAGGCCGTACTGGGCGACCTCTTCCACCGTCATGTCGGCATGGTCGAACGTGCCGACGTGCCACGAGATCTGCTCGGCGAGCGTGTCGCGCTGCTTGGCCAGCTTGGAGAAGGTCTTGAAGACTTCGGCCGCGTCCATGGCGGGCGCTTCCTTCTTCTCTTCCTCGTCCTTCTTCTCGGGCTCGGCGTCGACCACAGCCGCGGGGGCGGGCTCGGCGTCGACCTTCGATTCAGCAGCCTTGCGCACCATCTCGATGGCGGGCATCAGTTGCTCGATTGCTTTCACGGCGTCTTCCAGGGACATGCCGCCCCCAGCTTCGCCGCCGTCCTTGGTTTCTTCAGCCATGCTTACATCCTTTGAGTCAAGGGTGAACGTGAAATGATCGAGAGCGGAGCCGTCCAGAACTGCGACTTCTGGCCCCATTCGCCCCGACTCAACCAGAGCCAGGTGATTCCCGCGGATGCGGCGCTGGATCACGTCGAACGGCTGGCCCTTGTAGGTGCCAGGCGTCCATTCGTAGACACAGCGGTATCCGCAGGACAACTCCTTCTTCCCGGCCTCGATCAGGTTTGCCAGGGATTGGGAGAAAACTTTCAAATTGCCGTAGAGCGTGTCTTCCTGAAAGAACACCTCTTCACCGATTACGCCCTGCACGCCTTTGCGCTCGGCAGGCATCAATCCAGCCTCTTCGCTGCCCAGCATGACGTGGTTGTCAATCCACGGCAGGAGGCGAAACGAGGCGATGCAGTCAGGGTCGGCCAGCTCTTCTGCCGGGCGATAGACCATGTACATGCGGTCCGGCTCTTCGGCGCCAGGGATGGACCGGCCGGCATAGGGGTACACGCCCACCTTGGACAGAGGGTTGGCGCGAATCTCGGGCCAACCGTTGATGTCCAGTTCTCGCGCGGTCTTGTCCATCGCTACGGCGTTGGACGCCGCCTCAATGGCTTCTTGGACACCCGGGTGGAGCGGCGTAGGCAGGTCATTGACCGGCGCCCACACGTAGCCGTCGTGTTCGTCGTTCAGGACGGGCGAAAACACGTCGTTTGCTGCGAAGAGGGTAAAGCCCTCTCCCTCCGAGAGCAGGCGCAGGACAGAAGGACGAAACCCAACCTCTTCTTCCGACTCGCGCGCTGCGGCTTCGGCTGGGGACTCGCCCTCTTCAATGCCGCCAGCGGGGAATCCCCACGTACCGCCGTGCACCGAATCAGCGCACCGCTTGAGCAGCAGCACACGGCCGCCAGCGGAGTACATCACTCCTGCGGCGCTGCGGGTCTGCTCTTCCATGTCAATCCTCGAACGAAACAATGGGCCGCATCGTGCAGCGGCAGTAAGGCAGATCTCCGGGCTTGCCTCGGACCTCGTTGCCGTACATCACGCCAATGACAGGCAGGTCATCCAGGCTGAACACCTTGCCGCTCAGCTCCTGATGGTCCTTGCGTGGATGCTGGGAACCTCCCGTGTGCACCCACTCGAATTTCTTCACGCCCAGCGCCTGCATGCGCGCGGCGTTCACATTGCTGTAGACCTTGCGGGTCTGGTCCATCGCCACGTTGCGAGCGTGGCGGATGTTCTGGTCGTACTTCTCATTCAGGAACGAGATCAGCTCCTGCAGTCCCGTCCCCGACGCAATCGACCGCGACACCGCGCCCTGAACCTCGCTCAGGTACTTCTGCGGGATCAGCTTGATCAGGCTCACCGCCTCGGCCGTGCTGGCATTGACGATCTCCCTGATCCGCTCATCGATGAAGTCCGTCGAAAGGCTGACGTCCTTGGACATCTCCTTGAGTGACATCCCCAGCGTGACAGCACTGTTCTTGACCGTGCGGTTAACCATCCGCTTAGTCGCCCTCTTCGCCATACGACGGAACAGGGGCTCGTATTTGTCGATCAGGCCGTTGACGGCGATCCGGGCCTGGGATGCTATGTTTCCATAGCCATCCCCACCCCCCTTGTCGTCGTCCATCGCGTGGAAGCTTGACTCAGAGAACAGGCGGCGCACCTCGCGCTTGACCTCGTCGCCCATCTTTCGGACCAGCGTCAGGATGGGGGTCGCGTACTCCTGCTGGATGTCCACCGCAGGCCGCAGCACGCCACCCTTAATCAGGTTGGTCGTCGTCGCCATCGTCGGGGGGCACGGGCAGGTCGTCCAGGCCCAATTCGTTGTAGCCGCTGTCCGGGTCCGTGGCGATGCGGCGGCGCTCGTCTTCGCTGCTCAGGGCACCCGCGCCGATCAGGGCCGCGCCCGTCTGCGCCTTCACCAGGTTGGTGTCGGCCAGTTCCTTCGCAGTCGGCGTGTCCAGCGGGCGCCAGGAGACGGTCGTCTCGATCTGCTCGCCATTGATGAACGACTTCTGCACCAGCGCGTGGTGACGCTCAATGAACGGCGTCAGGTCGTGCGTCTGGATGCTCTCCAGCTCCTCGTGGTAGCTGGCCTCTTCGTATTCCCCGGTGGCGTTGAAACCCTTCGGCGTCGTGCCCAGCAGCTTGGTCGCCGGCACGTTGGCTGCAGCGGCCACGATCTGGTACTGGGTCATGATCACCGCGTCCAAATCAGCCAGAGACGTGTCGAACTGCTGGAACTCGTCGCCTTCCTTGTCGCCCATCTTCAGACCGAAGCTGTCACGGTAGCGGACCCAGTCCTGAAGCCGCTCAATAGCCTCATCACCTTTGGTGATGAAAGCCGCCATGTCCGTGAGCCAGACATTCGTGCGCTTCGTCTGCACAAGCATCGGGGCTTCGTTCGCGGTCCGCTCAGCCCCGTACACCCGCTCCATGATCTTCTGCGGGACCGGCACACCACCGTAGAGGTACATCGGCTTGAGCAGGTCCGGGGGCTCGGCGTTGCGGAAGATCACGAGGTGCGAACGGTGATACCGCTGACCGTTGATGATCCAGAACGTCGGCTCGTAGAAGTGGATCGAGTCCGGCATGGAAGCCGATGCCTGATCCAACTCAGGAGCGCACCAATACGGATCGACCTGAACGATCCCCTTGTAGCTTCCAGGCGTCACGCCATCCAGATTGAACGGCTTGACGTAGTACTCCGCGTCGGTCGATTCGACCTTGAACAGCGCGATGCGGATACCGAAGATCCGGCCCATCCGAATGAACTGCTCTAGGTTCCAGTTAAGCTTGTACTTGCGGTCGTACTGGCGCAGCACCTTGAGCGAATCAGGGGGGAGATCATCCCCATCCACGCTGACCGCATCGAACCCCTGTCGGATCGCATCCCGGCCAGGCATGGAGCATGCCTTGTCGATCAGCCAGTGCTGCGACAGGATGGCGCACAGCTGGTGACCGATGAACGACTGGCTGGCGTACCACATCGCCAACAGTTCGTTGATCGCCTGGGGCTGCGACTGCATCTTGAGTGTCACGGCGCCCGAGCTGTCGTCCATTGCGCCTTCAGGCACAACCTTCGGCATCTTGGCCGTCACGTTGGCCAGCCAGTCGGCAAACTTCGGCCGACCCTCTTCCTCGATCACCGAATGGGTCGAGAAGAAACCCACCTTGGGCGCCCTTTCCTTCGGCGCGGCAGCAGGTTTGCGGAAGAGGTTGAACATTGCTATCCGAAGAACGATTTGCGGGGCGCGATCAGCTCGGCAAACGCCCTCGAAAGCGCATCCACCTGGTCATCATTCGTCCCGTTGGGGAAGCTCCGCAACTCGTTGAGAAGGGGCTGATTCCAGTCCGACCGGATCATGGACACGTTGCCCACATTCACCTGGGCGGCCACTGGCTCAGCGCGTGTGATCTTGTCGCCGGACTCCGGGGAGCTGATGACGCTCGACCCGGCCATTGCGCGGGTCAGGTACAGAACCTGCGTCTTGCCCGCCTGCCCTGGGTCTTGCGGGATCGACTGCTTGACCGACCGGCCATCCATTGAGGAGGTGTTGACCATCGCGGCGTCTCGCTCATCAGGTCCGACACGCATGCGCCGGATATCGCCGATGATGAAACGCCCATCGTCCGTGCGGCCCAACTTCAGGCCGACGGTCCAATCCCCGTCCGTGGTGCTGGCCAAGTCCCAGCCGCGCACCCACTTGATATTCCCGGCCGGAATGGCGTCGATCACCTTGATCTGATCGGGCTTGAACAGGTCGCCGTCCAGAGGACTCGGACGCTGCTGATACAGCGCGTTCCACGTCCTGGGGTTCTGCTCGAACTGCGCCCAGTGTTTGGCGTCAAACCACTCCGGCCAGAGGTACTGGCCCCTCGTTCGTCCAAGCGGGTCGTTATCAACCTCGCACTTGGCCTGCAGGCACAACACCCGCCAATCGTTGCCATCCCTGCATCGGATGACGCCCGACTCACCATTCCAGCCCTCAGGCAGGATGCGGCCGGCCAAGTCGTTTTCATGCCAGCGCGTCTGGATCAACACGATCCACCCGCCAGGAATCAAACGCGTCTTTAGATCGTCCTCGTAGGCGTCCCAGGTCTTCTGCCTGATCGTTTCCGAGTCCGCTTGCTCGCGCCCCTTGATAGGGTCATCAATGATGATGCCGTGAGCGCGATTGCCTGTGATCCCAGAGAGGATGCCGCAGGCCATGTATTCGCTCTCATTGGTCAGCGCGAACTCTTGCGCCGCCTGAGATTCGGAGGTCAATCCACAGCCGAACACCCCGGCGTATCGGGGTTGCTTGATGATCGACCTCGTGCGCCGGCCCATCTTGCGGGCCAGGTCATCTCCATAACTCGCCAGGATCAGCCTGCGCTTCTCGTTCCCGCCCAGGTAGTAGGAGGGGAACACCACCGAGGCATACGTGCTCTTCGCACTACCCGGGGGCATGAAGACCATCATCCGGCCGTGCGGCGTCTTGCTAACCTCGATCAGCTCCTGCAACAGGATACGGTGGTGATGCGCCAGGACCGATTCCACCGGCCTGAACACTTCACCGTCTTGGTCATCGCCTACCGGACGGCCGGGAACGTCTATCGCACTGACGTATCGGAGGATGTCGGCTCGGGCCTTACGCCTGATCAGCAGCTCCTGGGCTGCCTCCTGCGGCGATACGCGCGAGTTCGTCATCGGTCAGTTCTTTGGCGCCTCGCGGGCTCATGCTTCCATCGCTGGAGGTTAGGTCAACCTTGGTGCCCCATTTCTTCGGGGCCAGCTTCGATGCCCGCCATTGCTTGGAAGACAACACTACGTTGGCAACACGCGGATCGATCTCGCCAGACAGCGTGCGATCCTCGATGTCTTCCATGTCGTCATGAATGCCATCGGTGCCGACCTCCCTCGCGCGCGCGCACTTGGCGGCGAATTCAGCCCGCTCGTCCATCCATCGCATGATGGTGGTGCGATCCGGCATGTCGTCGGCGGAGCACACCTTGCGCAGGCTCTGCCCATCCGACAGTCCGTCAATCACGCGCTGGGCGATCTCTTCGGTGTAAGAGCTTGGACGAGCCATAAATAGAAAAGCCCGGCCATCGTGAGACAGCCGGGCAACCCCAGAGAAAGGGATGAGGAGACAACTAGCGGCGTGACAGCCTATTCATTGCGCGAGGCTGCCACAACCCGATCCATGCGCACACAGTGGTGCAGCGGATTTTTCAGCCCGGTCAAGCTGTTCAGCGCATTCGCGGCAGCTTGACACGGAGCCGCCTCGGCAAACCGCTCAATAGGTTGAGCTGGGGCAAAGTTCGGCCCCATTGCAACAAGAAGCCAGATGGTGATCGTCGTCATGGGTTCCTCTCAAGCAAAAAGCCGTCCGGATCACTCCCGAGCGGCTTTTTCTGGACGCACCACGCCCACCACGGCGCGGAGAATATCAGAAATTTGTCGCCGCGCAAGCACTACATGACACCGGCAGCCATCAGCCGGCGCGTGAGGATGTTCCGGGCCTCCAGAATCACCACTCCCCGCTCCTGGGCGTCCTTCGGGAGCCTGGGGCTCATCCACACCTTGCGGCCGGTGTAGCAGTTCCGCGCCAAGCAGTAGATCGCCGAGCGATAGGGCTCAGCCATTCCGCCCTGCCCTCGTGAGTCCCCGCTGACCTGGAAATCCACCGTAGCCATGATCTTGGCTTCCTGCTCGCGGTCGAGGATCTCCGATGCCGAGTCCCATGTCCCTCGGGTATTGGCCTCCTTGAACGTTGGATCAGCGACGTGATCGGCGCCGTTGAGGGGCTTGCCCTTCATCCAATGGTGCCAGCGGGACAGAAGATCGTCCAGGACGTCGAACTCGTGCGCCATCATCATCGCATCCCTCCAATGAACCTCGGCCGCTCAGCCGTCTTGAACAGCGCCGCAGTGCGTCGCGTCTTGTCGGCCTGGTCGTGCTGCAAGTCCTCTATCTTTTGCCGCCCTGTCTCTGTGATCCGGTATTCGCACACCCTGCCTTTTCGCTCAGCTCGCGCCCGGCCGTTCTCCTGCAGGTTGGCCAGGGCATTTCTTGCCTCCTTCTCCTCGCATCCGAGGTGGGCCATGGCGTCTTTGACGGTCATGGGGCCGTTTTGAAGGGCCAGAAGGATTCGTTCTGTGCGGGTCAGCATTTCTTGGACTCCTTTGCGAGGCCGCGCCAGTACGGTTTTTGGTTGACAGTAGATGGGCGCGATCTATCTTCATGCGCGTCGGCGGGATTGAAGGCAATTACCGACCAACGGCGGCCTGTCCAGTACTGAAACCACTCACCGCCACCCCAGTTACATCGAGTGAGATAGACACCCTTACGCGCCGGCGTCACATCGGGGCGAAACCAGGGAGTCAACTCGTCTTTGCAATCAATTAGCATTTCTTCATCTCCTTCAGCTTCTGGCGGTAGGTGTCGCGGATGGCGCGCAGCTCGTCGTGTGTCCACTTGTGGGGCTCGTTGTTGCTTTCGAGTGCATCAACGCGATTGATGCCAATGCGCTTCACAAGGCCAATGCGGTAATCGACGGCGTTGCCCGACTTCCACTGGTTGCACTCGACGCACTGGCCGTGCACGTTGTCTTCGTGGAATCGAAGATGGCTTGCGCTGCCAACGCTTCTGTAGTGCCCAGCATCACGCCCCGAATGCAACCCGGACAGATCGGGCGGAGGCGCATCGCACGAGATGCAGGGCCTGTGCTTGTCGCGCTCCCTGATCCATGCGTTGAAGACGATTTGGGCCTCGCGCAGCAGCACGGGAATGGTCTTGATCGCCTCCTTGCGCGTCCTGATCTGTGCGCGCTCCTGGGCTTTGTCGGCCTTGACCTTCTGCGCGGCGCAGCGTGGGGAGCAGACAGACTGCATGGGGCGGACTGGGGCAAAGGGCTTGCCGCAGTGCTTGCAGGGGCGGGGCTTTGGGTTGAAGGGGGTCATGGGCGCAGCACGGTCGCCTGAATGCAGCGCAGGCGGGCGTTGTAGCCCGTCTCTTGAATCACTCTCAGAATCCGTTGGCACTCATCGACCGTAGCGAAACGCTCAATTGGCACCGTCGGAACCATTGCCATGCCCTGTGTGCCACCAATGCCAAGCAATAGCCAAACAGTTACTGTTGCCATCACTCTTCCCCATCCTTGAACACGACGCCACGCTCAGCGCCAAATGCAGTCATCAGCTCCTGCATGTCGCTCATTTCGCCCTTCGTCATCTTTGACGTGGACAGGCCCAGCACCACGAACCCGCCGTCCAGGCCCGGGACGACCTTTTGCTTGTTAAGGGCTGCACTGAAAACGTGCTTCCACTCCAAGGGCGTGAGCTTCTGGCCGTACCACTCGACCTGTTCACTGATGTCGGTCAGCATCGCCCATAGCCTGCGGTTTTGCGCATCGGAGCGCTTCTCCGGCTTCACCTCCAGCGTCAGGCGGTGCTCTGCCATGAGATGAGCCTTGGCCCATTCCCATGCCCTTGTGAATGCCTGGTGGCCTTGCTGGGCGTTGAAGAGGGTGAGCTTTACGGTCTCGGTCATAGCTCCTTCTCCGCCTCCATCTCTGCCCTCTTGGCCGTGTAGGTATCCATCCACAGCTTCATGTTCTCGGGCTGGAACTTCCACGAGAACGGGCATGCGCCGATATGCGGCAGTCCGGCCTTGGCTGCCTGCTCTGCCATCAGGACCACAGTGCGGTGGGTGTAGGTGGAGTCGGTCATTCCACGTCCAGCAGCTTTCGCGCGAGCCGAGCCAACACCGCGCGCAGACGCTCAGGAGGAATGTCGGGAAACTCGCCCTTGAGGTCGTTGAAGAGCTGGTCGGCCTTCTTGTACCGACCGCTGCGCATCATGCGAAACGCATGCATGGCCAGTTCAAGATCAGCAAGTTCGGCGCCCATCACTTCTTCCCCCTCACCGCTACGACGCGGGTGTTACCGAAGCCGTGAAACTGGCGCTCAAAGACGCCAGAAGCGCGCGCCTGCTTGCGGGTGGCATGCATCGGCCAGATGTTGAGCCAGCGACCTTTCCGGCTCTTGCGGTACTGCACCTTCCACTTGATCTTTGCCATCACAACTCCCTTGCGGCTTCGTCTTCCCTGGCAAGCGCTTCGGTGAAGTGCTTCACCAGTGATTCGGTGAACTCATAGTCAGCCACTCGCTCATCCAGTTGGACGATCAGGCTGAACAAGTCCTCACGTTCAAGGCTTGTGAAAATTTCTTCAGCCAGCACTTCGGCTTCAACACGCACTCCGATAAAAACGGTCGGAACCTTCTTTTGCATCTCACTTCTCCTTCATCGCGTTCTCAAGCAACCGGGGAAGCTCCCCGTACACATCCGGCTCTTCATGAGCCAGGTTCTTTGCCTTGCTCCACATGTAGACCTTGGCTCCTTGGTAGGGGCAGACCTTGAGCATGTGGACCATGTGATTTAGCTGACGCTGTAGGCGGTCAGCAGTCCTCGGGGTGGAGGAACAACTTAATGGGCTCGTCATTGGCCATGCCCACGAATTGCTGGCTGTCGCGGTGGAACCAGAGGCCGATGTTTCCTTCCCACTCGCCATTTCTCTGCTTGTCGCAAATCAGCAGCGTGTCGGGGTTCTTAGCCTCGTCCACCTCCTTGCCGGCTTCGCGGTCGCGCTCCTTGGCTTTGTTGCGCCACACGCTGATCACGTTGTCCACCTGATCGGTGATCGAGCCCGAACCCTTGTAGTCGTACTTGTTAGGCTTGTGGTCCTCGCTCTGCGGCTTGCGGATGTGGTGCACGAGGTGGATGTGCATGCCGTAATCCCGCGCGATGGACGTGAGCTGATCCACGAACGCCTTCTGGCCGTTGTAGTCGTCTTCCCCGCTGACGCACTTCATCAGCGAGTCGATGAAGAAGTGCTGACCCTGCTTCTCCTTCGCGAAGTAGCGCGCCACTGCACAGACCTGATCTGCGGTCACGGTGCCCTGCTGGTCGTACAGCCACAGCTTGTCGGTGGACCACGCAGAGAACTCGCCATAGGCGCCCACCAGCAGCTCGATTGCGTCGGCGTTGCCGCGGAACGCGGGGTGGTCCGGGTTCTCTCCCGCATACTGCCTGGCCATGCGCTCCAGCGTCTTCATGGGCTTCATCTCGAAGCTGGCCACACAGACGCGCTGCATCTGCGCGCACAGCGACAAAGCAACCTGCCCAGTCACCAGCGACTTCCCGTTGCCGTTCGCGCCACCCCACAGCGTCACCTCGCCCGGGCGGAACGCAATCAGGCCGTGCGTCTTGCGCCAGGGCATCAGCGTGCGCTTCGGCCGCACGGGGTTCTTGATGCGTTCGATCAGCTCCTGCATCCAAACGGATGCGGGCTTGACCTTCTGCTGCGCGTCGGTCTCGCGCTCGTACTGCGCGAAGTCCACGTCCTCGGTGCTGAAAATCTCAGCCATTCGTCACCCCATGAGTCAGCATTTCCACGCCCTCCTGCGTGTGAATCGTTGTCACCACCGTCTTCGCATTGGCCGCGATCAGGGCCTGATGCAGACGCCTTGCCCGGCTCGGGCTGCGGAAGCACTGAGCCAACACAACCATGCCGACGACAACGCGAAGATCCAGCGCCTCCGGGATGTCGTCCTCTGCAATCTCGATCTCGGGCTGCCACTCCCGCGTCCAGCTTTGCGGGTGTTCGTGCCACGACCGAGCCGAAAAGCCCTCGCCATCCACGACCCACACGGCACGGGGCTTGTGCCCAGCACGGCGGAGTTGAAGCAAAGGCTTCTCGCCGGTCATACGAAGCTCACCTGCTGGGCGGGGGTGGTGTCGTCGTTGGCACCCTCCCACCGTTTTTGGTTGAGGTACACCAGCGGCGCAGGAACGAACTGCCCGGCGTCTTTCGTCCAGCTTGGCGAGGTCTTCATTCGCTCGACATGAGCCAGGATCACCGCAGCGTCACGCTCAGCGCTCGCCTTTTTCCAAGCCTCCAGGCACTTGCCCTTGGCTTGTTTCCGGTCGGTATCCGGCCATGCTTTCCAAAAACGAACGAAGCCGTCAGGCTCGTCACGCGACGCGTCGCGTATTCCTTCCTTTCCCTTCCCTTCCCTTCCTCCCTGTGCGTCACTGTCACGTGGTTGACGCGTGCCGACGCGTGGTTGACGCGTCGTTTGTTCTTGTGGATCGGGCAGTTGCGAAGCAGACTCACGCGGGTTGATGTGCTGGTGAGCCTTGAAGGCAGGGATATGGGCATAGCCCTGGCCATACAGCACCACGAGACCCGTAGACACGATCTCGTCGCACAGCGCCTGGATATCGCAGTTGTCGCCCGGGAAGTACCGCAGCTTGAACGTGACGGGCTTCCACACCAACCGGCCTTCCTTGTCTGCCTCGCACCAAATGGCGATGTAGAGCAGACGAGCCAGTGGAGACAGGTTCACGATGTCTTCGCTGGTGAAGAACTCGGGCTTGATGGTGCGGATACGAGCCACTTACTCAGCCCTCTTGAAATACGGCTCGGCGCGAACAGGATCAATCGGCCGCACGCGGTAGTGAGCAGCAGTGCCGCGAGCCCGTGCAGCGCGGGAGGCGCCCATCTGAATGCGCTTGGCCTGGTCCAGCTTGCGCAGGGGGGTTTGGATGGGCGTGGAGCGCCAGTTGAAGGGGGATGTGCTCATGCGGCGCTCGAAAGGCAACGGACAGTGACGCGGTGCCAGCCGGCTTTGCGGGCCAACTCGGCGCATTGATAGGCGGACGACTCCACCTCGAAAGGCTTCGTGCGCGCAGGCTTGAGCGAGGCATCCTTGATCCACTTGTCGGCATCAAACGCGCCTTCACGCCGTTGGCGCAGCCTGTGGTATTCGTGCTCTTCCTGCGCCTTGATGACGCGCTCGGGATCAACCCCCAGCACGACCCATCCTTTGTGGTACTCCGCCGCCTTCTTCTTCGGTGCGGCCTTTTTGGCTGGACCTCCGAGCGAGGCAATCAACACCTTGTCGCCGCGAAAGTTGACATAACTGAGAGGCATCGTTCGCTCCTAATCCGTGCTCTTAAGACACAACCTAGGCACAAATGCGTTACGCATTTCCCTGGATCAAAGTACGGACCTTGAGCCGGCGCCCAAGGGTCACTTCGTCCAGACGTTCCAACGCCAGGCGCATCACCGCCTGGTCGAACTCAAGCCCGCTCGCCATTGCGTACTCCACGAGGGCGCGGTACTTGTCTTCCGGCAGCTCAGCACTGGGCGGCTGCTCTGTGATTTCAGGCAAGGGCTACTCCTTGGTTACGCGTTAGCGCGTCGCATTTGGGGAGCCACTTCCACAGAATCCGCGGCATGACTACGCCTCCATGCCAAAGCCTCCAAGGCCAGCTGCAGGATCACAGGAGTGATCTGCATTCCTCGGGCCTCGGCCTCGTCAGTGAAAAGCGCTCGGTGCTCGTCGTTGATCGAGAGGTTGACGCGGTGTTTGCGGATGTGGGCGGGGTTGGCGTACATGGTGGATCTGGTCGGTTGGTTGAACTGGCCCCGGAGGGCTCGGAGTCCCCTCGTAGTTGTTGGATAAGCGTGTTTGATGCGGCTCTAGTGGCCTTGGGATCACTCGTCGTATTCACCGGGGCGGCGAACGTCGCGGCCACGCATGAAGAGCACGAGAAGAAAGACGAGGACCGCGTAAACGGTCATGCCGATGGCAATGGCGGTGACGGTCATGGATCACTCCTTGGCGATGTCGAACATGCTCAGCACGCCGAAGATCGAAGCGATTACCCCGATCTGCATGCATGCGATGGAAGGCGTCTCCGCTGCCGCGCCATATGCCACCAAGGCGACGCCAGCAAAAAGGATGGAAAAGGAGTAGCGCAGGGGCATGGCCTACACCTTGGCCAGCAGCCAAGCGCCCCAGCAAAGAAGGCCGACGTTGATCGCCACGTTGAGCATCTGAGAACCAAAGCCGGGCGCGGAGGACTTTGGTCGAGCAAGGGCTACGGCCGCCCCGAAGATGACCAGGGCGCTAAGCACCATCTGCGTGACGATGTAGGCGGTCATGCTTGCCCCGTCGGCTGGGCGGGCTCCGTGGCCTCGCGGATGAGGTCGAACGCCTTGATCAGGGACAGTGCCAGACACTCCGGCGTCAGCGACCCTTGGCTTGCCGCATGCAACACGGCATCGCGGATGTCGGCTGCTTCGGCCTGGGTGATCGTGGTGTTCATCGCTGATCCTTTGAGCTTGAGAGTCGGGAAGCCATCCGCCATGAGGTGCATGGACCGCAGTCGTGCCGCCATGCGCTTGGTGACTTCATCGCGAGCCTTCTGGGCCTGCCTGCAGGTGGGCTTGATGGGCTTCATCTCACGCCCCTTGAGTGGCGGGCTCGGTGGACAGACTCATGGAGAGAGCCCCATGCGAAGATGGGTTCGTCACAACTTCACTTCGCATGGGGACCTCCATGACCGAGAAAAAGGGCGGCACGTTTGCCATCCAATGCCCGCAGTGCGGCGGCGATCAGTTCATCCATCCCGAGGGCGCGAACCTGGAATCGGAGATCACCTGCGCCTCGTGTGGACTGAAGGCGGTTGCGCGGGATCTCGCAGCACCGCAGGGTCTGGAGCATGCGAAGCGCCTTGCGCTCGAAGCGCTGCGCACGGCGCTTCGGAAGTAGCGCGACCAGCGCACCCAGTTGCTGCGCCTGCAGCGCCAACAGGTGGCAGTCCAAGGTCGCCGTCAGCGTGCGCTGTGCCATCACTGCACCCCTTGTGCGACGGGGTCGGTGGACAGAAGCTCTTTGGGGACCTTCTTGCCCTGGCGGACCAGCGCGGCAATCACTCGGTCTGCGATGCGCTGCGGAAGCACCTCCGGCCAATCCGTGACGGCCTGGTACGTGATGCCGATGGCTTCTGCTGCGGTGGCAATCGAACCGCCAAGGTGTTGGATGGCTACTGACTTGAGCATGGGTCAGATTAAAGCATGCCTTCAACCTAGTTTGCAAGCATGCCTTCAATCGTCATTGCACCATCCGGGGATGACCTATGGCGTCCGTTTAGAACAAGCGCTTCAAGAGGCGGGCAAGGATCGGAAGGAGCTGGCTGACGCGCTTGAGATCAGCGTTCAGTCCGTGGGGCAAGTCATCACCGGCGTCACGAAGGCGTTCACCGCGGAGAACAACGCAAGGGCGGCCAGATTCCTTCGCGTGGACCCTTACTGGCTGGCGACTGGCGAAGGAGTGCCCCGCCCGCAAGGAAGTGGCTGGCCGTTCCTGTCCTTTGGTCCATCGGACTACTACGCGCTTGATGAAGCCTTGCGCATCGAGGCGGAGGATCGCTTGGCTGGAGCAATCCTAAGGATGCGCGGACTGAAGCTCTCTAAGGAAAAGCTGTGAAGATTGCAGAATTGGTTGTAGTCGCGGCAGCCGCCTACGCGCTAGGCGGGAGTGCCTTCTCCGCTGAATTTGAAACGTGCACCGAAACAGCGAAGACCAACCCCGGGCTGACCATACCTAGCACCTATCAGGGCAAGTCGCCACGCGGAGCAGACATGTATGTGAAAGGGCGTGTTTGCTTTCGAGGTCGAGACGTCACCGACTGGGCGGCCGGCCCCGGGCGCCGAGTGGCTTCAGGTCTGCTGCTGCCCTATGGAAAAGCCGAAGGAATCATTGAGGCTTTGTCCGCTTCGGTTGACCAGCCCTCTTACTTGGTGAGGGTGTACGAGGACCAGCGGGGCAACTTGCAGCGACAGTTGCTGGTCCAATCGCAACATGCCAATGCGCCCGAGCGCAGCATTGACCGCTTTCAGATCTCTTGGTTCGACGAGCAGGCCGGAGCCTTGTTCTTCGAAACGCCAGCCTATGCCACCAATTCCGCCGTATGGATGATCCGCCTCCCGGTATCGGATTGGTCTGAGCCCGTGGCACCGCGATTCGTGGGAAGAGGATGGGTTGAGTGGGGAAGTGGGGATAGCGTGCGCGACGGGTGGTCGATCATCCTCTACTCAGACGATCTGGTTCCAGGGCAGGGGCGGATTCCAAGGTATTACCTTCACCGCGCAGACGGCGCGCGGGTCTGCCAGACGTCCGCTCCTCTGAACCCGTTTCAGCCAAAGTGCATCAGGTGATTGAGGATGCAGGCTAGCCTGGCTTGGACCATCTTGAGTCTGGCGCTTGCCCCCGATACACCTTGAGGAATGCGCAGTCTGAGCGCCCAGCGGGAGGGCACTCAGGATGGCGCGTCGTCCCAAAGAGGATGAAGTCCGACGTAACGCCTAGCTCCAGGCAAATGTCTCGTAGCTGCATCGCCAGCATCGACTGAGTTCCGGCCTCCCATCGGGAGACGGTTTGTTGCGTTACACCCAAAGCCCTGCCCACATCGGACTGAGTGAGTCCCGCTTGTTCTCGCGCCCTGGTCAGGCGCGCCGCCATATGCGGGTCCGCTTGGGTGCCCATTCCGTCTCCAAATTTTGCGCACAAAAGCTGTGCATTGTTGGCAGCTTTCCTTCACCAAGCTGACAGCTTTGTGTCTTGCGTGTGTCACTCCTGTGGCGTGTACACGCCCGGGGCGTGGCGACCCCTCTCCTGACAGTCCAGAACTCTGAAACGCGCGTGGCGTGTAAGGGTTTGCCCAAAAAACAAACTTTTTTGAAAGCATGCTTGCACAACGGATGAAGGCATGCTTTAATCATCCCCATCGACTCACTGCACAGCAGGGGGTCGAAGGGACTCAGTCCCGGGGCGCCCGGTTGCAAGCCTACCCACCGGTGAGGGTCACTCCCAAGAGCAGCAAGCGTGAGTCAGGCGGGTGTCTGGCGACCAATCCAAAGCGCATTCATGGGGAGTGCGTTTCGGATTGACAAGGAGACCTGCATGAACCTCAATCAAAACGACCTGGAATTCATCAGGGATCAGATGCAGCAGGGCAAGCTGACAGTGGCTCAAGCCAACGTGCAGTTGGTTCGCATGAAGCGTGTGCAGCTGTGCACTGGGCGCATCCCCGCCGATGTGCGCAAGACGCTGAATGCTGCGGTCAAGGCTGGTGAGCTTGGGCACATGAAGAAAGATGGGCACAGGCCGGAAGCGTACTTCCATCCGACCTTTGACTACTTGGCCAAGGCGGCTCGCGCCGAACATGAGCGCTCCGTCATCCGCGCGCTGCAAGCTGTGTGCGCCTAACCACCCGGCCTTCTCACGAGGGCCGAAGCCACAGCCTCGCGGGTCGGGGCTGTGGTTTCTACAAGGAGAAAGATGATGGTCCTAACCGCAAATGAAGCTGCGTCTATCTGGAGCCTGATGGACGTTCTTTGGAAAGACGTCAAACACCTCAGTGTCGCTCTCGAGGATGGGCAAGGAGACACCAAGATTGTCCTCCTCAAGCCCAACGGGAGCATAGAGGTGTCGCGTAACGGGAAGGCGAAGGAGTCGTTTGATGGCCCCAGCGACTTCACTGATGCGTACGGCCTTCCTTAACCGCCCGGCCCTTCGGGGCCTTCACGCCAACAAGCCCAACACCCAAGAGGAGACCGAATGCTCGCAATCCTTGCGCTTGCTTGTCTTCTCACACAACCGACCCCCGAAGGTGATGGCCGCCTGAGCGCCGTTCTGGAGCTTGCCGAAAGGCGCCCTGAACAACGCCCGTCGTCCTACGGTTAGTGCGAGAACTTTTTCGGGGACGCCCTCTACGGAGGGCCTTCACACCAACACTCGCCCGAGTGCTGATGCGAGGGTCCGGACATCTTCACAGGAGCTTTTCAGACGCACGCCCAATGTTGGGCAACAACCCCGGACCCTCTCTATCTACATAAGGAGTGAGCATGAAGACAAAACCCAACATCGGCGACCTGCGCGTCTGGCACATCCCGCAAGTGCCGGGCAAGCCCTTTCATGTGCCTGTTGCCTCGCCGGCAGAGGCAAAGAAGGTGTTGGCCATCCTCGCCGACTACGACCTGTTCCAGTACCGCAACCGCATCAAGCCGGACTACTGCAATGCGGCCGGTTTGGAGGTCTACGAGGCCGACGATGGGCATGGCAAGCCGGGCTGGTACGAGTGGGCCGATGAAGAAGGCTCAAGCATTG
The DNA here is from genome assembly GCF_056314265.1 of Pseudacidovorax sp. DMC4. Classification (NCBI taxonomy): domain Bacteria; kingdom Pseudomonadati; phylum Pseudomonadota; class Betaproteobacteria; order Burkholderiales; family Comamonadaceae; genus Pseudacidovorax; species Pseudacidovorax sp. DMC4. The sequence goes on along the minus strand of NZ_JBQUYR010000003.1, from coordinate 374,171 downwards.
ATGAGACTGAACTCGCAAGCGCTGCGACCTGACCCCGCCCGCCCACACAAGAGCCCGCTACATGCGGGCTTTCTTCTTTCTGGAGCACAGACATGGACAAGACACAGGAAGCGGCGCGGCCGGCGCCCCAGGCAACCGACGAGCAGGTAGCGGCCGGCATCGCCGCTGCGGCAGCACTCGACCCGGTGCTGCGCTCGCTGTACCCCAGCGAGGTGCGAGCGATCTACGCGGCGATGGTCGAGGCCGGCCAAGCCGCCGCCCCGTCTCTCGCGCTGACCGCCTTCATCCAGGACGTCGAGGCGGCCGAGGGCAAGGCCACGGGAGCCCAGGCATGAGCGCCCTCGCCCAGCACCATGCATTGCGCGGCCTGCAGGTCCGCTTCGACAACCTGCAGTCGGCGCCAGTGCCCAGCAACGCCCGCGACGAGATCCTTGACCTGGTGACGAACGCAGAGGTCTCGCTGAAGTGCGTGCCGTACTTCAGCGAGACGTTCGGCATCGAAAACCACCTGACGCCTGCAGACGTGGTCCTGGAGGCTCTGGGCGAGAAAGAGGCTGCGCAAGCCTTCCTGCTCGCGCTCATCAACCACCCCGAAGCACTGCGCGATGTCCGCATGGCTGCAGCAAGGTACTTCGCTGACCGGCACGCCGTCAAGCTGGAGCAGGCGCGCGCTGATGCGGCATTTGAAGCGAGGTTTGACCATGCCCCGCCTCTCTGACTGGCTAGCCGCCCCATTCATCGTCTGCGTCGTCCTGGTCCTGATCGCATGCATCGACAAGACCTGATCGTGTTGTGGGGCTCCTGCCTCGCATTCATCTGCCTTCTTGCGCTCTTGGCGCTGGAGAACTTCACATGAACGCTGTTGTCGAGCTGCCCAAGCTGCAGCCCGTTCCATCTGGCTCTGCCAGCCCTGCCGCCCTGGTTCTGACGCACGCCAAGACCGTCCAAGAGGTCATGAAGTCCGTCATGAAAGCAGAGGTGCACTACGGAAAGATTCCTGGGGCTGGTGACAAGCCAGTGCTGCTCAAGTCCGGCGCGGAAGTGCTGTGCATGACCTTCCGCATCGCCGACAAGTACGAGGTTGCGGACCTGTCGCAGCCTGGCGCGATCCGCTACCGCGTGTCGTGCGTAGCAGTCCATCAGACGACCGGCGAGATTCTTGGCTCTGGCCTGGGCGAGTGCTCCACCGACGAAGAAAAGTACCGCTGGCGGCGTGCCGTGTGCGATGAGGAATTCGAGGTCACGAACCCGGATTTGCGACGCATCAAGTTCGTGCGCAAGTACGGCAACGTCGAGAAGATCCGCCAGATTCGCACCGAGCCTGCGGACCTTGCGAATACCGTGCTCAAGATGGCCTGCAAGCGCGCCAAGATCGCTATGGTCCTGAACGTCACGGCCGCATCGGACATGTTCAGTCAAGACCTGGAAGACCTGGACGCCGAGCTAGTGCGCCACTTAGCCGAAGACGAGCAGGTAGCCCATCTGCAGGGCTTGCGCGACGAGTGGGCCGGGAAAGCGGCCAAGGCCGAGACGCGGGCCGACCTTGAGAAGGTTTGGAAAGATGGCGTGGCGGTCTTCAACAAGGCGCGCGACAAAGAGGGCTACCAAACCTTTGCCAAGGCCGTGAAGGAGGCCGGTGCCAAGTTCCCGAAGGAGACGCAGGAATGAAGGACATCCTATTCCGCTGCTCCAGCCTGGGCCGCCTGATGACGGAGCCCAAGAGCAAGGCCGAAGGCGTCCTATCCGTAGGCGCCAAGACCTACATCCGCGAGCTTGCCCAGCAAGAGATTTATGGCGTCGAGTTCGAGGCCAGCAGCCGCGAGATGGAAAAAGGCATCCGTCTGGAGCCCGACGCTATTGCGCTGCTCAACAGTGTTCGCGGCCTATCGCTGGTCAAGAACACCGAGCGCCGCACCAATGGCCTGATTACCGGCGAGTGCGATTTGTTCGACGCTGCCCATCGTCGCGGACACGACCTCAAGACCGCGTGGTCCCTAAAGACGTTCCGCGCATTCCAGGCTGACTGCGAAGACAAGCTCTACGAGTGGCAATGCCGGGGCTACATGGCCCTTTGGGATGCCGACGAGTGGGAAGTGAACTGGGCCATGCTGGACACGCCGGATGACCTGATCGGCTACGAGCCGCTCCAGCTTCACGTGGTGTCTCACATCCCTGAGCACTTGCGCCTGACCTCCTGGGTCATCAAGCGCGACGCCGACAAAGAGGCACTGATTCAACAGAAGGTCGAGGCCGCCCGTGCGTACTTTGCGCAGGTCGTTGCCGAGTTCGACCGCACGCACCAACCCCATACCGAGGAACTCGCAGCATGAGCCGCAAATTTGAAGTCACCGCCGTCACCGGCAAGTACCAGGACAACAACGGCAACGAGAAGAGCCGCTACCTCACCATCGGCGCCGTCATCGAGACGCGCAACGGGCTGATGCTCAAGCTGGAGGCGGTTCCAGTTGGATGGGACGGCTGGGCTTACCTCAACGAGCCCAAGGCTAAGGAAGGGCAGCAGACGCATCAGCGCGGCCAGGGTCGCCAAGCGCCGCGCGGCAATGACTTCGGAAGCGATGAACCGCCCTTCTGACCATGCTCCACACCCTCCAATGCAAAGACAAGGGATTAGCCATGCATGACGCTCCCCGCCCCGGCTCCATCCCCGCAGCGTCCGAAGAGCGGGCGGCGTTTGAAGCATTCGCAGCCGAAGCGCGGGCAAGCGGCAAAGCCGTGCTGAGCTGGGAAATCTGGCAGGCGGCATGGACGTCCTGCAGTGCCGCCCTCGCGGCGCCCAAGGCAGAGGCACCCATGGTGCTGCTGCGTCGCCTCGCCGCAATCGTCCAGGCGCGCTGCGACGACACCGACACCGTGCGGATCGAAGGCGAAACCGTACACGTCGGCGCGTTGCTCGATGAAGCCGACGCGTTTCTCGCTCCCACATCCCCTGCACCACAGGAAGAATCCAAATGAGCACCAACAAGCAACCGACGTCGCCCGCTGTCGTCCGGCTCACCGAGGACCTTGCGGACATTCTGGACAGGCGCGTGGCACCCCTGTTCAAGCCTGGCGTCAAGCTGACGCTCATGGCGCGCTATCCCGACAACCCCGAGGCCGATGTGCTGGTGTCGAGCGACACCGATGAAGGCATCCAGGCCGTGCTGGACCGCTCCAAGACCCGCCCCATCGTGGAGGCTGCCCATGACTGAACGACTCATCGCAGCAGCACACATTGCACTGGCCGCGCTGGAGCGCACCGCACATGCCACGGAACAAGATCGCTTGGCCGCGGCTGGCGCACTGCGCGACGCCCTGGCTGCACAGCCCGCAGCCACCGGCCTGACCGACATGGGTTTCATCCTGGAGGCGGCCACGGCCGGCGAATTGGCGGTCTACGATGAGGGTGTCAGCGGCTGCATTCGTGCAGTGACACAGATCCTCGACGGCAAGGACGACGGCAGCGGCAGCAATGCCGAGCCCTGGGGCACGCTGCGTCGTCGTCTGCTGGCTTTGGTGGCTGCACAGCCCGCAGCCGAGCCGACGTGCAAGCACTGCGACGGCACGGGCGAAGTGCTGGCCCACGCTGATACCTGCCACGATGATCTGTGCGCGCTGAACGGCGACGAGCATTCGTGCGTCGGCCGTGTCGAGCCCTGCTCCTGCATTGCCTCGCCAGAGGGCATGCCCCTGAATGCCGAGCGGTTCATCGAAGCCCCCGACGTGCCGGCCGAGGACACTGGCCTCAATGCGTACTACTCGCGCGAGCTGGTGCTGGCGTGCATCCAGGCCGCGATTGACGCTGCACAGCCCGCGGCCGAGCCGGTGGCGTGGATGTGGCGCACTTCCGCGGCATTCCCTAAAGACGTGGCTTTCACCACCGACCGCGACCTGGCCGACAGCGCGCGCGAGAACGGCATGCAGGTGATGCCCCTCTGCGCTGCACAGCCCGCACGGGCGGGCGGGGATGCGTGGCCCAACGGTTGCAGCCGCACTGTGCCCGAGGCGCTGCGATACCTCGCGCAGTATCCGCGGCCCGCAGAGGGCCAGGCGCGCTTCAACGCCGAGCACCTGCTTCAGCTTGCCGACGAAATCGAGCGCGCAGCACTCGCATCAGCACCGCAGCAGGAAGAGGGCGGAGCGATCACCGTCGAGGACAGTCTGCGCACCCGTCTCCGCTGGAGCGAAGAGAAGGTGCAGCAACTGGAGCGCGAGAACCGCAACCTGCGGAGCAAGCTACCCGGTCAGGCCGAGCGTGATGCGGCCCTCATGGACCTGCTGGATGAATCGCGCGCAGCAGCACCGCAGCCCGCCGCCGATACGTCAGCCGGAACCAGCCCGCACCGCCCCTCGGCCGAGTGGTATCGGCAAATGCTCGCGGACACGGAGGGCCTGGACGATGCGTTGCCCTGCGGGGCGTTGGCAGCACCGCAGCCCGCCGCGATCAGCGACACACAAATCGCACAAGCAGTGCGCACGCTGTACGCAAGCGATGAAGCTGCGGCGATGGGCCTGCCCGATGATCTGCGAACCGTCCGCGCAGTGCTATCGCAGCCCGCCGCGGCAGAGCATGTTGTTGACGCCAACAAAATGGTGCGGCCCGATCATCTTGTTGACCTCAACAAAATGTTCCCCCCGGACTTCAATGCGCTCATCGGCTGGCTCGCAGACGAAGCGCACGCGGCGATTCGGGCCGCATACCCAGCAGTTCGCACCGAGAGCCTGGATCGAGCCGTGCAGTCGTACTTCGAGGCTATGCAGCCCGCCGCGAGCACTGTGCCTGCGACCAACGTACACGAGGCCATACCCGGCCCGGATGCGAACCGCATCGCCATTCTGCTGGACACCGTGATCCGGGAGGGCGTGGCAAAGTTGCCGGGTGATGTGCGCGATGCCCTGTACCTCGCGCGCCGCGTCGCGTGCCGCTACACCGTCAAAGGAGACCCGCCGCTCGCAGCACCGGCCGCCGTGGAGCCGAAACCGCTGACGGATGAGCGGCTGCTGGACGTCGCCGACGACTTCCGCTCCCAGTACATGCACGCCGGCACGACGTTCGATGAGTTCGACGCGCTCGGCTTCGCCCGCGCCATCGAACGTGAGCACGGCATCGGCTCCAGCAAGGAAGGCGGGGACGGGGTGTGAAGGTCGAGACCGGCAAAGTCACCATCGTGCGGATCGGCGACATCATGGGCAAGCCCTACTTCTTGGACCCGATCCGCGTCACGCTGGACGACATCGAGCCCGGCAAGGGCCGCATCACCATCGAGTGCTGGGGCAAGGCCTGGGCGAGCTACTGGGGCGGCATGGGCTCGCGCACCATCGCGCAGTTCTTCACCTCGTGCGACAACGACTACCTGATTCAGAACCTCACCAGCGGCCAGCGGGTTGAGCGGCATCGGTACAGCGGTGAAGCGCTGGCCGCATTCGCGCGCAAGACCATCTGCCGGCGCCGCCGGTGGCGGGATCGAAGCACGCGCGCCAAATACGAACGTCTGGATCGTGATGCGGCCCGTGATCTGTTCGATGAGGCTGAGGATCTGGAATCCTGCGAGACCCCAGATTCGTGCTGGGACGAGTCGCGGTTGCTGACCATGATTTTCGGCGACGAGTGGTGGTATGCCCTCGGTCCCGAGTCTCAGGAGCTCAACCCCGAATACGACTACCTCTGCCGCATCTGCAATGCGGTGCGCGACGCCCTGCGCTCCATCAGGGACGAGTCAGCCCCTGTCGGCTCCAGCAATGCGGAGGCTGGCCATGAGTGACGCCGAGGAAATCACGAAGCTGCGACGGCAGCTTGCCGCAGCACAGTCGGTCATCAAGGCGCAGGAGGCGCGGCTTTCCAACGCGGCGCAACTGGCCGACAAGCACCGCGAGGCCATCGCCACGCTGCAATCCGAGCGCGATGCCAATGCAGTGTTGACCGCCGCCGTCGAGTCGCTGCGTGCCGACGCTGAGCGCCTGGACTGGCTGGACAGCATGAATGCCGCCCTCAACAAGCGAAACGGCACGGTGTACGGGTGGAAGCTGATCCTCAGCCCGAACATCGTGCGCCTGCTGGCGGAGCACCACGCTGAAGGCCGCAAAGGTCACATCGACCTGAACGATGCCAACGCACGCATGCCGGCATCATGCCGAGCCGCTATCGACGCAGCACGGGCCAAGCCATGACCTACGCCCCAGTCTGCCCCCACTGCCGCACAGGAGAGCCCTTCTACCGCCTGGGATGCCAGGGATGCATGCGGAGGAAGGCCGAAGCTCCGCGCAAGGTGGCAGCGCTCTACGTGGAAACCGGTGGCTGCTACTTCGGCGTCGAGGGTGTCGATCCGTGGGACGAGGCACGCGATGCCCGCAAGTACGCCGGCCCGCATCCGGTCGTTGCGCACCCGCCGTGCCAGCGCTGGGGTAGGTACTGGCACGGCAGCACGCGCAAGCCGCACATGCACAAGCTCGGCGACGATGGCGGGTGCTTCTCCGCTGCGCTATGTGCCCTGCGCCGCTTCGGTGGCGTGCTGGAGCATCCGTGCGACTCGCATGCCTGGGCGCACTTTGGGCTGGCCAAGCCGCCGCGCACTGGTGGATGGGTCGAGGCCGCTCCGGGCATGTGGACGTGCTGCGTCTACCAGGGCCACTACGGGCACCTGTCGGGCAAGGCGACGTGGCTGCTGGTGTCCGGCGTGCGACTTGAGGCCCTGCCGGCGCTGCGCTGGGGCAAGACCGAGCAGCGCATCCACCCCGTGGCCCTGGAGCGCTATGGGTACGAGAAGGCCCGGCGCATCGGAATGATGGCCATGGTCGGCGGCAAGGACAAAACCCGCATCCGCAACGCGACCCCACCGGCGTTCCGCGACGTGCTGCTGAGCATCGCCCGCTCTGTCAGCCTGGATCACCGGATCATCGAGACGACGAAGAAGGAGATGTGCGATGCCCAGTGAACGAATCCTGACCCAGGCCCAGGCCCAGGCTGTCTACAGCGCCATGTGCGCGCTCAACAGCGCGGGTGGTCGCGCTTCGATCCAGTTGCCAGGCTTGGTCGGCGCTTACGAAAAGTCAACCGGCGCCGTGGTCGTCTTCAACGCGGACCGTGAGGCTGCCGTGCTCACGGAGTCCTACGCCGACCAGCACGCCTTCGCCACCGCCTACGGCCTGCACGCCAAGGAGCCCAGCAATGCCCGGTGAATTCACGCGCGAGGACTACGAGCACGCGGCAAGGGCTGCGGGGCTCACCATCACATGGGGCACCGCATCCATCGTTGGAGATACCGAGGTTGATTGCACTGATCTCGCGGAAGTGGATGGCATGGCTTGGGATCCTGCGTGGGACGACGGCGATGCACTGCGGATGCTGGCTGCGATCTCTTATCGGACCAAGGCACTCCGCCTGATGTTCCCCGAGTTCAACGATGGATGGGCAGTGATTGACGACTATTCCGTTGATGTGAAGACCCGGGCGCACGACTATTCGGACCCATGCAAGGCAGTTCGAGAGGCCGCGATGCGCTTCGCCATCAAAGTCGGCAAGTCCAAGGCACAGAAAGGCCACCATGAGCACCGCTGATCTGCCCGAGCCCACCATCGATCAAGCGCGCCAGCTTGGCGAGAAAGGCTCACCTGCGAGGGAATCGGAGCGCCTCCTGTTCGAGGCCTGGATGGGCGGCCACTGCTGGGCCATTGGCGGCGCCTGGAACGGCAAGCAGTACAAGGCCTCCGACGAGGACGGCTCGCGCGTGAATCAGCAAGCCATGCTGACGCGCATGCTGTGGGCTGCTTGGCGAGACCGCGGATCGCTGGAGGCCGACCAGCTCCGCGCATACGGCGAAAAGCGCGCCAGGGAGGCGGCGCCAGAGGGCTGGAAGCTGGTGCCGGTTGAGCCCACGCCGGAAATGGTTGCCAACGCCATGAAGGAGTGCGGCGGCATTGGCGCAGGCTCCTGCGGTGAGCATTCCGGAGCAGACGGTGACGACATGCGGTCGGTATGGGACGCCATGCTCGCCGCCTCCCCCTCCCCCGACATGCTGGAGAAGAGATGAAAGAACGTCCGATCCTTTTCAGCGCGCCGATGGTGCGTGCATTGCTGGCCGGCACGAAGACGCAGACTCGGCGGGTTGTGAAGCCACAGCCGCCTGAACGTACTTACAAAGTCCTGCCCTACCATCATCCTGATCCGCGCCAGCACTTCTATGCGTGGGTGGACAGCGACCCGCCGCGCGACACATGCGCTTGCTCAAACTGGTGTCAGCCATGCCCATACGGCCAGCCCGGTGACCGACTATGGGTGCGGGAAACATGGAACCGCACGAACCCAGGCGGGGACGATGGCGTGTACTACTACCGAGCGGACACGCACTTCCCGGCCTCGATAGGCGGCAGCCCGATCTGGAGCGATGCGCTTTGGCGCCCAAGCATATTCATGCCTCGCGCAGCGTCTCGCATCTTGCTTGAGGTGACCGAAGTGCGCGCGGAACGGCTGAACGACATCAGCGACGCGGATGCGGTGGCCGAAGGCATTGAAACGATGCCTGAGCACGACAAGGATGCACGACCGACCGGTCGCACGCTCGGGCTGGAGCGCTGGCCGGGTGATGAACCGCATTGGGGCCGTCCGCAGGATGCCTACGCCGCTTTGTGGGAAAGCATCAACGGCGCCGGCAGTTGGGATGCCAACCCGTTCGTGTGGGCCGTCAGCTTCCGCGTCATCAAGGGAGGCCAGCCATGACCACCATGACCACTGTTGAACTCACGCTCGGCGAGCGCAAGCAGATCGCCGAGATCCTGGGCCGCCGCGCGAATGAGATCGCCCGCTTCTCGGATGAATACCGCCGCGACGGCAAACATTTCGGGAGCGTGGAGTTTGCTCTGACGCGCGAGATTGAGCGCCTGCGCCGGCTGTCCGAAAAGGTCGGGCCGCCTGAACCTGAGGAGGACGAGGGATGACCACCATGCGCACCGAGAAGCCTGTGCTCGACATTGAGGCATTCACATGCACGCACAAGATCGGCGTGAAGCGCATTGCGGCCTGGCTGACAGGCACGAAGCGCATGGCCGTCGTGATGGCCGAGCGCGTCGTCACCAGCCAGACCGAGACGCCGGACGCGATTGCTTGGTCGACGCGCGGAGAGTCGATCCTTGTGGAAGTCAAGGTCAGCCGCTCCGACTTCCTGGCCGACAGGCACAAGTCGTTCCGGCGCTACGAGGAGCTGGGCGTGGGCCAGCTGCGCTACTTCGCCGCGCCGCGCGGCCTGCTCAAGCCCGAGGACATGCCTGAAGGCTGGGGCCTGCTGGACATTCACCAGTATCAGGTGCGCGAAGTCGTGAAGCCGGCGCTCAAGCCGGCCAACCGCACCGCGGAGGTGTGCATGCTCGTCTCCGCAATCCGGCGCCTGGAGCTGGCAGCAACCGTCTTTGTCCGCCACGAAGACCCAGCCGAGCGGGCCAACGCGCCAGCGGAGGAGCATCGATGAGCGGCCTGACCCTCTCCGACGACGACCTGATCACGCTGACCGGGTATCGGCGCCCAGCCAAGCAATTGGACGTGCTGCATCGGGCCGGCTTCTTCCGTGCCCGCATGTCCGAGAATCGCGAAGGCGTGATCTTGGAGCGCGCCCACTACGAGGCGGTGTGCAGCGGAAAGGTCGAGGCCGCGCGCCCGAAGGTCCAACCCCCACCCAACGCGAGACGCCATGGCCCGAGAGTTGCCGCCCAGGGTCTATGAGAAGGCCGGCAGCTACTGGCACGTCCGGGCCGTCGGTGAGCGCAGGATATGGACGAAGCTCTGCCGGGTAGCCGAGGGGCTGCCGACCATGTACCGCAAACTCGCGGACGTGGAGGCGATCCGGGGTATGGATGACGCCATGCCGAAGGTGGTGGCCGACTGGCTGGAAGAGGTGTCATCCCGGCACACCCAGAAGACCCAGGAGAACGACGCCTACAAGGCCCGCGCCATCGCGGCATCGTTCAAGGGCTTCCGTGCGTCCGAGGTCACGCCGCCGGACGTGATCGAGTTCCTGCGGTACTACAAGGACCGTGGGCGTTCGTACAACGCATACCGGTCCCTCATGCGCGAGCTGATGCGCTTCGCCGAAGAAAAGGGCTACCGGCCGCCCGGCAGCAACCCTGTCGCGTCGCTCAAGACCATCAGCATCAAGCCGCGGGATCGGTACATCACGGACAGTGAACTCCGACGAATCAAGGTGGGCGCCATGTACGGCGGCCCTGGCCAGCGCCAGCGTACGCGCAACCGGTCGGGCCCGATGATCTGCGCGCTGATCGACATGGCCTACCTGACCGGCCAGCGGGTCGGTGACTTGATCAAGCTGGAGTGGGCGCACATCGACCGCGCCGGCATTCACTTCCAGCCTGGCAAGACGGCGAAGAGCACAGGCGTGCGCATCACCGTGGAGTGGACGCCGAAGCTGGAGGAGCTGGTCGCGCGGATCAAGGCGATGAAGCGCGTCAACCTGCGATGGGTGTTCACCACCCAGGACGGGCAGAAGTACAGCTACCGGGGTGTCAACAGCGCGTGGGCGCGAGCCCTGGAGCGGGCCGGCGTGAAGGACTGCCACTTCCACGACATCCGAGCCAAGGCGCTGACGGACAAAGACTTCCGCGAAGGCATGGAGCAGGCGCGCACGATGGGCGGCCACAGCACGCCGAACCAGACGGCCACCTACGTGCGCCATCGCACGGCAAAGAAGACCTCGGCGACCCGATGAACGTTTCTAACGATCCCTGCGTAAACCCACTTAATAGTGGGTGGAAATCGCATGGTACCGTTAGAAAATCAGCAGGTAAGTCGTTGATGCCGTTAGTTTGCGTTGCTGCTTTGGGAGCAGAGGGTCGCGAGTTCGAATCCCGCCGTTCCGACCAATCCATGCGAATGCCCGCAGTGACTTCGGCCACTGCGGGCGTTTTCATTTGCGCGGCTTGCGCGCCGCGCGCTTCTCGGCCCCCGCGCCGCCTTCCGCCTCGGCGGGCTTCTGCACCAGATGCACCCGCAGGCGGCCCAGGTGCTCGTACAGGGCTTCCTTGTTGCCAGCGGGCAGGCCCTGGAACATGGCGATCAGCCATTTCTCGTGCTCGGCCGCCATGGCGGCGAATTCGGTGCGGCCCTTGTCGGTCAGGCACACGCGCCAGGACCGGCGGTCTTCGGGGTCGTCGATGCGCTCGACCAGACCCTCTTTCACCAACTGATCGGTCAGGCCCGTCACATTGCCGCCGGTCACCATCAGGTAGCGCGACAGCACATTCATGCGCAGCCCCTCCGGATAGCGGTCGAGCTGGGCCAGATAGTCGAAGCGCGGCAGCGTGGTGCCGAAACGGGTGCGCAACTGCTGGCGGATCTGCTGCTCGATCTGTGTGCTGCAGGCCAGGAGGCGCAGCCAGATCTTGGTGTCCAGGTGGTCGTCGACCTGGGCACGGGCCTCCAGGCCGATGTGTTCGTCGCCCAGCGACTCGACGAGGCGGAAATGCTTGGAATGGGTGGCCATTCGGGTTGTCCTGTTGTTGTGTCTTCACTCACGCTCGTGGGTCCGCAGCGCCCCAGCACGCCCGAACCCGCCGGCCAGCGCACGCCGGCTCCCTGCCGCCGAGCATAGCCGGCAGGTCCGCCTTCGGCTGTCGGCGCCGGGCGTGCCCATCACCTCGCCCACGCGAGCCGTTCGCCGGCTGCACGCCGATGGGTGTCCGGTGAAGGAAGACCGTGTGTCGCGCAATGGGCCATCAACGCATCAGCCGCCCGCCATTGATGTCCAGCGTGGCGCCCGTGATGAAGGCCCCCGCGTCCGATGCCAGAAAGACCGCCGCCGCGCCGACCTCCTCGGGCTCGCCGAAACGGCCCAGGGGAATGGCGCTCAACAGTCCTTCCTGCCGGTCGGGCGCCAGGGCCTCCAGCGCCGGACTGCGGATGGCCGCCGGGGCCAAGGCATTGACGGTGATCCGGTCGGCCGCCAGTTCCGTGGCCAAGCCGCGCGTGAGCGCCAGGATGCCGGCCTTGGAGGCGGCGTAATGGAGGCCCGTGGCCGCGCTCGCCTGCTGACCGGCGAGCGACGCCAGGTTGATGATCCGACCGCCCTGCCCCCGCAAGCGCATGTGCGCACCCAAGGCACGGCAACCCAGGAAGCAGCCGCGCAGGTTGACGGCCATGAGGGCGTCCCATTCCTCCACCGCGATGTCCCACAGCGGAGTGGAGGCGGTGCGCGCCGCGTTGTTGACGAGCACGTCGACGAAGCCCCACGCGTTGCAGCCGGCCTGCAGCATGTGCTGCCAGCCGGCCTCCGCCGCGACGTCCGCCACCACGGCCCGCACCTCCAGCCCTTCGGCCCGCAGTGGTGCGGCAGCGTCGTGCACCGCCGCCTGCGCGTCGGCCATCAGCACGCGCGCACCGGCCTGTCCCAGCGCATGGGCCATGGCCAGGCCCAGCCCCTGCGCCGCGCCGGTGACCAGGGCCACGCGGCCGGCCAGCACGGGGGCGGAAGGTGGCACCGGCATGCTCAGGCCCGGCGGGCGCGCGCCTGCGGCGGCCGCTCCCACGCGGTGGGCGTGACGCCACGCTCGCGCAGCTTGTACTTCTGCACCTTGCCGTTCTCGGTGCGCGGCAGGTCGTCGACGATGTCGAACCAGCGCGGCACCGCAAAGTACGGCAGGCGCGCTTCGCACCATTCGGCCAGTTCCTGCGACGCCGGGGCCTGGCCCTCGCGCAGGATCAGCGCGGCCATCACCTCGTCCTCGGCCAGCTCGGAGCGCACGGGGTACACCGCCACGGTCGCAACGGCCGGATGGCTCTGCAGCACCTGCTCGACCTCGAAGGAAGAGATGTTCTCGCCCCGGCGGCGGATCGCGTCCTTGATTCGGTCCACGAAGCGCAGGGCGCCATCGGGCTCGCGCACCACGCGGTCCCCGGTGTGGAACCAGAGGTTGCGCCAGGCCTCGACGGTCTTTTCGGGCATGTTGAAGTAGCCGCTCGCGAAGGCATGCGGCTCATGCGCGCGCAGCAGCAGCTCGCCGGCCTGGCCGTCGGGCAACTCGGCATCGTGCTCGTCGGCCACGCGGGCCTCGAAGCCGGGCAGCACCCAGCCCATCACGCCACCGCGCGGCGAATCGGGCGCGGTGGCGATGACGAAGTTGGTCTCGGTGGAGCCATAGCCTTCGAGCAGGCGCACGCCGGTGCGGGCCGCGAAGGCCTGGCCCGCGGCGCCTGGCACGCCCGGGCCCAGTCCGATGCGCACGCGGTGCTCGCGTTCGGCGGCGCCTTCGGGCTGCGCAAGCAGGATCGGCACCATGGCGCCCAGCAGGTAGACCACCGTGGCGCCGCAGGACCGCATCGAAGGCCAGAAGCCCGAGGCCGAGAAGCGGCCTTCGAAGACCACCTCGGCGCCCGACAAACAGGCCTGGGCAAAGGTGTTGAGGGCATTGATATGGAACAGCGGCAGCGTGGTGCACAGCACATCGTCGGCGCGCACGCCCAGCACGCGCAGGCTGTTGACGCCCCACCAGTGGTACTGGGCATGCGGGCACAGCACGCCCTTGGAGGGGCCGGTGGTGCCCGAGGTGTAGAGGATGGCGAGCGTGTCGGCCGGGCCGGTCTCTGCCGCGGCGACTTCTTCGCCGGGCGCGGGCCAGGCCTCGACGGTCACGCCCGGCAGGTCGATGCCATCGCCCTCGCCTTCCAGCACCCAGACGCGCTGCAGCGACGTGCGCGCCAGGTCGGCCGTGGCCAGCCGTAGCAGGTACTGCGCCTCGATGACCAGCAGCTTCGCCTGGCTGTTGGCCAGGAAGTATTCGATCTGCGGCCCCATGGACGCCGTGTTGACCGGCACGGCCACCGCGCCGGCCCAGCCGCAGCCGAGAAAGGCTTCCAGAAACTCCGGCCGGTTGCCCGCGAGGATGGCCACACGGTCGCCGCGTTCGATGCCGGCAGCCTGCAGCGCGCCCGCCCGGGCCGCGGCGCGGTGCGGCACCTCGCCATGCCCCCAGCGCTGGCCGCCGATGCGCACCCCCGGCGCGTCGCCGAAGCGCTCGGCCTGCCGCCGCAGCATCTGCGGCAGCGTGCGCTGCGCCACCGGCAGCAGGGCGTCGGCCTCAGTCGTCGTCATGGGTGCCGCCGCCCAGGTAGGTCGCACGCACGCGCTCGTCGTCGGCGAGCGCCGCCGAGTCGCCCGACAGCGCCACCTCGCCCGTCTCCAGCACGTAGCCGAAGTCCGAGCTTTCCAGCGCGGCGCGGGCGTTCTGTTCCACCAGCAGGATCGAGACGCCGTCCTCGCGCAGCTGCCGCACGATGGACAGGATCTCCTGCACGATGAGCGGCGCCAGCCCCAGGCTGGGCTCGTCGAGCATCAGGAGGCGCGGCGCGGACATCAGCGCGCGGCCCACGGCCAGCATCTGCCGCTCGCCGCCCGAGAGCGTGTCGGCCCGCTGCCCGCGGCGCTCCGCCAGGCGCGGAAAGCGCGCGTACACGCCGTCGAGGCGCTGGCGCAGCGCGTCCGAACGCAGGCGGCGCGAGTAGGCGCCCAGGCGCAGGTTGTCCAGCACGGTGAGTTCGCCGAAGAGTTCGCGCTTCTCGGGCACCAGGCACAGGCCGCGCTCGACACGCGATTCGACGTCGAGCCCGGCCAGGTCCTCGCCCTCGAAGCGGATCGTGCCGCGCGAAGGCAGCAGGCCCATGGCCGCCGCCAGCAGCGTGGTCTTGCCCGCGCCGTTGGGCCCGATGACCGAGATGATCTGCCCCGGCTGCAAGGCCAGCGAGACACCGCGCACCGCCTCGACCTGGCCGTAGCCCACGTGCAGGTCGGCGATCTCCAGCATGGGCGTATCGCTCATACCGTGCTCCCCAGGTAGGCCGCCTGCACCCGCTCGTCGGCGCGCACCGCGGCGGGCACGCCCTCGACCAGCTTGGAGCCGAAGTTCATGACCACCAGGCGGTCCACCAGCTTCATCACGAAGTCCATGTCATGTTCCACGATCAGGATGGTCACGCCCTCGTCACGCAGCTTGCGCAGCAGGTCGCCCAGGGCCATCTTCTCCTTGCGGCGCAGGCCCGCGGCGGGCTCGTCCAGCACCAGCAGCACCGGGTCGGCCGCCAGGGCGCGGGCGATCTCCAGGATGCGCTGAGTGCCCAGCGGCAGGGCGCCGGCCATCTCGTGCGCCCGGTCGCCCAGGCCGATGCGGTCCAGCTGGCGCTGGGCCTCCTGCAGGATCTGGCGCTCTTCCTGCCGGTCCAGCCGCAGGCCGGCGCGCAGCACGCCGGCTCCGGCACGCGCATGGGCACCCAGGGCCACGTTGTCCAGCAGGCTCATGTGCGGACGCAGCTTGACGTGCTGGAAGGTGCGCGCCAGGCCCAGCCGGGCCACGTCGCGCTGCTGCATCGTGCTGATGTCCTGGCCCAGGAACTGCACCCGGCCCGAGGTCATCTGCGCCGTGCGCGTGAGCAGGTTGAACATGGTCGACTTGCCCGCGCCGTTGGGCCCGATCAGGCCCACGATCTCGCCGGCCTGCACGTCGAAGCTCACGTCGTTGACCGCCACCAGCCCGCCGAAGCGCTTCACGGCGCCCTGCACCGACAGCAGCGGCGTGCCGCGCGCCGGCATGGCGCGCTGCGCCAGGGGCGGCACCGGTGCGGCCAGTTCGGGCACGGCGACGGGCGCGCGTGCACCGCGGCGAAGGCGCCAGCGGCGCACATAGCCCATCACGCCGCCGCGCGCGAAGTGCAGCAGCGCGATGAACAGGGCCGCGAAGGTCACGGCTTCCAGCTGGCCGGCCCATTGGGTGACCAGCGGCAGCACGTCCTGCAGCACGTTCTTGAGCACCAGCACCAGGCCCGCGCCCACCAGCGCGCCCGCCAGGCTGCCCAGGCCGCCGGCCAGGGCCATCAGCAGGTACTCGATGCTGGCCCGCACGTCGAAGGGCGAAGGGCTGACGAAGCGGTTCATGTGCGCATAGAGCCAGCCCGCCAGCCCCGCGAACAGCGCGGCCGTGACGAAGAGCGTGAGCTTGACGCGGTAGGCATCGGCTCCCACGCTCGCCAGCAGCGTGGCGCCGCCGCGCAGCCCGCGGATGGCGCGGCCGGGTCGCGAATTGAGCAGGTTGTGGCTGAACAGGCAGGCCAGGCCCACGATGGCCCAGATCAGGTAGTAGATGGAGCGCGGATCCGACAAGGCCCAGCCGCCGATTCGCAGCGGCGGAATGTTGGACAGGCCCGTATGCCGCCCCAGCCCGTCCACGTTGCCGAAGAGCAGCGCGATCGACAGCCCCCACGCGATGGTGGACAGCGGCAGGAAGTGCCCGCCCAGCCGCAGCGTGAGCGCGCCGATGGCCAAGGCCGAAAGGCCCGTCAGCAGCAGCGCGAAGGGCAGCCCCAGCCAGGGCGACAGGCCCTGCGCCGTGGTGAGCCAGGCCGTCGAGTAGGCCGCAATGCCCACGAAGGCTGCCTGTCCGAACGACGTGGCACCGCCCACGCCGGTCAGCAGCACCAGCCCCAGCGCCACCAGCGCGCCGATGCCGATGTCGTTGAGCAACGAGACGGTGAAGCTGCCGGCCACCGCCGGCAGCAGGGCCAGCACGACGACCACCGCCGCGATGACGAATGCGGAAGTGCCGCGCTTCATTGGTCGATCTCCTCGGCTTCTTCCTCGTGGTGGCGCGCCATGTACGAGCGCGCCATCAGCACCGGGATCAGCAGGCTGAACACGATCACGTCCTTGAGCGCCCCGCTCCAGAAGGAGGCAAAGCTTTCGATGATGCCGACGGCCAGCGCGCCGATGGCCGTCACCGGGTAGCTCACCAGCCCGCCAATGATGGCGGCCACGAAGGCCTTCAGGCCGATGATGAAGCCCGAGTCGTAGTACATCGTAGTGACGGGCGCGATCAGCACGCCGATCAGCCCCGCCAGCAGCGAGGCGCAGCCATAGGCCAGCAGCGCGGTGCGCGCGGGCCGGATGCCCACCAGCCGCGCACCCGTGCGGTTGACCGCGGTGGCCCGCAGCGCCTTGCCGGTCACGGTGCGCTCGAACACCAGGAAGAACAGGCCGCTGAGCACGATGGCCGCACTCACCATCAGCACCACCTGGCCACTGACGGTGAAGCCGTCGCCGAGCGTGAACGTGGCTGAGGTCAAGGCGCTGGTGCGCGAGCCCTCGGGCCCGAAGAACAGCAGGCCCAGGCCCGACAGCAGGAAATGCAGCGCCAGCGAGACGATCAGCAGCACCAGCCCCGAGGCATCGGCGATGGGCTGGAAGACCACCCGCGCCAGCAGCGGTGCGACCGGCACCACCAACAGCACCGAGGCCACGATCTGCAGCGCGACCGGCACGCCGGCGCGCGCGGCGGCCCAGGCGATGGCGCAGGGCACCAGCGGCAGCACGCCCCACAAAAGCAGTGCCTTCGGAATGTGCCGCGACTCGCCCTTGCGCAGCAGGCTGCCCACCTCGGTGAGCAGCGCCAGCGCGGCCAGGAAGATCACCATGCCGATGGTGGGCGGCAGCTTGCCGGTCTCGAAGGCGGCCAGCGTCAGCGCGGAAAAAGCCGCGATGTCGCCGAAAGGCACGAACACCACCCGCGTGACCGAGAAGATCAGCACCAGTCCGATGCCGGCCAGCAGATAGATGGCACCGTTGGCCAAACCGTCGATGCCCAGGATGAGGGCGACGTCCCAGGTCATGGTCTGGCGGTCCTTTGCGTCATTGCGTTCTTTCCCATGTGTCGGATGCGTCCGCGGGCGCTCAGGGCGCCAGCTTCCACTGGCCCTTGTCGAGCGTGACGATCACGCGGGCGCGCTCGTCCACGCCGTACAGGTCGCCGGGCTTGAAGTTGTAGACGCCGTGCGTGCCCACCACCTCGCGGGTGCTGAAGATGGCATCGCGCAGGGCGGCGCGGAACTCGGGCGTGCCGGGCTCGCCCTTGCCGGCCGCCAGCACGCGCTGGGCGGCGTCGGCGAACACCAGCCAGCCGTCGAAGGAATAGGCCGAGAAGGCATCGCTGGTGGGCGCGTTGTTGACCTTCTGGTAGATGTCTCGGAAGGCCAGGCCCATCTTGCGGGTCGGATGGTCGGCCGGCAGCTGCTCGGCCACGATGACGGGGCCGGTGGGCATCAGCGCGCCCTGCCCCGCCGCGCCGACCACGCGCACGAAGTCGGGGTTGATCAGCCCGTGCTGGCCATAGACCTTGCCCTTGAAGCCGCGCTCGGCCAGGGCCAGGAAGGGCAAGGCACCCGGCGTGCCGGCACCCCCGGTCATCACCGCGTCGGGCCGCATGGCCAGCAGCTTGAGCACCTGGCCGGTGACCGACTGGTCGGAGCGTGCATAGCGCTCGTTGCCCAGCACCTGAATGCCGGCATCCTTGGCCGCCTGGTTGAGGGCGCTGAACACCAGGTCACCCCAGGCGTCCGAGAAGCCGATGTAGCCCACGCTGCGCACGCCGTCCTTCTTCATGCGCTGTACCACCGCGTCGATCATCAGCTGCGTGGGCTGGGCCACCGTCATCACCCAGGCGTTGTCCGCCGGGTTCAGCAGGATGGGCGTGAGGCCGATCATCGGCACCTTGGCATCGCGGCCCACCTGCGCCATGGCGATGGCGGCGGGCACGCCCGAGGTGCCCATCAGCACGTCGACCTTGTCCTCTTCCACCAGCTTGCGGGCGTTGCGGCCGGCAGTGGTGGGGTCGGAGCCGTCGTCCAGCACGATGAGCTGCACCTTGCGCCCGGCAATCTCGCCCTTGTAGGCCAGCGCGGCCTGCATGCCCTTGGCATAGGGCACGCCCAGCGAGGAGTTCGGGCCGGAGAGCGACACGCTCAGGCCGACCTTGAGGTCGGCCGCCTGGGCGGCAACCGCGGCCGCGACCAGGGCACCGGCAGCCAGCGCACCGCGGCCGAGGGACATCAGCTTCTTCTTCATGGAGGAACTCCTGGTTGGGAGAGGCAGGGACGGAAGGGACTAGACGAACAACTGGATGGCCGGCAGCGGCTGGCCCGCATCGAGCAGGTTGACCCGCTTCTCGCGGATCAGCCAGCCCAGCGGACCGCCGGGCACGAGCGTGTGGATGCAGTGGCCGGCGAGCAGCACCTGCTGCGGGCCGCGAGATTCGATGTAGAGGAAGGCGGTGCGCAGGCGGATGGACTCGCCGCCGGCCGGTGTGGCGGACAGACGCCGAGGTGCCTGCAGCACATGCTGGCAACGGCTGGCCGGATGCTGCGAATGGGCACGCGGGCTGTGCAGTCGCTTGACGCGCAGTTCGAGCAGCAGCCGGTCTTCGAGCGCCAGCGCGTTGTGGGTCTGGTCGTCGGCCTGCGCAGCGCCCTGCAGCGGGATCCAGTAACGGCCATCGGGCGCGAAGAGGGCCAGCCAGTCGTCCCAGCAGCGGTCGTCGATCAGCTCGGCTTCGTGGACGACGAAGTCCTCGGCAGAAAGCGTCATGCGGCCTCCCCCATCCACCGTGCCCACGCGCGGAACTGGTTGCGCATGAGGCGCTCGTCGGTGCCGCTGGTCTCTTCCACCACGTCGCTGCGCTCGCCCTCGGCAAAGCCGCGGTGCAGGCTGACCCATTCGTTGCCCTCGCCGCGCAGGCCCTGCTGCATGCTCTCGAACAGGTGCACGTCGTCATGCGCCACCACCGACATGGGCGAGAACACCAGCCGGTTGTAGTTCATCGAACGTTGCAGCAGCAGCTCGGGGGCGCCCTCGGCGCGGAAGCTCCAGGCCTCCACCAGCGTGCGGTCCGCCGCCAACGGGCGGATCACGCGGATGGCCTGCGGCGAGCCCTTGACCGACAGGCTGGGAAAGAGCACCGCGTTCTGCGGCGAGCGCTGCAGCACCTCGTTGGCGCGCTCTTCGCCCAGAGCGGCGCGCAGCGCGTCCTCATAGTCCTGCAGCTGCGCGTAGCTGGAATGGATGCTGAAGCGCGTGCCCAGCACGCTGTGGCCGTTGGGGTACACGCGCCCGCCCATGCGGTCGAAGAAGTCGTAGCCCGAGCCGAAGGGCAGGATCTGCTCCATGGCCATGGGCTTGGGCGCATCGGCCGGCTGGTCCTTCCACAGTGCGTTGGCCGCCTGGGTGGCCGACTCATGCGTGGACATGGGATGCACCGTGTCGTTGATGTTCTCCAGGTACATCTTCCAGTTGCAGTGGATGACGTTGCGCAGCACCCCACCCGCCACCGTCAACCGCCGCTCGGGCGAGCGGTCGACCATGTTGTCGATCACCTGCAGGATGTCGCCGAAGTAGTCGTCGAAGGCGGGGCCCTGCTTCGCCAGCCGCACGAAGACGAAGTCCCGGTACACGGCGAGGCCTGCCACGGGCTGTAGGCCCTGGCCCGATTCGCACTGCGCCAGACCCGTGCCCTCGTAGCCCGCCTTCAGTGGCAGGGCCAGCGCCGCGCCGTCCAGCTTGTAGGTCCAGGCGTGGTAGGGGCAGCGGAAGAAGCGGCCGGTGTTGCCGCGCTCTTCGGTGACCAGTTGGGCGCCCTTGTGAGCGCAGCGGTTGTAGAAGACGCCCACGCCGCCATCGGCCTGCCGCACCATGAGGAGCGGCCGGCCCGCGATCTCCCGCGTGCAGTAGTCGCCGGCAGCCGGCACCTCGCTCGCGTGGCCGGCAAACTGCCAGGTGCGGGCGAAGAAGCGCTCCTGCTCCAGCGCGAAGAGCTCCTGGCTCAGGTACAGGTCGCGGTGAACGCGCCGGTCCTGCACCAGGGCCTGGATCGCGGCGGGGTCGTGGCGGTAGGCGGTCATGGCCGGGCGTCGTCAGCCGAGGCTCAGGGCACCAGCTTCCATTGGCCCTTTTCCATGCGCACGATCACGACCGCGCGCTTGTCTGAGCCATAGCGGCTGTCGGGCGTGAAGTTGTAGATGCCATGCGTGCCCACCAGCTCACGGGTGGCGACGATGGCGTCCTTGAGCGACTGGCGGTAGGCCGGCGTGCCGGGCTCGCCCTTCGCGCGCGCCGCGGCATTGGCCAGCAGCAGGTAGGCGTCGTAGGTGTACGACGAGAAGGCATCGACCGGCGGCGCGCCATTGGCCTTCTGGTAGGCGGCACGGAAGTCCATCGACACCTTGCGGATCGGGTTGTCGGCCGGCAGCTGCTCGGCCACCAGCACCGGGCCGCTGGGCACTTCCAGGCCCTCGATGGACTTGCCGCCAACGCGCACGAAGTCGGCATTGATCAGGCCGTGCGTGCCGTAGATGCGCCCCTTGTAGTTGCGCTCGGCCAGCGCCAGGTAGGGCAGCGCGCCGGGCGTGCCCGAGTTGCCGGCGAACACCGCGTCGGGCCGCTGCGCGACGATCTTGAGCACCTGGCCCGCCACCGAGCTGTCGGTGCGCGCATAGCGCTCGTTGGCCACCACCTTGATGCCGGCCTCGCCCGCGCTCTTGACCAGCGAGTCGTAGGCCAGGTCGCCCAGTGCGTCGGAGAAGCCGATGAAGGCCACCGTCTTGACGCCCGCCGCCTTCATCTTCTCGACCACCGCGGCGACCATCAACTCGAAGGGCTGCGACACCGACACCGTCCAGCCGTTCTCGGCGCCCGGCAGCGACACCGGCGTCGGCGAGATCAGTGGCACGTTCAGCTCGCGCGCCACGGCGGCGATGGCCATGGCACCCGGCACGCCGGAGGTGCCGATGAGCACGTCCACCTTGTCCTCGGTGGCCAGCTTGCGGGCATTGCGGCCGGCCGTGGTCGGGTCGGAGGCATCGTCCAGCACGATCAGCTCGACCTTGCGGCCGCCGATGGTGGGCATCTGCGCATGGGCGGCGCGGATGCCCTTCTCGTACGGGATGCCCAGCGCCGACACCGGGCCGGAGAGCGAGCTGATGACGCCCACCTTGAGGTCGGCCGCGAAGGCGCCGACGGCGAAGGCCGAGGCGGCCAGCAGGGCGAGGGGACGAAGCACACGAGAGGCCATCGGGAGGGACTCCGAAAAATGGAAAGAAAAGGAAGGAGCAAAGAAGCGGCCGGGCGGAGCGGCTGCCGCCGGCATCCGCTCAACGAAGTGCGAAAGCGGTCGCCCAAATGCCGGGCAGCTGAAAGCGGCTCAGGGCACCAGCTTCCACTGGCCCTTTTCGAGCCGCACGACCACGCGCGAGCGCTCGTCCGAACCGTAGCGGTCGTTGGGCGTGAAGTTGTAGACGCTGTGGGTGCCGGCCAGCTCCTTCGTGCTGGTGATGGCATCGCGCAAGGCCACGCGGAACTGCGGCGTGCCCGGCTCGGCCTTGGCCGAGGCGCGCTTGGCGGCGTCCAGGAAGATCAGCCAGGCGTCGAAGCTGTAGGCCGAGAAGGCATCGGTGGGCGCCGCGCCATTGGCCTTCTGGTAGGCGGCGCGGAAGTCCATCGATACCTTGCGGATCGGGTTGTCGGCCGGCAGCTGTTCGGCCACGATCACCGGGCCGGTAGGCGCCAGCAGGCCTTCGACGGACGCTCCGCCCACACGCACGAAGTCGGGGTTGATCAGCGCATGCATGCCGTAGATCTGGCCCTTGTAGCCGCGCTCGGCCAGCGCCAGGTAGGGCAGCGCGCCGGGCGTGCCCGAGGTGCCGGTGAGCACCGCATCCGGCCGCAGCGCGACGATCTTGAGCACCTGGCCCGTCACCGACGAATCGGCGCGTGCATAGCGTTCATTGGAGACCACCTTGATGCCGGCCGGCTCGGCGCTCTTCTGCAGCGCGTCGTACACCAGGTCGCCCCAGGCGTCGGAGAAGCCGATGTAGCCCACCGTCTTGACGCCGGACTTCTTCATGCGGTCCACCACCGCGCTGACCATCAGCGGCGCCGGCTGCGGCAGCGTGACCATCCAGGCGCCCTCCTCGCCCGGCAGGTTGGCATTGGCGATGGAAATGAGCGGCGTCTTGGTCTCGCGCGCCACGGCGGCGATGGCCAGCGCGCCGGGCGAGCCGGCCGTGCCGATGATGACGTCGACCTTGTCCTCGTCGATCAGCTTGCGGGCATTGCGGGCCGCGGTGCTCGGGTCCGATGCGTCGTCGAGCTGGATGACCTGCACCTTCTTGCCGTCGATCTCGCCCTTGAAGGCCTGCGCCGCGGCCATGCCCTTCTGGTAGGGAATGCCCAGCGACGAGACGGGCCCCGACAGCGAGGTGATGAAGCCGACCTTGTAGTCGGCGGCCATGGCGGCGGGCGCCGCGGCGCCCAGCAGCGTGGCGCAGGCCAGGGCAGCCAGGCTGCGCAGGGGACGTAGTGACTTCATCATCTTCATCGCGAACTCCATCTGATTCGGTGGCAACACGGTGGAACAACGCCGATGTCGACGGGCCGCCTCTTCCACGCTCCTGCGGCTGCCGCACTGGCACATGACTTATCAATTATTTAGTCTTAAACAATCCTAGCGAGCACATCCAGGCGTTGCAAGGGGACTGTCCTCATGGTGGAAAGCCGCGGCGCAGCATGGTGCGCCGATGCACGCCCTAGAGCGTCAGGCTCCCCACGCTGGTGCCTCCGCACACGTAGAGCACCTGTCCGGTCACGAAACTGTTGGCCGGCTCCACGAAGAAACGCACGGCCCGTGCCACATCGGCGGCCTCGCCCAGGCGCTTGACGGGCACGCTGGCCGCGAGCGCCTTTTCCTTCTCGCTGCCCGCATCGACCACGTCGTAGAACATGTCGGTGCGAATGGGCCCGGGCGCGACCACGTTGACGGTGATGCCCTCGCCGCCCAGCTCCAGCGCCCAGGTGCGGGCCATGCCCAGCATGCCGGCCTTGGTGGCCGAATAGCTGGTGCGCGTGGCCAGACCGAGGGCCGCGCGCGAAGAGAGCAGCACCACCCGGCCGAAGCCGGCGGCGCGCATGGCCGGCAGCGCGGCCTGCACCAGTTGCACGGCGCAGCCCAGGTGCAGGTCCACCAGCGCGTCGAGGTCCGTCAGCTGCACCTGCGGCAGCAAGGCGGCGCGGATCACGCCAGCGTTGTGCACCACGGTCGTCACCTGCCAGCGCGACGCGACCTCGGCCACTGCCTGGGCCGTGGCGGCGCGGTCGCTCAGGTCCACCTCGATGCTGTGCAGCCGCGCATGGGCGATGTCGGCGGGCCGTCGCGCGAGGCTGACCACCTCCCAGCCGCCATCCAGCAGGTCCTGGCAGATCGCTTTGCCGATGCCCGCGCTGCCGCCGGTGACGACGGCGACGCCGCGGTCCTGCACGGCGCTCATGCCGCCCCCACCAGCGCCAGCACGCGCAGCGGGCTGCCGCTGCCCTTCTCGATCTTCAGCGGCGGGCAGATGAGCACCGCGCCGGCCGGCGGCAGCAGGTCCAGGTTGCAGAGGCATTGCAGGCCGTAGCGGCCTGCGCCGTGCATGTAGTAGTGGCAGGGGTACGGCGGGCGCAGGTGGTAGCCCTGACCGGCATCGGTGCCGATGGCCTCGGAGCCGAAGCCCAGCACGTCGCGCTCTTCCACCAGGAAGCGCACCGCCGCCGTGCTTGGGCCGGGCGTGTGCTGGCCCGTCTCGTCGAAGTTCTGGTACTCGGCCGGGTCGGTGCGCTTGGACCAGTCGGTCCGCATCAGCACCCAGGCGCCCTTCGGGATGCGGCCATGCGCGGCCTCCCATTTGGCGATGTCCTCCAGCGTGAGCAGGTAGTCCGGGTCGTCCTTGACCTGCGGCGAGCAGTCGATCACGCAGGCCGGCGCCACGAAGTTCTGCACGGGGATGGTGTCCACCGCGTTGTTGGGCAGGTCGCGGCCCGAGATCCAGTGGATGGGCGCGTCGAAGTGCGTGCCCGTGTGCTCGCCGCAGGAGAAGTTGTTCCAGTACCAGCCCGGGCCGCGCTCGTCGTAGCGCGACACCTCCTCGATGCGGAAGGGCCAGCACTGGCCCATTTCGGGCGGCAGCGCGATCTGCGGGAACTCGGGGGTCAGCGTCTGCGTAAGGTCGACCACGCGGATGCGGCCGGTGGCCAGGGCGCTCACCAGGCCGGCCAGGGCGTCGAGGCCGGTGGGTGCCGGAGCGGGAGGCAGGGTTGCATTGCTCATGGGTGTCTCCTTGCCAGTGACCTCATCCACCATTCGTCGCCAGCTCGCGTTCGAGCACCTTGGGGTTGTCACGCCAGCGCTGCAGCCATTCCTGCGCCACGTCGCCGGGGTAGACGTCCTCCACGCCGTCGCGCAGCGCCTTCACGATGGCATTGGCCAGCGCGTCGGGGCCCAGCTTGGGGGGCGGCATGTGCTGGTTCCATTCGTCGTCGATGGGGCCCGGAAAGACATTGATGACGCGGATGCCGGCCGGCCGCATCTCGGCCCGCAGGCACTGCGCCAGCGAGTAGGCCGCGGCCTTGCTGGCGCTGAAGGTGCCGTGCGGCGGGAAGTTGGACAGCGCGTAGATCGACAGCAGATTGACCCAGGCGGTGGCCCCGATCGCGCCATCGGCCGAGCGGCCCTTGAGCGCCGGGCCGAACTCCTGTGCCAGCCGCAGCAGGCCGAAGTAGTTGATGTCCATCTCCAGCTTGGCCACGTTGGTGCCGCGCCGCGCGCCGATGCCGAAGGTGCGGTGCACCTCCGCATTGTTGATGACGATGTCCACCTTGCCGCCGATCGAGCCGGCCAGCTCGGTGATGGCGCGGCCATTGGTCAGATCCAGCGGCACCAGCGTCACCTGCGGCAGCGCGCTGATGTCCTCCAGGCCACCCAGCTGCTTCCAGGGTTCGGCATGGCCGACCCAGACGATGTCGGCGCCGGCCTTGACCAGGGCGCGCACCAGGGCCTGGCCGGCGGGCGTCTTGCCGTCCGTCACCAGCACCTTGCGGAACTTGGGGTCGCTGGTCATCTCGCGCAGCATCGGGTCGTCGGCCATGTGTGTGCTTCCTTCAAAAGGGAATCCGATCAGTACCGCCTGTCCGGCGCGGTCGAGCCGGGCACCCACGCGCACGCGCTGCGGTGCCTCGCCCACCTCGCCATGCAGGTGGACCATGAGGGAGGGGCCGCTGTCCAGCTTGACCATGCCCAGGCGCCAGGGCAGGCGCTCGCGGAAGAACAGGTCGTTGCTGTGGTGCAGCGTGGTGGCGCTGAGCAGTTCGCCCTCGCCGGTCTGGAGTCGCCAGCGCAGTTCGGTCGAGAGGCACTGCTTGCAGGCGCCGCGCGGCGGGTATTGCACGGTGCCGCATTCCTCGCACACCTGCAGCTCGAATCGGCCTTCGGCGGCCGCGGCGGTGATGCCCAGCGCCTCGCGCCCGCGCGCCCAGGGCGGCAGGTTCATCTGGCGGGTGCGCAGGACGGGGTTCTTGCGCTTGGGGCGCATCAGGGGCATGGTCATGGCGCCTCCCTTCTCATGGCGGATGGGCGGTTCATTCCTGTCTCCCAAGGATCACGGCGCCCGTGCACAGGCAGCGGTCGTAGGTGACCATGCCGAAGCCCGCCACCAGGCCCAGTTGCGCGTCGGGCACGGTGCGCGGCCCGGCCTGGCCGGTGAGCTGGCGCAGCGTCTCTGTCATGCCCAGGAAGCCGCCCGCGGCGCCCGCCTGGCCGGCCGAAAGCTGGCCACCGCTGGTGTTGTTGGGAAAGCTGCCGTCGTGCGTGAGCGTGTGCGACTGCACGAAGGCCGGGCCTTCTCCCTTGTCGCAGAAGCCCAGGTCCTCGAAGTGCATCATCACGATGACCGGGTAGTCGTCGTAGGTCTGGATGAAGTCGATGTCCTTCGGCTGCACGCCGGCCTGCGCATACAGGTCGTCGCGGTCGCGCGCCCAGCCGCCGCGCACCATGATCGGGTCATCGGCGAAGGCGTTGTGGCGCTCGATGCTGCCGCGCACCGTGGCGTACGGCAGACCCAGGTCGCGGGCCCGCTCGGCCGTCATTACCAGGAAGGCCTCGGCGCCGGCACAGGGCATGACGCAGTCGAACAGGTGCAGCGGGTCGGAGATGGGCCGCGCCGCCATGTACTCGTCGAGCGTCAGCGCCTTCTTGAACATGGCGTTGGGGTTGCCCAGCGCGTTCTGCCGCTGCGCCACGCAGATGCGGCCGAAGTCCTCCCGCCGCGCGCCGAACTGCCGCATGTAATGCGCGGTGATCATCGCGAAGATAGAGTTCGGTCCACCCGAGCCATAGGGGTAGGTCGCGTCGCGCGCGAAGTTGCTGAAGGCGCCCAACGTCTGGCGGAACGAGTCGACATGGTTGGTGTCGGCCGCCACGCAGGCCACCACGTCCGCATCGCCGCACTGCACCGCGCGCGCAGCGCGGCGCAGGCACATCACGCCCGAGGCGCCGCCGGTGGGCACATGGTCCAGCCAGCGCGGCGACAGGCCCAGGTGCTGCGTGACGCCGACGGCGGTGTCGGGGGCCAGCGAGAAGCTCGACAGGCACAGGCCGTCGATGTCGTCCTTGGCGATGCCGCTGGCTTCCAGCAGCGCGCGCACGGCCCTGCCCAGGAAGAAATGTGCGCCCTCGGTGGAATAGCGCTGGTAGGGCACCGTCACCGGCACGGCCACGGCCACGCCGTCGTAGTTGCTGCGCTGTCTGCGGCCCATCAGTCCTGCCTCTTCTTCATGGCGCGGGTGTCGAAGCAGGCCGCAGTGCCGGGCAGCGCCTGTGCCATTTGCCGCAGCTCGCCGCGCTGGATCTTCTGCGAGGCCGTGAGCGGCAGCGCATCGACGAAGGCCACATGGCCCGGCGCCTTGTAGTAGGCCAGCTGGGCCAGGGCATGGCGCGCGATGTCCGCGGCCAACGCCTCGCCCGGCTCAACCGCGGCGTCGGGGTCGATGACGATGCAGGCCAGCACCTCGTCGCCGCGCACCGCATCGGGCGTGGCGGCCACCGCCGACACCTTCACGGCCGGGTGCTGGTTGAGCACGCTCTCGACCTCCACCGCCGAGATGTTCTCGCCGCTGCGGCGGATGACGTTCTTCTTGCGGTCGACGAAATAGAGGCTGCCTGACTCGTCGCGCCGGACCATGTCGCCGGTGTGGAACCAGCCGCCCTGCCAGGCTTCGTCGGTGGCCGTCTGGTCCTTCAAGTAGCCGCCGAAGAAGTGGCGGCGGGGATCGCTGCCGTTGGAACGCACCAGCAGTTCGCCGGGCGTGCCGGCGGGCACGTCCTGTCCCTCGTCGTCAACCAGGCGCACCTCGACGAAATCCTCAGCCCGGCCGAAGCAGCTGGTGCCCACGTGGCGCGGCTCGTGGTTGGCCATGATGCAGGCGGCCGCGCCAGTCTCGGTCATGGCCCAGGCCTCTACCAGCGGAAAGCCGAAGCGGGCCTCGAAGGGCGCGTGGTTCTTGCGGTCCACGCCGGCCCCGAAGGCCCAGCGGATCGCATGGTCGCGGTCGGCCGGCGTCTCGGCGGCGGCCAGCAGCATGGCCGGCATCACGCCCAGGTAATGGACGATGGTGGCGCCGCTGTCGCGCGCGCTCTGCAGCCAGCTGCGGGGATGGAAGCGGTCCAGCTGCACCAGGCAGCCGCCGGCCACCAGCACCACCATGGTCGAGAAGGCCATGGCATTGACATGGTTCAGCGGCAGCGGCGTCATCAGCCGCTCCTGGTCGCGGCGGAAGGCGCACACGCCGTCCAGGCCTGCATACCACTCGCCCGCGCGCAGGAAGTAGGCGTTGCTCAGCATGCAGCCCTTGGGCCGGCCGGTGGTGCCCGAGGTGTAGAGCAGCGCGCATTCGGTGCCCAGGCCCACGACCTCGTTGGCGCGGGGCGCGGGCTCGGAGGGTGCGGGCACGTCCGCGGCGTCGGCCCCCATGGTGTGCAGCATTCGGCCGGCCTGGGCTGCAGCGGCTTCCAGGTCGCGGACACGCTGCGGCAGCGTGACGGCCAGGCCGATCTCGCTGTGGCCGATCAGGTAGGCCAGCTCGGCCGAGCGCATCTCGGCATTGATGGGCACCACGCTCACGCCCAGCGCATTGAGCGCGAACCAGTGATACAGGAAGGCCGGCCGGTTTTCCAGCAGCAGGCCGACCCGGTGCCCGTGGCCCCAGCCGGCATGCGCATAGGCCAGGCGCAGGCGGTCGACCTCGGCGGCGGCTGCGGCCCAGGCGATGGGGCCGGATGCGATGCCATAGACCTCGGCCGTGACCGGCTCGGTGTAGAGGAAGTCCGCCTGCGGCGTGCGCGCGGCGCTGGCCGCGAAGGCGTCGTGGATGGTGCGGTGGTCCATGCCGGGCTTCACTTCAGAGAAAGAGCTGAACCGCCGGCAGCGCGGCATCGCTGTTGATCAGGTCCACGCGCTTGAGCACCATGCGCAGGGCCCCATCATGCACGCACAGGTGGTGCCAGGCCACGCCGGTGAGGAAGAGCATCTCGTCCGCCTGCGCCTCGCTGTAGTGGAAGGGCGTGCGCAGCACGAAGCGGTTGGCGGCCTCGTCGCGCGACTCCAGGCCGGGCAGCTGCAGCACGTGCTGGCAGCGGCTGGGCGGCTGCTGCGAGAAGGCGCGCGGGCTCTTGAAGCGTTCGATGCGCAGGTCGCGCAGCAGCTTGTCCTCATAGAGGTGCGAGGTGTGGTTCAGGCCGTCGGGCTGGCCCGGCGTGAGCGGCACCCAGTAGATGGCGTCGTCGGTGAACAGCGCATTCCATTCGTCGAAGCGCTTCTCGTCGAGCAGACGGGCCTCGTGCATGACGAAGTCGATCAGTTGGTCACGGGTGACGGTGGCGGGCGTGAGTTCGGCCATGGTCATGCTCCCATCGTCATAGTCATGTGCTTGAGCCACGACCGGTACTGGTTGCGCATGGGCAGCTCGTTGGTGCCGTTGCTGGTCTCTTCGGAAGCGCGGCCTTCGTTCTCGTCGTAGTTGCGGTGCAGGCTGACCCAGTCGTTGCCGCTGGCATGCAGGCCGGCCTGGATGCCGCGGTAGGCCTGAAGGTCGTCGTGGCCCACCACCGAGAAGGGCGAGTTGATGAGGCGGCTGTAGGTGGTGGTGCGCTGCAGCAGCTCGTCCGGCGCGCCCTTGAGGCGGAAGGTCCAGCTCTCGACCAGCGTGCGGTCCACCGCGATGGGCCGCGCCACGCGAATGGCCTGGATCGCGCCCTTGATCGTGAGATTGGGGTAATACACGGTGTTGTGCCGCGCCATGCCCAGGATCTGCGCCGTGCGCTCGTCCCCGTAGCGGGCCTTCATCGCCTCTTCATAACCCGGGATGCCCGAGTACTTGCTGTGGATGCTGAAGTGCACGCCCGAGAAGCTGTGGCCGTTGTCGTAGACCCGCACGCCCATGCCGTCGAAGAACTGGTAGTCGGACATGAAGGGCACGAACTGCTCGATGGCCATGGGCTTGGGCGCATCGGCCGGCTGGCCCGCCCACATGGCCTTGGCCGTGCCGGCCGAGGACTCGTGCGCCACCATCGGGTGCATGGTGTCGTTGAGGTTCTCGACGAACATCTTCCAGTTGCACTGGTGCATGAAGCGCAGGCAGCCGCCCGCCACCTCCAGCTCGCCCTCCGGCGAGCGGTCGGCCATGT
Organism: Pseudacidovorax sp. DMC4; assembly: GCF_056314265.1. Lineage (NCBI taxonomy): Bacteria > Pseudomonadati > Pseudomonadota > Betaproteobacteria > Burkholderiales > Comamonadaceae > Pseudacidovorax > Pseudacidovorax sp. DMC4. The sequence goes on along the minus strand of NZ_JBQUYR010000003.1, from coordinate 343,820 downwards.
TGTCGATGGAGGAGAGCGAATCGCCGAAGTACTCCTCGAAGTCCTGCCCCACGTCATTGAGCTTGACGAAGATGAAGCCGCGGTAGAGCCGCACATGCCGCACCGGCACCAGCCCCTTGGACGCATCGCAGTCCTTCAGCGCCGTGCCCTCGTAGCCGTTCTTGAGCGGAATGGCCAGCGGCGCGCCGTCGGTCTTGAAGGTCCAGGCGTGGTAGGGGCAGCGGAAGAACTTGCCCGTGTTGCCGCAGGCGCCGTTGACCACGCGCGAGCCCTTGTGGGCGCAGCGGTTCATGAGCACCTTGACCGCGCCGTCGGTGTGGCGCACCACGATCAGCGGCCGACCGGCGATGTCCACGGTGATGTAGTCGCCGGGCTTGGGCACCTGGCTGTCGTGGCCGGCGTAGTTCCAGGTGTTGGCGAAGAAGTGTTCCTGCTCCAGCTCGAAGAGCTCGGGGCTGATGTAGAGGTCGCGGTGCACCTGCTGCGGCTGCACCAGCGCACGGATCGCATCGGGGTTGTCTCGGTAGCGTGTCATGGCAGGCCTTTCTCTTGTGGGTCGTGCAGTGCCTACAGGTCGATCACCAGGCGCGGGCCCCTGGCGCGGGAGATGCAGATTTGCATCACCTGGCCGCCGTCCTTCTCGGCCTGCGACAGCACATAGTCGCGGTGGTCGATCTCGCCCTCGATCACCGGCACGGCGCACACGCCGCATTCGCCCCGCTTGCAGTCGTACAACGGGTCGCAGCCGTGTTCGATCAGGCAGTCCAGCAGGGTCTGGTCAGCGGGCACGGTGAAGCGCTGGCCCGATTGCGCCAGCTCGACCTCAAAGGGCTGGTCGCCCGCTTCCACCACCGGCGCGCTGAACAGCTCGAAGTGCACGCGGCCCGGCGCCCAGCCGCGGGCTTGCGTGGCGGCCAGCACGGCGTCGAGCAGCGGCTTGGGGCCGCAGACGTAGAGCGGCTCGTCGGCGGCCATGCCGTCCAGCAGCGTGCCGATGTCGAAGGTCGCGCCGCCCGCCTCGTCGTCGGCATGCAGGCGCAGGCCCTCGCCCAGCAGCGTCTGAAGCTCGTCGGCGAAAGCCAGCAGCGTGCGGCTGCGGCCGGCGTAGTGCAGTGCGACGGGCCGGCCCTCGGCACGACAGCGTGCGGCCATGCTGGCCAGTGGCGTGATGCCGATGCCACCGGCCAGCAGCACGGCGCGGGCCGGGCTGTCATCCAGGGGAAAGTCGTTGCGCGGCGGCTGCACGTTGATCGCGTCGCCGGGCTGCAGCGCCTGGTGCATGAAGCGCGAGCCGCCACGGCCGCCCTCCTCCCGCCGCACGGCGATGGTGTAGGCCGCGGGCGCGAAGCCCGGCGTGCCGGCCACGCCTTCCAGGTCGATCAGCGAATAGTGGCGCCAGTCGGCCTGGCCGTCGGGCAAGCGCACCTGCACCTGGATGTGGGCGCCGGGCGTCCAGCCGGGCAAGGCGGCGCCCTCGGCATGTTCGAGGCGCAGCAGGCGGATCAGCGGGTTGAGCAGGCGGGCCTCAGTCACGCGCAGCGGCAGGGTCGCGATGGCGGGCGATGCGGTCATGCGCGCTCCGCGTCAGGCCGGCAGGGCCATGGCAGCGACCGGCGGCGTGGCCTGGCCGGTCGCCGTGCTCGTGGTCGCCGCATGCTTCGCCAACGCAGCGTTGAGCGCATGGCCATGCTCGTCGGCCAGCGCGGCCTCGCGCCATGCGCGCAGCGTGGCGGGCGCGAGCGTAGGACCGGCTTCGCGCCAGGCAGCGATCACGGTGTCGTAGTTGCGCACGCCACGCTCGTGGGTGTCGCTGTAGCCCTTCACCAGCTTCTGGCAGCGGGCCAGTTCCACCGCGAGTTCCGGCGAGGCGGCGGCCGCGTCGCGCAGGCCCTGTAGCCATTGCGCGATGCGGCCGTTCTCCTCCGCATAGCGGATGGTGCTGCGGCGCCAGCGGCGGGCGAAGGCCACAGCCGACAGCAGCAGGAAGCCGTGCACCGAGCTGGTCTGCACCACGCGGCCCTTCTTCGTCATGCCTTCCACCAACCGGCGCGGTGCGCCCGAGCCCATGAGCCAGCGGCCCAGGCCGCCAGGCAGCGTCTCGCAGATCTCGCGCAGGCCCGGGTGCATGTACTCGTTGATGGCGATGACCTGGTCTGCGTTGACGCCGGTTTCCTGCTTCACGCGGGCGAAGCGGCTGGAGCGGGTCTTGAGCTGGGCGACGCGGGCCGTGTCCTCGTAGCTCATCCACAGGGCCAGGTGGCGCGCCGTCTCGCAGGCCAGCGTGCGGGCTGCGTCGTCGGGCAGTTGGCAGACCTCGGCCATGCGGTCGAGATAGAGCGCGGCATAGGCCACATCCTGGTAGTCGACCAGGCGGCGCAGGCCTTCGAGCATCAGCGGCTGGGCCTGGACCGGAAACTCGCCATAGAGGCGCGTCAACAGCGCCTGGATGGCCGGATCGGAGGAGTCCGCGCGCGGCGTGGCCGGCGCTGCCGCCTCAGTCTGGGCAGGCATTTCGCCGGCCTGCGCCCGGGCGAAAGCCGCGCCGAAGGCCTTGAGACTGGGCTTCACGCCAACACCGCCCCGCTCGATGGTGGCCTCGAACTGTTCGCGGGCGAAGGGCAGCACGCCGGTGCCCGCCAGCGCGCCGAAGAGCACCGCGCTGATCACGCTGCCGTTCTGCGCCGCGGCTTCGGCCATGTCGAAGCGCACGAAGCGCTGCGCGGCCTGCTCGGCATGGGCCAGCAGCTGCGTGCTGTCGACCCGGCCGTCGCCCATGGCACTTTTCTCGGCGATGGAATAGACGCGGTGCGTGGAGGCGACCAGCGTGGTGCGGTCGGGCGTGACCAGCCCGCGCTGCACGGCGCGGCCGGCTTCCATCAGCTCGGAGCACAGCACCACATCGACGTCGCCCGGCAGCGGCATCAGCGCCAGCACGGGCTGGCCGCCGTCGGCATGGGCCTGCGCCTCGGGGTACATCTCCACGTAGTAGATGGTGGCGCCGGTGCGCTGCGCCACGCCCGGCACCGAGGTGGTCTGCGCGATCCAGCCGTTGGCCTCGCCCAGGTCCACCAGCCAGTCGGCCAGCACGCCGCCGCCCTCGCCGCCCATGGCGAGGATGGCGATCTTGATGGGTTGCTGCTGTTGCGTCATGTCGAACTCCTGCTTCGCATCAGAACGCCAGGCGCGCCCGGCGCTCGGCGTCGCGGCGCTGCATCCAGCCGATGACGGCACCGCGCACGCGCTCGCGCAGCCGGTCCCAGCCGGTGGGGTTGCTCACCACCTGCGCCTTGTAGAAGGAGGGGCACAGCACCGCCGCATGCGACACCTCGCCGCACACGCCGCAGCCCACGCAGCTGTCCATCACGGCGGCCACGGGCTCCTGGCGCAGCGGATCGGGGTTGGGCTTGATCGACAGCGACGGGCAGCCCGACAGGCGGATGCAGGAATGGTCGCCGGTGCAGGTGTCCGGGTCGACGCCGAACTTCTCGCGCACCATGCGCTTGCCGTCGGCGATGGCCTTGCGCACCAGCGGCTTTTCGCGCCGCTGGCGGTTGAGCATGCACTCGGACTGGGCAATGATGACCTTCGGGCCCTTGTCCTTCGTGGTCAGCGCTTCCTTGAGCGTGTCGCGCATGCCGGCCACGTCGTAGGTGCGGCGCAGCGTCCTGACCCATTTGACGCCCACCCCGCGCACCGCCTGCTCGATCTCGTGGCCGGTGCTGCGCGTGGCGTTGACGGCCTTGGACGACAGGATGTCCTGCCCGCCAGTGGCCGAGGTGTAGTTGTTGTCGACCACCACCGTGAGGTTGTCGCTCTGGTTGAACACCGCATTGGCGATGCCGCTGGTCAGGCCGTTGTGCCAGAAGCCGCCGTCGCCCATCACCGCGATGGCGCGCTTGTCGGCCTGGGTGTTGAGCGCCGCCGCGCCGGCCGCCCCCAGGCCGTAGCCCATGGTGGTGTTGCCGATGTTGAACGGCGGCAGGATGGAGAACAGGTGGCAGCCGATATCGGCCGACACATGGTGCTGGCCCAGCTCGCGCTGCACCAGCTTCATGGCGCTGAAGATGGGCCGCTCGGGACAGCCGGTGCAGAAGCCCGGCGGTCGCGCATGCACGCTGCGCTCCAGCGGCATGAGCTGCGCCTCGCTGATGAGCGGGATGATCTTGCGCGGCCTGGCGGGCACCACCTCGGCGGACGCGGCCTTGGGCGCGAGGCGGCCGTAGCGCTCGCAGAAGGCGCGCGTGCCGGCCATCACGGCCTGGGCCGTGTACTCGCCCGCCACGGGCAGCAGGTCCTTGCCATGCAGCGCGGTGCTGCTGCCGGCCTGGCGCAGGATGGTGGCGATGTTCTGCTCGACGAAGTTGGGCTGGCCTTCTTCGACCACCAGCACGGCGCGCTTGCCTTCGCAGAAGCGCCGCACCTCGCTGTCGATGACCGGGTAGGCCACGTTCATCACGTACAGCGGCACCCTGGAGCGGCCATACACGTCGGCCAGGCCCAGGCGCTCCAGCGCCCGTACCTGCGTGTTGTAGCAACCGCCCTGCACGATGATGCCGATGTCGTCGGCGCCCTCGGCGAAGAACTCGTTGAGGCCGCGCTCCTCGATGAATCGCACGGCCGCGGGCCAGCGCTTCTTGATCTTCTCCTGCTCGTGCAGGAAGCTCGCAGGAGGCAGCACGATGCGGTCGACGTCGCGCTGCGGGTTCTCCAGCGCCTCCTTCAGCGTGAAGCTGGCGCGGCGGTTGTCGGAGGCGGTGAACTGGCCGTGCACATGGCACGCGCGGATGCGCAGCTGCAGCATCACCGGCGTGTTACTCGCTTCCGAGAGCTCGAAGCCGGTCTTGACGGCTTGCACGATGCTCGGCAGGTTGGGCCGCGGATCGAGCATCCACATCTGCGACTTCATGGCGAAGGCATGGCTGCGCTCCTGCATGATGGAGGACCCTTCGCCGTAGTCCTCGCCCACGATGATGAGCGCGCCGCCGGTGACGCCGCCCGAGGCCAGGTTGGCCAGCGCGTCGGACGCCACATTGGTGCCCACCGTGGCCTTGAAGGTCACGGCGCCGCGCAGCGGATAGTTGACCGAAGCGGCCAGCGTTGCTGCGGCCGTCGCCTCGCTGGCGCTGTTCTCGAAGCGGATGCCGTGGTCGGCGAGGATGTCCTGCGCATCGGCCAGCACGTCCATCAGGTGCGAGATGGGTGCGCCCTGATAGCCGGCGACGTACGAGACACCCGACTCCAGCAGCGCCTTGGTGACGGCCAGAATGCCCTCACCGCGAAAGGTCTCGCCTTCGGCAAGACGCAGCTTCTTCACTTCTTCGACGAATGAACGCTCGGCCATGTGACTGCTCTCCTGGGAAACGCGTACGGCGCTTCCAATCGTGGGGTGGCAAGATCCAACTCTATTTAGACCTGAATCTATTCACAATCATGCATTACCCTAGCCAAGCAATCGGTATGCCAGCGAGAGGATCATTCCGGCCATGACATTGCACGCCCCCGAATCGCGCCTGTTCGTCGACGACTACCTGCCCGCCCTGCTGGCGCAGGCGAGCCAGCTGATCTCCGGCGAGTTCCACAAGGTCGCGCGGCAACACGGGTTTTCGGTGTCCGAATGGCGGGTGATGGCCTCGCTGGCGGATGGCGAGGCCATCAGCATCGGCGACCTGGCGCAGGTGACGGTGACCAAGCAGCCCACGGTGACGCGCCTGCTCGACCGCATGGAGGCCAAGGGCCAGGTGGAGCGCCTGCCCCATGAGAGTGACCGCCGCATCACGCTGGTGCGCATCACGCCCCAGGGCGCGGAGGCCGTGGCCCATCTCATGAAGCTCGCGCGCGAGCATGAACACCGCGTGTTGGAGCCCTTCGGGCTGGAGCGGGCGGAGGAGCTGAAGAAGACGCTACGGCAGATGATCGCGCTGCATGCCGACCAGGCCGAGGACGGCGAAGACGCGGAATGACTGACGCTGAGTGCCGGGGGCGCCGCGCCGGCTCGGCATGCGCGCCGTGGGCCGCGCACGCCGGCGTCTTCAGTCGAAGGCCAGCACCGCCGTGCCCCGATGTCCGCGCTGGGCGATCCATGCCAGCGCTTGCACTGCCCGTTCAAGCGCGAAGCGCTGCGTGGCCAAGGTCAACATGCCGTCTCGCAACAACTCGAGCAGCTGCGGCGCCGCCGCCCGGCCCTGCGCCTCGCGGCGGTACATGTTGAGCGGCAACAGCCGCACATCGCGCTGCATCAGAAGCGGCAGCGACAGGCCCACCTGCTCGCCCGCCGTGTAGCCCACGAGCACGATGCGCCCACCTGGCGTGACAGCCGACAGCGCCTGCTCCAGCACCGGGCCGCCGACGGTATCGACCAGCAGATCCACCGGCTCCTGGGCGCTGGGCGCATCGACGATGTCGGCACCCCATGCGCGCGCCAGTTGCAGCGTGATGCTGCCGACGGCGCCGCTGGCGCCCATGACGCCCACGCGCTCGCCAGCCTGCATGTCCGCCACATGGCGCAGCGCCACCCAGGCCGAGGTGCAGGGCGAGAAGAAGGCGGAACCCAGCGCCATGTCCATGCCTTCCGGCAGCAGGCCGATGGCCTCGTCCGGCGCGTCGATCAGTTCGCACCACGTCCCGTCGCGCCGCGTGCCAAGTCCGCCACCGCGCAGCCACACGCTCGCGCCGGGCGCAAAGTGTTCCGATTGCACGACCACACCCGCGGCCTCCACGCCCGGCGTGTAGGGCAGCGGCGGCGGCGACAGGAAGCCGCCGCCCATTACGGTGCGGTCCACATGGGCCACGGTCGCAGCCGCCGTCCGCACCAGCGTGTGGCCGGCGCGCGGCTGCGGATCGGCCACCTCTTCCAGCACCGGCGGCTGGCCCCAGGCATGGACGCGCCAGGCCTTCATGCCGGCAACCCGGAGAGGAAGCCATGGACCGCCGCCGCGAAGGCCTCGGGCATCTGATCGGGCAGCGGGACCATGCCGCCTTCGATCTCGAGCAGCGTGGCGCGGGGCAGGTGATGCATCCATTCCTGCGCATGCGGCGCAGCGAAGGGATCGGCCGTCGCACGCAGGATGCACACGGCCTGCGTGAGCAGGCCGATGCGGTCCTCCATGCGGTATGCGGCCACGGCGCGGTGCCCGGCCTCGGGGTCGGCCACGGCCAGCGCGTCGCGCACGAAGGCTTCGAGCAGCTCGGGTCGGCCTGGCGGATAGAAGCCCTGGCGCCGCTGCCACAGCGCCATCAGGTGGCTGCCGTCGGTGCTGGGCGCCACCTCGTCGATGGGCGGGCGCGCGGCGCGCGCCTGGCGAAAGGCCGCATCGGTGAATGGCGTGGACGACAGCACGAGCGACGCCACACGCGCAGGCGCCAGCGCTGCCAGCTCGATGGCGACCACACCGCCGGTGTGATGGCCGACCACATGCACACGCGGCAACTGCAGCGCGTCGATCAGCTCGCGCGCGACGCGCGCGAAGTGTTCGATGGAGGCCGGCCCCTCGCCCGCCGCCGAGTCCCCGAACCCGGCCGTATCCATGGCGATCGCATGCCAGTGCCGGCCCAGCAGCGGCAGCACCCCCGCGTACTCGCGCCAGCTGCGCGGCGACTGGTGCAGCAGCAGCACCGCGGGTGCGGCCGGGTCGCCGCAGGCGGCATGGTGCACCTGGCCCACCGACAGGTCGGTGAAGGCGCGGCGGATCACAGGGCTCATGCCAGCGTCTCGTCCTGCGGCCCGCGCCACAGGCCGGCGCTGCGCAACTGGGCCAGCGTGCGGGCGAGCACGTCGGCACGGTAGGCGGCCAGGTCGCGGCCTTCATAGGCATAGAAGCCACTGCCGGTCTTCAGGCCCAGGCGCTGCTGGCGCACCATGTCCTCGACGATGGCAGGCGCGGCATAGCGTGCCGGGTCGATGGTCTGCGACATCTCGCGGCTGGCGTGGTGCAGGATGTCGCAGCCGCCGAAGTCGATGAACTCCACCACGCCCAGTGCTGCGAAGCGCAGGCCCAGGCCGAAGCGGGTGGCCTTGTCGATCTCCTCGGCGGTGGCGGCGCCCTCCTCCACCATGCGGGCCGCCTCGTTCATCACCAGCGCCTGCAGGCGCGGCACGATGTAGCCCGGTGTGGGGCCGCAGACCACGGGCAGCTTGCCGATGGCCTCCAGCAGTGCCTTGGTGCGGGCCAGCACTTCGGCGTCGGTGCCGTCGTGGCAGCTCAGCTCCACCACCGGGATCACATAGGCCGGATTGAGCCAGTGCATGTTGAGGAAGCGCTGCGGCCGACGCACCAGCGCCGCCAGCTGCGTCACCAGGATGCTGCTGGTGGTGGAGGTGAGTATGGCGTCGTCCCGGCAATGGCGGTTGAGCCAGTCAAAGGCCTCGCGTTTGGCCTCCATCGTCTCGGGCACGCCCTCGAAGACCAGCTCGGCGGCAGCAAGGGCGGCGGGCGCTTCGTCCACGCGCACCAGTTGCACGCGGGCGGCGATGGGCGCGACCTGCGCTTCGCGCAACACGCCCTGGCGGGCCAGGCCGCGCAGGGCGCCCTCGATCTCGGCCGTGGCTTCGGCCGTCAGGCGCGCCCAGGCTTCGTCGCTGCGCGGGCGCAGGTCGACGAGGGCGATGCGGTGGCCGGCGTAGGCGAAGGCGATGGCGATGCCGCGGCCCATGCGGCCGGCGCCGACGGCGACGAAACGTGGCAGTGGCGCCGTCGCGGTGGACTCGCGGGCAGACGCGATGGGCGTCGGCTCATTCGCCATCGTGCAGCCGCTGCGTCAGCGCCTTACGGGACAGCGACGCCAGACCCAGCGCCTCGAAGCTGCGCGGCCCCTGCCGCAGGTCGCGCCCCAGGAAGCCGCCGACGATGGCCAGCAGCCCATGCGCGATGGGTGCATCCACACCCGCATGCCGCGCAGCCGAGGCCAGGAAGGCCAGGCCGAGCTCGGTGTCCTCGGTGATGTAGCGGTGGCCGTAAAGGTCGATGTTCTCGCGCCAGTCGCCGGACTTCACCAGCTGCTTATGCGCATCGCCGTACATCCAGCGGTCGTTGTTGTAGTGGTCGGCCAACGGATAGTGCGGCGCGCCCTGGCCGAAGGCCTCGCGCACGGCGATGCGCTCCTGGTCCAGGCGATCGGTCACCTCGCGCACGGCGCGCTGCGTGCCTTCGTTGTGGATGTCCCACCGCTCGAAGTGCTGCAGAGGCGCGGCATTCATCACCATCAGCGGCGGGTGAATGATCGGCCCCGCGTTCATCAGCGCGCCCGAGAGCGCATCGCCGCAGCCGTGCACCGCGGGATAGGCGCCGCGGATCACGTCGATGGCCCGCTCGGCATGGCGCGCCGGATAGACGCCCGTCGGCAGGCGGATCGCGCGGATGGTGACGTTGACCTCGCGCTCGCCATGCTTGCGCGCGAGGTAGGGCAGCGTGCCGGTCTCGGCCCAGGCCACATCCGCGCGGTTGCCGGCCTCGCGCACGATACGCGCCATGACCACGCTGCCGAAGGTGCCCGGCGGCAGAAAGACCACCTGGCCATCGACCAGATGCGGCGCCATGGCGCGGGCGATGTCGGCCTGGGCGGTGGCCGGCACCGGCACCACGATCAGCTCGGCGTCGCGCAGGGCCTCGCCGATGTCGGCCGTGGCCAGGGCGATGGGCACGTCGCGTGCCCCGGCCGCGTCCTTCAGGCGGATGCTCCCCGCCTCGACCACCGGCTGCAGCGCCTGCGCGCCCCGGCGCCACAGCCGCACTTCGTGGCCGGCCTCCGACAGATCGGCGGCCGCGGCGTAGCAGCCGTGCCCTCCACCCAATACCGCAATCCTCATGTCTGCTCCTGGTGTGGCTGGCGGACGAGGGTCTGCCGAGGCCATATAAACATTACTTTTGATTGGTTTAGTTGTCAACTTAATTGCCGCTCTCCCTTCGCTGGTGCCCGCCCGCGTCTGGAGCGCGGCTTCGCGCGTGTTTGGGGCTGCCTTGCCGGCCGCGACCGAGCCGGATCACGGGGCGACCGCACCCCGGCAAAAATTTTTGCGAGGGGTGTTGACCATGCCGAAAAAGCCTGCCTATAATCGCGTTCTTCGCTGAGTTGATCGACAGATCGATGCAAGCGGGCTCTTAGCTCAGTTGGTAGAGCAGCGGACTCTTAATCCGTAGGTCGAGTGTTCGAGTCACTCAGGGCCCACCAGACAAACGAATCAAGCACCTGGATCGAAAGATCCAGGTGCTTTTTTCTTTTCGACTACAGCCTCGCCCGCCCTCTGGTCAGCCGGGCCCAGTGCGAGCCAGCGGCGGCCCCAGGCTCGTCTGGTCCGCACTGTGCGCTGCGCAGGTGGCGGCCCGAAGCGCGCCTCCCAGACTCCCTCCTCTCTCAAACCCCTGCGCCTGGGCCTCGCCATCCTGCTCGGATTTCTGGCTCGAAATCTTGCACCGCTTTGCCAGAAATTCCGATTCAAATTCACCGTTTCAATTAATCACGATCAATTGTGAAATTGACCGTGAACAACAAGCGGGAAAAAATATTTGCCTCCTGCGCGCCGACAACATACGCTATGGCGCTCTCGGATTGAAAGCCGATTTATTCGCTCACCGGGATGCGGGCCGCCAGTTCCATGGCGGATCCCGACGATCCACGAATCAAAAACAATGCGTCTCCGGAGGGGGCATGAGCCGTCGATCTGCAGTGCTTGAAAGCTGCATCCCACCTCGCCATGAAGCGAGCGTTCTTCCCTGGACAAACACACCCGCCGATACCGGGGCAGGCACACCTCGGCAAGTCCTGAAAGCGGTACGCATGGCCGCAGCGCCCTGAGTCGCGGGCCCCGATGCCGCTTGGCAGCAGGGCAATTCCTTTTGAATCCATTTCGCGCGAGCCATTGCCTTTGCGCCGCGGCTCGGTGTGCCTGCCAATTCAATTTCCCAGCCAATTGATCGGACCCAACGCCAATGTCCGATCTTCACCAAGGAGATGACACCCATGGCCCCACATTCAGCAAAGCGCCCGCCGCACCCGGGAAACACGAAATACGCCCTGCGGAAAAAAGTATTCGTGCGGCTGCCAAAACGCCTCGCTCTTCCGTTGCTGCTGGCGTCCATCTGGGGGCTGCCAGCCCATGCCGCCGACATCAGCTGGTCAGGCGCCAGCGGCAGCAACTGGTCCACGGCCGGCAACTGGATCGGCGGCGCGGCCCCCGGCAGCACCGACACGGCCGTGCTCAACGGCACGGGCAGCATCCGGATCGCCGACCAATCGGTCACCCTCAATGCCTTCTCGCTGGCCACCAGCCTCGCGGACACGACGCGCCTCACGATCAGCGGCGGTGGCCGCCTGACCGTCGCCCTCGGGGTGATCGGCGCCACGGGCGGCAGCGGCAGCGTCGTGGTCAGCGGCCCCGGCTCGATGCTGACCAACACCTCGGAAATCACCATCGGCCGCAACGGCACCGGCTCGCTCACCGTCATCGACGGCGCGCACCTGGTGTCGCGCCGGCTGGCCCTCGGCACGCCGACCTGGGAGGTGGCCGGCGGCACGCCCGCAGGCGGCTCGGGCTCGCTCACCGTGAGCGGTGCCGGCACGCTGTGGGAGAACACCGCCGGCGTCGACGTCGCGCGCAACGAAAGCCCGGGGTCCACCGGCACCCTGACCATCTCGGACGGTGCCACGGCACGCATCCGCAGCACGGGCGTCTACACCGGCGCGGGGGCCACGCTCAACTTCACGGGCGCCGGCACCCGCGTCGAGATCGGCGACCCCACCGACCCCAACGATCTGCAGGCCACGTCCTCGGGCTGGCTGAGCGCCGATGGCGGCAACATCCAGGTCTCGGGCGGCGCCAGCCTCTACACGAGCGGCACCTACGTCGGTGCGAGCGGCGCCTGGGCCACCACCATGACCGTGACGGGCCAGGGCACCAGCTTCATCGGCGAGCAGCGCATCTATGTCGGCGGGCAGAACGGCTCGCGCGACGTCGATCCGGTCAACGGCAATGGCCTGCTGACCATCGCGGACGGCGCCACCGCGTGGGGCGGCACGGTGGGCGTGGGCATGGACCCCCATTCCAAGGGCGTGGCCGTGGTGACCGGCAACGGCTCGCAGCTCTGGGCCAAGGCCAACACGGCGCTGACCACGCCGACGCGCGGCAACTTCTACGTCGGCTACGCGGGCGACGCACTGGTCGTGGTCTCGGACGGCGGCACCATCAAGGCCGACAACGAGGTGCGCATCGCCTACGACAGCGGCTCCGGCAAGCTGGTGATCGGCGCGCAGGAAGGCCAGGCCGCGGCCGCACCCGGCAACGTGATCGCGGCCAACGGCATCGTCTTCGGCGACGGCGCGGGCGAGCTGGTCTTCAACCACACGGGCACGGGCCTGCTGTTCGGCAGCACGCTGAGCGGCAACGGCACGCTCAAGGCGCTGGCAGGCACCACGATCCTGAGCGGCGACAGCTCGGCCTTCACGGGCAGCACCGCTGTCAAGGGTGGCGAGCTGCGGGTCAACGGCTCGCTGGCCGGCTCCGCGGTGACGGTGGGCAGCGGCGCGCGCCTGTCGGGCAACGGCACGGTGGGCAGCCTGAGCCTGCAGTCGGGTGCCACCGTGGCGCCCGGCAACAGCCCGGGCACGCTCACGGTCGCCGGCAACTACACCCAGGCCGCCGGCTCCACCTACGAGGCCGAGTTCGTGCCCGGCACTGCCACCTCCGACCGCATCGCCGTCAAGGGCACGGCCCAGATCGCCGATGGTGCCGTGCTGCGGGTCTCGCGCTACGGCAGCACGGCGCCCTTCAGCCTCACCGACCGCTACACCGTGCTGACCGCCGACGGCGGCGTCACCGGCCGCTACGTGCTGACCGGCGACACCAGCATCTCCACCTTCTACGCCCTCACGACCGGCACCGACGCGGGCAGCGTCTACGTCGCCGCCCAGCAGGTGCGTGCCTTCACCAGCGCGGCGCTCACGGCCAACCAGATGACCACGGCCGGCGCGCTGCAGAGCCTGGCCGCCGGCGGCGCCCTGCGCACCGCCATCGGCTACCTGCCGGACGACGCCCAGGCCCGCGTCGCCTTGGACCAGCTCTCGGGCGAGATCCACGCCTCCCTCCGCGGCGCCATGGTGGAGGACAGCCGCTTCGTGCGCACGGCCGCCATCGACCGGCTGCGCGCCGCCTCCGGCGCTGCGACCGCGCCGGCGGGCGCCAGTGCCGACGCCAACGGCCTGGCCGTGTGGTCCCACGTCTACGGCACCTGGGGCAAGACGAGCGGCAACGGCAATGCCGCCTCGCTCTCGCACGACACGGGTGGCTTCGTCGGCGGTGCGGACCTGCCCGTCTTCGACACGGCCCGGGCCGGCGTGCTGCTGGGCTATGGCCATGCCTCTTACGACAGCGACGGGCGCAACGCGTCGGGCTCGTCCAACGGCTACACCCTGGGCGCCTACGGCGGCACGCAGGTCGGCGACGTCGGCGTGCGGCTGGGCACGGCCTACACCTGGAGCGACGTGAGCACCCGCCGCGACGTCGTCTTCAGCGGCCTGGCCAATGGCCTGTCGGCCAAGTACGACGCCCGCACCTTCCAGGCCTTCGCCGAGGCGGGCTACCGCATCGACGCCGGCGCGGTGGCGCTCGAGCCCTTCGGCGGCCTGGCGCATGTGGCGGTGCGCACCGACGGCTTCACCGAGCGCGGCGGCGTGGCGGCCCTGAGCTCCGGCAGCAGCAACACCGACGTCAACTTCTCCACCCTGGGACTGCGCGGCTCGGGCGAGTTCAACCTGGGCGGGCGCACCCTGACCGCCAGCGCCTCGCTCGCCTGGCGCCATGCCTTCGGCGACACCACGCCGCAGGCCAGCTTCCGCTTCCTCGGCTCGGACGCCTTCGGCGTGAGCGGCGTGCCCATCGCGAAGAACGCCGCCCTCGTCGAGGCCGGCGTGTCCACGCAGATCGCGCGCAATGCCTCGCTGCGCCTGTCCTACACCGGGCAGTTCGGCAGCCACGCCCGCAGCCAGGGCCTGCGCGGCAACCTGGACTTCCGGTTCTGAGCGACATGCCGGCGCGCGGTTTGGGCGGCCCGGTCGCCTTCGCCGGGCGCCGGGCCGCTTGCCCGCAAGGCCCGCCCTTGGCCTGGCGGAAACTTTTCCGCCTGACCATTACCTGACTGGCGTTCTTCACCCAGAAAGGATGCCTTCATGGACACCTCCGCCCTGCGCGCCACCCTGTCGCTCAGCCTGATGGCGGCCTTTGCCGATGGCGACAAGCACGAGCGCGAGCGCGAAGAGATCCGCCGCATCGCCCAGGGCCTGGGCGCCGAGGGCGCCGTGCACCTGCCCACGCTCTACCAGGACGTGCTGCTGCAGCGTGTGACGCTGGCCGACGTGGCACAGGGACTGCCCGAGCGCGGCGCCCGGCAACTGGCCTACGAGATGGCCGTGTGCGTATGCGATGCCGACGGCGCCCTGTCCCCCCGCGAGCAGGCCTTCCTGGCCGAGGCCCGCCGCGTCCTGGCGCTGGACGGCACGGCAGAAGCCTTCGAGTCCGAAGCCCGCACGCTGGCCGAGGCGCCCCTGGCCGGCCCGACCGCCCTGGTGCCGGCCGCCGCCGCGGGCGCCGCGGCCCTCGCGCCCACACCGCTCGATGAACCCGCCGCACGACCGGCCGCCGCGGTGGACTCCGCCGAACTGGACGACCGCATCCTCAAGGCCGCCATCACCTGTGGCGCGCTGGAACTGCTGCCCGAGACCCTGTCCACGCTGGCCATCATTCCGCTGCAGATGAGGCTGGTCTACACCATCGGGCAGGCCCACGGCTACGAACTCGACCGCGGCCACATCAAGGACTTCCTGGCCACCGCCGGGGTCGGCCTGACCTCGCAGTACCTGGAGCAGGCCGGCCGCAAGCTGATCGGCGGGCTGCTGGGCAAGATGGGCGGCGGGCTGCTGGGCGGGGTCGGCAAACAGGCCGTGAGCTCGGGCATGAGCTTCGCCACCACCTATGCGCTGGGTCACCTGGCGCGGCGCTACTACGCCGGCGGCCGCAGCTTCTCGCCCCAGATGCTCAAGGACAGCTACGCCAGCATCCTCGAACAGGGCAAGGGCCTGCAGGGCCGCTACCTGCCGCAGATGCAGCAGCAGGCCAGCCAGATGGACCTGGGCAAGGTGATGGCCCTGGCCAAGGGCTGGCGCTGAGGCGCCGGCGCCAGCCTCGGAAGTAGCGCTTTCGGCTGATCTTGCCCCGTGCGGGACACGGCACGCAGAATGGACCGCTTCGTGGCCCGTCCCCGGCCGGCCGCCGCCCTTCTCCCTGGAGACATCCCAACGCGCGAAGCCCGCCGGCGTCTGCCCGCCCGCCATGGCCGCCGCGCCGCGCCTTCGACCCGCGCCATGATTGCTGCCCCCATTCCCCCCGATGACGCCGCCCGCGTGCGCGCCCTCCACGCCCTGGGCGTGCTGGACACGCCGCCCGAGGAACGCTTCGACCGCGTCACCCGCCTGGCGCGCCGCATGTTCCAGGTGCCCATTGCCCTCGTTTCGCTGGTCGATACCGAACGCCAGTGGTTCAAGTCCTGCCAGGGTCTCGACACGCCGCAGACGCCGCGCGACATCTCCTTCTGCAGCCATGCCATCCTGCAGGATGAGGTCACGGAGGTCCCCGACGCCACCTGCGACGAGCGATTCCACGACAACCCGCTGGTCATCGAGGCGCCCCATGTGCGCTTCTACGCCGGGGCGCCGCTGGTGGACAGGCAGGGCCAGCGCCTGGGCACCTTGTGCATCCTCGACCACAAGCCGCGCCGCCTCAGCGAGGAGGATCGCGCCCTGCTGCGCGACCTGGCCGACATGGTGCGCGAGGAACTGATCGCCGCCCACGCGGCCACCACCGACCATCTGACCCAGCTCAGCAACCGGCGCGGCCTGGAGCTGCTGGGCGGCCATGTGCTGAAAGTGTGCGAACGGCTGGCCATGCCCGCGCGGCTGCTCTTCCTCGACCTGAACGGCTTCAAACAGATCAACGACCGCTTCGGCCATGCCGAGGGCGATGCCGCGCTGCAGCGTTTTGCCGAGGCGCTGCGGCGGGTCTTCCGCGCGGCCGACGTGGGGGCTCGCCTGGGAGGCGACGAATTCGTCGTGCTCATGAGCAATGCCGACGACGATGCCGCCGAGGCCGCGCTCGGCCGGCTGCGCGCCGTCATCGACGACTGCAACGCGGGTCGGCCGCCGGCCATGGCCCTGCGCTACAGCGCGGGCCTGGCCCGCTGGTCGCCGCGCGACGGTACCGACATCCACGACCTGCTCCAGGATGCGGACCGGGCCATGTACCGGCACAAGCGGCAGCGCCCGGCATCGGGCAGCGAGCGCACGCACTGAATGCGCGCGCCCCGGGTTGGCGCTCCGCTCGATCCGATCAGTCGAACAGGCCCGTCAGCGCCACCCGTGTCACCACGCCCGAGCTGGTCGCGCCCACGCCCACGGTGACGCTGTAGCGGCCGTCCCGCGTGGTGTGCCGCAGTGAGCCGCCGATGGCGCTCTCGCTGCGGTAGTTGCCCAGGCCCACGGCGTAGCTGGTCTTGCCCGGCACGGCGGGCGCGGCCTCCATCGCCGCCACGCCTGCGATGCCCGCGTAGGCACGGCGCGCGTTGTCGTCGATCTGGCTCTGCAGGCGGCTGGCGGCCAGATCGGTGTAGGCCCGCGCGGCCCCCAGGCTCTGCGCCGCGGCGTTGTCGGCATGCGCGTTGGCCGTGGCCACCCCGTCGCCGACCATGCCCTGCACCTGCCCGACGTTGGTGGCGTCGCTGGGCGCGCTGCCCGCAGCCACGCCGGTGATCTGCCGGTTGCCCACGGCCACTTCGCCGCTCGACGCCTGCGCCTCGGCCAGGCCGGCCGCCGCATAGCCGGACTGCGCGCCCCGCGTGGTCGCGCTGCCCGCACCCAGCGCCACGCTGCCAGCATGGGCCGCCGTGGCATTGGCGCCCAACGCCAGGGCGTCGTCGGCACTGGCCCGTGCCGCGATGCCGATGGAGACCGCCTGGTTGGCGCGCACATAGGCGCCCGCCTCCGTGCCGATGGCGATGTTGTTGGCGCCGCTCACATTGCGGCCGGCACCACTGCCCTGCGCCAGGTTGCCGTCGCCCACGACACCCTGGCCCGCGCCGGTGCCCAAAGCCTGGTTGCGGTTGCCCTGCACACCGCCGCCGGCGCCCGTCCCCATGGCCAGGTTGTTGCTGCCCGAGACCTGCGCACCGGCCATGGTGCCCGCGGCCTGGTTGCCCGAGCCGCGCACGCCGACGCCCGCGTCCTGCCCGGTCGCCAGGTTGTTGCTGCCGTTCACGCCCACGCCCGCGCCGCCGCCGTAGGCCTGGTTTCCGCTGCCCACCACGTCGCGGCCGGCGTTGCTGCCGTAGGCCTCGTTGTTGCTGCCGGTCACGTTGGTTCCAGCCCAGAAGCCAAGGGCGTTGTTGTAGTCGCCCGTCACGTTCTGGCCGGCGCTGCGACCCATCGACTGGTTCCAGCCCCCATTGACGTTGGTGCCGGCGTAGTAGCCGATGGCCTGGTTGGCGTTCTTGCCCGACACGTTGGAGCCGGCGCCCTCGCCGACGGCCAGGTTCCAGTTGGTGCCCACGTTGTTGCCGGCGCCATTGCCCAGGGCCTGGTTGTTGCTGCCGGTGACCGTGCGGCCCGCATTGGTGCCATAGGCGTTGTTGTACGAGCCCGTCACGCCGGTGCCGGCCCAGAAGCCGGTGGCGTTGTTGTAGTTGCCCGTCACGTTCTGGCCAGCGCTGCGTCCGATGGCCTGGTTCCAGCCGCCCAGCACGCCCTGCCCCGCATTGAAGCCGATGGCCACGTTGGCATTGCCGCCACTCACGTTGGTGCCCGCGGCCTCGCCGATGGCCAGGTTCCAGTTGGTGCCGACGCCGTTGCCGGCGCCCTTGCCGATCGCCTGGTTGTTGCTGCCGGTGACGCCGGTCGTGCCGGCGCCGTCGCCGATGCCCAGGTTTCCCTTGGTCGGGTCCCAGGCCACCGGCTGCGCGGCGGCGAGGCCGCCACCTGCAGCCAGAACCAGGGCCAGGCCCAGCGGAGCGGCACGGCGCGCCGCGCGCCGTGGGTCGTGTCGCATGTTCATACGCTGCTTCCCCTCTTGTTCTTCCGACGCGGTGGCCGGCTTCAGAGCTTGGCCAAGTGCAGGGCCATGGCCGGGTCGCTCACGCTGGGCTTGCCGGTCTCGACCCGACCGGCAAAGCGGCGCTCCATGCCGGCGGCGGCGACCGTGAAGTCGTACCAGCAGCCGCTGCCGTCCAGGTTCCAGTGCAGCATGCCGGTGGCGCCGGGGTCCACGGCCAGCGTCCACGGCCCGTCGTTGCGGTAGGCGTTGGACGTCACGGTGACGCTGCCGGCGGCCTTGCCGGCGTTGCGCACCTTGACGTAGACCTGCCCGCCCGCCGGCTCGTAGCAGACCTGCACCTCGGGCTTGAAGCCGGCCGCGTCCTGGGCGAGCGCATCGCCCTTGAAGGTGCGCACGAAGCCATTGCTGCTGTAGACCCACAGCTCGTACTTGCCGCCATCGGTGGCCCCGGCGTCCCAGTAGTCCGACAGCTGCTTGCCGGCCTCCACCGTGTAGCGGCGCGGAATGCGGTCCAGGTGCAGCTTGTCGTAGACATGGAACACGGCGCCCTGGTTGCCCGTGTTGCTGAAGATCAGCTGCACCATGCCGCGCGATTCCACGCGCGCGCTGGTGTGCAGCTCGTACGGCAGCGCACGCGAGGGCCGCGTGCCGGTCTCCTGGTAGAGCGGCTGCGGCGTGGCCGGCGCCGTGGTCACGGGCGAGGTGGGCAGCAGGCGCTGCGCGGCATTGATCGCCGCGTAGTTGCTGGTGTCGGGCAGCCTGGGCACCACCGGGTCGTTGGGCGTGGCGAAGTCGAAACACGAGGTCAGGTCGCCGCACACCGCACGGTGCCAGGGGCTGATGGCGTCCACGCTGATGCGGAAGCGCTGTTCCAGGAAGCGGGCCACCGAGGTGTGGTCGAACACCTGCGAGTTGACCCAGCCACCCTTGCTCCAGGGCGAGACCACGTACATCGGCACACGCGAGCTCAGGCCCCAGGGGCGGGTCTTGCCGCTGGTGGTGTCCTCGGCCTTGAGGTAGCTGCCGACCGAGGCGTCGAAGTACTCGCCCTCCAGCGACACGGTGGACTTGCCCATCAGATTGCCACTGGCGTCGTACGACGGCACGGCGGGCATGGCCGCGTGGTCGAAGAAGCCATCGTTCTCGTCGAAGGTGACGAACAGCACCGTCTTGCTCCACACGGCCGGATTGGCGGTGAGCGCGTCCAGCACATCGGCGATGAAGTCGGCCGCGCCGGCCACACCCTCGCTGCTGCCCGGGTGCTCGGCCAGGGCCTGCGTGGGCAGCACCCACGAGACCTGCGGCAGCGTGTTGTTGATCACGTCCTGCCTGAGCTGGGCCAGGAAGTTGGTCGCGCCATCGGCGGTGGCCGGGCCGCCCGTGAGGCCGTGCTCGTAGATGGGCGAGCCCGGCTGCGCGGTGCGGAAGCTCTGGAAGGCCAGGCAGCCGTGCATGGCGCCGGTCCAGTTGTTGTTCATGTTCTGGTAGATGTGCCAGCTGATGCCGGCCCGCTGCAGCACGTCGGGGAGCGTGTCCCATTTGAAGGCGGTGTTGACGTACTTGTAGTTGTAGGCGCCCGTTCCGGGATCGACCTGGCCGGAGCCGTCCGCCTGCTGCGCGCGGCCGGCGACCCAGTTGGAGGGACTGGGCCAGCAGCGCGAGTTGACGGGCTCCGAATCGGCATCGGTGCTGTTGATGCCCTTCTTGCGCAGCTCCGGATTGAAGTTGGAGCCCGACCAGAAAATGATCCGGTTGGGATCGGTGCCGGTGAGGATGGAGCAGTGGTAGCCATCGCACAGCGTGAAGGCATCGGCCAGCGCGAACTGGAACGGGATGTCGTCGCGCAGGTAGTAGCCCATCGTGGCCTGGTTCTTGAACTGGATCCAGCGGTCCATCTTTCCCTGGTTCCAGGCGGCCTGCTGGTCGGGAAAGTTGTGCGGCGTGCCCGAGCCGATCAGCGCATTGGCGATGCGCGAGTCGCGACGGAAGGGTGGGATGTCCGCGCCGCCGCTCGGGTTGGGTTGGTAGAACACCGGCTTGCCGGTGGACAGCGGCAGCGGGAAGCGGTCGCCGAAGCCGCGCACCCCGCGCAGGGTGCCGAAGTAATGGTCGAAGCTGCGGTTCTCCTGCATCAGGATGACGATGTGCTTGACGTCATCGATGGTGCCCTTGTCGACAGCGGCCTCGACGGCCAGGGCCTTGCGGATGGCGGGCGGCAGCACGCTCAGGGCCGAGGCCGCGCCGAGCGCGCCGGCCGACTTGCGGAAGAAATCGCGACGGGAAGAGGAGTTCATGGGGTTCTTTCAACGCCAGGGACGACAGGGGGTTCGGTGAAGAAGGCGGTGCGCCGGGGGCTCAGGGCGCGCACTTGAGCGCAGGCTCGGCGGCCGTGCCGCCGCCCGCGGCGGGCGGTGTGCCACCGCCACTGCCGTTGCCGGCCGGCGCACCCTGCCCGGGCAGGAAGGCCAGGCCGCCACCACCGCCGCTGCCACCGCCGCAGGCGCCGAGGGTCAGGCACAGGAGAAGGCCCGCCGCAGCGAGGCCGTACCGGGAAGATGCTGTCTTCATGGGGTTTCCTTTGGATCGAAGGACACGAGGGGAGAAGGAGGCGCGCGCAGGGCGCGGCCAGGGCCGATCCGCAGGGCCAGGCAGCCTCCACGGAATCGGGCGGACGAGGAAAGCGGAATGCGGAGGCAGGCCGGCGCGCGGACAGCCGCGCGTCGAGGCGGCCGGGGCGGGATCAGGGCTCAGCCATAGCGGCTGCGCAGCCGGGCGGCGACGCGGTCGAGCAGGAGCACGGTCAGGAAGATCGCGATCAGGATCGTCCCGACGTGCGCATAGTTGTACATGTCGTAGCGGCCCTTGAGCTCCTGCCCGATTCCGCCTGCGCCCACCAGGCCCACCACGGTCGCCATCCGCACGTTGCGGTCCAGCACGTAGAGCGTGTAGGCGATGAAGCCCGGCATCACCTGCGGCAGCACGGCAAAGCGCATCACCGCCAGTGGGCCGGCGCCGATGGCACGCAGCGCCTCCTGCGGGCGGTCGTCGGCGGTCTCGATGTCCTCGGCGTAGAACTTGCCGAGGAAGCCGGCCGCGTGCAGGGCCAACGCCAGCACGCCGGCGATGGGACCGAAGCCGTAGGCCAGCACCAGGAAGAGCGCACTCACCAGCTCGGGGACCGCGCGCAGCAGGCCGACCACGGCCCGCGCAGCGCCGTAGACAAGCCGGTTGGGCGCGTAGTTGCGGGCGCTGCACCAGGCCAGCGGCGCGCTCAGCACGATGGCGATCAACGTGGCCCAGGCGGCGATCTCGAAGGTCTCCAGCATCTTGGCCGCCACATGCCACAGGTAGCCCAGCGGCTCGACCAGCACCTCCTGGCGCACCACCCGGTCCTCCATGGCGAGGGTCTGCGGATTGAGCCGCGGCTCGTGCATCTCCACGGTCTCGATGTGCGAAAGCCAGGGCAGCTGCTGGCGATCGAAGCCCTCGATGCGGGCGACTTCGGTGCGCTCGGAAATCTGCGGCGGAAAGAGCGAGCGGGCGATGGTGCCCAGCCCGTTCAGCACCTGCGACTGCTCGCGCAGGCCGACGGCGGCGAGCATGCCTTCGCCGGTGAGCGAGAGCATCCGGCCCAGTTCCACACGCTGCCCGGCCCAGAGCCCGCCGGCGAGCACCAGCGCCAGGACCAGCAGCGTGCGCAGGCCGAAGGGCTGCGGCAGGGCCCACTGCGCCGCGGGGCGCACGGGCGCCTGCGCGTCGGTCGCGAGGGATGCGGGGAGGGTCATGGCGCAAGCTCCAGAAGACCGACCGGCAACGCGGGCTGCGGCGCCGGCGACAGGGCCGGCGCAGGGGACGCGCAGCTGCCTGCCGCTACCCCGGTCGCAGGAGGCGCGTCGGCCGCGCGCCCGTACACCGCCTCGAAGGCGCCCTGCCCGAACGCCTGCGGCACGCCGTCGAACACCACGCGGCCTCCGCGCAGCGCCACGATGCGGTCGGCGAACTCGCGCGCCAGATCGAGTTGATGCAGGCTGCACAGCACGGTGGCGCCGCGCTCGCGCGCCTGTCGGCGCAGCAGGTCGAGCACGTCGTGGCTGGTCTGCGGATCGAGGCTGGCGACCGGCTCGTCGGCCAGCACCAGCGGCGGATCGCGCATGAAGGCGCGCGCGATGCCGACGCGCTGTTGCTGCCCGCCGGAGAGTTCGCTCACCCGGCGCAGCAGATGCTCCTCGCCGAGGCCGACGGCCTCGATCAGCGCACAGGCCTTGCGCCGGGCCTCGTCGGTGAACAGCCCCGGCAGCATGCGCCAGAGCGGCATGGCCGGCAGCGCGCCGCACAGCACGTTCTGCGCCACCGTGGCCCGCGCCACCAGGTTGAACTGCTGGTGAATCATGCCGATGCACGGACGCAGGCGGGCCAGGTTGCGCGGCACCACTGGCGTGCCTTGCACCCGCACCTCGCCCACGGTGGGCCGGGCCAGGCCGTTGACCGTGCGCAGCAGCGTGGACTTGCCCGCACCCGACGCCCCCAGCACCACGCAGAACTGGCCGGCGGGCACGTCGAGCGAGACACCGTCCAGCGCCTGGGTGCCATCGGCGTGGCGCAGGGCGACCGAGTCGAAGCACAGCATGGTTGGGCCTTCGGCAGCGTGGATCGTGGTGCGGGCGCCGGCGCTCAACGCTCGGCCGCCTTGGCGAGGATGCGGCCCTTGAGGTCGTCGGTCAGCAGGCCCAGCTTCTCGGCCGCCACATTGAACTCGTCCTCCGAGAAGCGGGTGTCGTAGCCGTCGATGCGTGCGCCGCCGTAGCCGCGGATCATTTCCGGCGTCACGCCCGGCGCCTTGTTGACGGTCTGGAAGGCCTCCTTGAGCCGGGTCTTCATCGCCTCTGGCAGGCGGGCGTTGAGGGCCAGCGGCGGATAGGGAATGGCCATGCTGCGGGCGACGACCTTGATGGTCTTCGGATCGACGGCGCCTTGCTTGACCGCCTTCTCGTAGGAATCGAAGGAGAGCGAGGCCACGTCCACTTGGCCCTGGACCAGCGCCGCCAGGCTGCTGGCATGGCTGCCGGTCATGCGGATGGCGGCCAGGTCGCGCGCCGGATCGATGCCCGCATCCAGCAGCATCGCAACCTGGAAGGTGAAGCTGGAGGCCGAGTTGACGTCACCGAAGGCCACGCGCCGGCCCTTGACGTCCGCGATGGTGGCGATGGGCGCATCGGCCTTCGCGAACATGCCGGCGTAGTAGACCGAGGCGCCCTTCTCAACGCCCACGGCCAGCAGTTGCGCGCAGCCGCGCTTGTGGGCCTGCACGTACGACACCGGCCCGAAGAAGGCGATGTCGGCCAGCTGGTTGCACATGCCCTCCACCACGGCACCGTAGGACTGGCCCACCTTGAGGTCGAAGTTCAGGCCGGTGGCCCGGCTCACGGCGTTGAAGACCGGCGCGTAGTCGGCCTTGGTGCCCGATTCGGTGCCGCCATCCGCGGGAATCAGCAGCACGCGCAGCGGATGCTCGCGCGAGCCGTCGGCGACGGTCTGCGCTGCTGCGGGCAAGGCCAGCACGGCGGCGAGCGAGACGGCGGCAGCCGCAAGGGCCAGGAGCTTCTTCATGGTGGATTCCTTCGTTGCTGAGGGGGGACGAGGGCCGGTGCCGCTCGGATGCCGGTGAGCTTAGGAATCCAAGATGACAGAGAAATGAAATTAGCTCATTTTAAAAAATCAAAAAGACTGAGCTTTGTTCAATAGAATCGCGCCCCACGCCGACGCCCTCTCCGCTCGCCGCCTGCCCTCACGACGATTCATGAACATCTTGGCCTCCCTCGCCCACCCGCCGCAGCGCAAACAGAAAGAGAACATCGCGTCCGCCTGGGACACCCTGGCGCAGGCCAGCCACCTGTTGCTGGACCTCGACGGCACGCTGGTGCGGCAGAACGAGGCCGTCGATGGCGCGGCCGAGCTGCTCGCACGCTTCGAGGGCCGCTTCGCGATCGTCTCCAACAACTCCACGCACACGGCCCAGGGCCTGTCGCTTCGCCTGCGGCGGCTGGGCCTGCGCGTGCCGCCCGGGCGCATCGTGCTGGCCGGCGAATGCGCCGTGGAGCTGCTGGCGCGTCAGCAGCCCGGCGCGCGCGTGATGGTGGTCGGCAGCGCGGCCCTGCAGCGGCTCGCGACGGGCCGCGGATTGCGGCCGGTGACCGCCGAAGCCGAGGTGGTGCTGCTGGCGCTGGACCTGCGCTTCAGCCATGCCCGCCTGTCGGCCGTGGTGCACGAGCTGCGCAGCGGCGCTCGCCTGCTGGTGGCCAATGCGGACACCAGCCATCCGGGCCCGCAGGGGCGGCTGGTGCCGGAGACAGGCGCCCTGCTGGCCGCCGTGGAGGCCGCCAGCGGCGTGCGGCCCTGGTACGTCGTGGGCAAGCCCGAGCCGCTTCTCTTCGAAAAGGGGCTGCGTTGCCTCGGCGCCGATCCGGCCCGCACGCTGGTGGTGGGCGACAACCCCGCCACCGACGCCGCCGGCGCGGCACGGCTCGGACTGTCCTGCGTGCTGGTGGGCGATGCCGCCGGCGCCGAGGCCGCCTCCGTGGCGGAACTGGCGGCCCTGCCCCTGGCGCCGATACGGCTCAGTAGCGCTTGATCGACAGCACGTCGAAGGTCTGGCGCAGTGTGCGCACGGCGGTGTCGTAGTCCGACAGCGCCAGGCACGCGATCAGCACATCGATGATGGCCAGTTGCGCAAGCCGGCTGGTCATGGCCTCGGTGCGGAAATGGGTCTCGCGTGCCATGGTGAACAGCACCACGTCGGCGAAGGCCTGCAGCGGCGACTTGCCGAAGTTGGTGATGCACACGGTAGAGGCGCCCGCCTCCTTGGCCAGCCGCGTGGCCGTCACCGTCTCGTGCGTGCTGCCCGAATGCGAGATGGTCAGCACCGCCACCTTCGCATCGGTGAGCGAGGCGCAGATCGCCTGCACATGCGAGTCGACCACCACCTTGGCATTCAGGCCGATGCGCAGCATGCGGTAGTGCGCATCCTCGGCAATGGTGGCCGAGCTGCCGATGCCGTAGATCTCGATGCGCTCGGCCTGGCGCAATAGCCTGACCGCACGCTCCAGCGCCGCCGCGTCGAGCGAGGCCTGGGTGTCGTGCAGCGTCTGGATGTTGCTCTGGAAGATCTTGCGGATCACGGCCGCCGCCGTGTCCTGCGGGTCGAGGTCCTCATGGATGAACTGCACCGGCCGCACGATCTCCTGCGCCAGGGCGATCTTGACCTGCTGGAAGCCGGTGGCGCCCAGGTTCTTGCACAGGCCCACCACGCTGCCTTCGCTGGAGCCGGTTCGCTCGGCCACCTCGCTCACCGACATGTGCACCACCTCGCGCGGATGGTTGGCGATGAAGCTGGCGATGCGCTGCCCCACCGGCCCGAGCGAGGACCACAGCGTCTCGATGCGCGCGAGCACCGCCAGGGCCTGCCCGCCGGCTGCGACCGGCTGGGGCGCAGGCGCAGGGGTCTTGGCGTTGGACGGTCGGGCGGGGCTGCTGCGCTTCATGGGGCGCGAGCTTACCCGGCGGACATGGCGCTCCCGGCCGCAGGGCCGCCACCGGCGCCTTCATGAGGCCGACTTGAAAGCCCGCCAAGCTGCCGGCCATGTCGCCTTCCCAGCAGTTCGCCGTCCTCGCCGCGCAGACGCCACCACCCTACCGCCGCTATGCCTGGCTGATCGTCGAACGCCTGGACGAGGAGGACGTGCCGCTGTGCGAATCGCTCGGCACCTTCCCCACCATGATGTCGGCGCTCTATGCAGGGCAGCAGGCGCTGCAGCAGATGCAGTCCGGCGGCTGAGCGCCCGACGCCGCCCAAAAAAAAAGCGGCCGGGGCGCCCATCCCGGCCGCTTCGTGCGGGACTGCAGACGGTCAGCGCGCGGCGGACGGGCCGGGCAACTGCGGCGTCTCGGCCTGCTGGCCGCGCGTCCGGTAGAGCGAGTACAGCACGCCACCCGCGATCAGCCCGAAGGTCACCGCCAGCGAGATCACCGGCGGGAACTTGCCGATGAAGTTCACCAGGAAGATCTTGGTGCCGATGAACACCAGCACCAGGGCCAGCGCGTACTTGAGGTAGTGGAATCGATGGATCATCGCGGCCAGCGCGAAGTACAGCGCACGCAGGCCCAGGATGGCGAAGATGTTGCTGGTGTAGACGATGAACGGGTCGGTGGTGATGGCGAAGATGGCCGGTACCGAGTCCACGGCGAACACCAGGTCCACGATCTCGATCAGCACCAGGGCCAGCAGCAGCGGCGTGGCGAAGCGGGCGACGCGGCCGGTCTTGGGGTCGACCTCCTTCACCGTGAAGGCATTGCCACGAAGGCCCTCGGTCACCCGCATGCGGCCGCGAAGGAAGCGCAGCACCGGGTTGCTGGCGATGTCAGGCTCGGCATCGGCCATGCGCCACATCTTGATGCCGGTGAACACCAGGAAGGCGCCGAAGAAGTACAGCACCCAGCTGAAGTTCGTCACCAGGGCCGCGCCTGCGCCGATGAGCAGCGCCCGCAGCACGATCACGCCCAGGATGCCCCAGAACAGCACCCGGTGCTGGTACTGCCGCGGAATGGCGAAGAAGCTGAAGATCAGCGCGATGACGAAGACGTTGTCCATCGACAGCGACTTCTCGATCATGAAGCCGGTGAGGTATTCCATGCCGCTCTGCGCACCCAGGCTCCACCAGACCCAGCCGCCGAAGAGCAGGGCCACGCTGATGTAGCCGCCTGAGAGCAGCAGGCTTTCGCGCACGCCGATCTCGCGGTCGCCCTTGTGCAGCACGCCCAGGTCGAGCGCCAGCAGGGTGACCACGATGGCCATGAAGGCCAGCCAGAGGCCGGCCGGCCGGCCGAGGAAGTCGGCCGCAAGGAAGGAGAGCAGGGTTTCCATGGTGTCGGTGGTGATGGAGTGGAACTGGCGGCGATGATGCCCAGCCGTCCGCTCAAGAAAAACCAGCCGGAGGTGGAACGACTCTTCGGTTTTTACGAAACTTCAAGGCATGGCGTCCTACGACTTCAACTACCGGCACCTGCACTACTTCTGGACCGTGGCGCGCGAGGGCGGCTTCTCCAAGGCGGCCGCCCGGCTGGGCGTGGCGGTGCAGACGGTGAGCGCCCAGGTGCGCGAGCTGGAGAAGTCGCTGGGTCACCAGCTGCTCAAGCCCGAGGGCCGCAGCGTCGCGCTGACCGAAGCGGGCATGGCCGCGCTGCAGCGGGCCGAGGAGATCTTCCAGCTTGGCCAGGAGCTGCCCGAGCTGGTCCGCCAGGCCGCCACGGAGCCGGCGGTGCGCCTGGCCATCGGGCTGTCGGACGGCATCTCCAAGCTGGCCGCCCATGCGATGGTGGAGCCGGTGCTGCAGACCCCCGCGCTGCGCCTGGTCTGCCATGAGGGCGAGCTCGAACAGCTGCTGGGCGAGCTGGCCATGCACCACCTCGACATGGTGCTGGCTGGCCAGCCGGCGCCCTCCAGGCCGGCCCTGCGGCTGAGCAGCCATCGCATCGCCGAGGCACCGGTCGACTGGTGGGGGCCGGCGGCGCTGGTGCGCGCCGCCGCCATGCGCGAGTTTCCGCAGAGCCTGGGCGATCTGCCCGTGCTGCTGCCGACCGCACATTCCGCGCTGCGCCCGCAGCTGGAGCGCTGGTTCGAGCGCCATGGCATGCGCCCGCGCGTCGCGGGCGAGTTCGAGGATTCGGCGTTGCTGGCGGTGTTCGCGGCCCGCGGACTGGGGGTGTTTCCCGTCAGCCGGCTAGGGGCTGGAGACCTGGGGCTGATGCGGGGGCTCCGGCTGCTCGGTCGCAGTGACGAACTTCAGGAAGAAATCCATCTGATCCGGTCACGGCGAGGGCAGCACCATCCCCTCGTCCAGCAGATCGAGGCGCACGCCCGTCAGCGCGGTTGACGAAGCACCGACCGGAAGTTCAAAAGGTTGGAAGAAGCGCTCAGCACGCCAGCGCCGCGCTCAACACCTGCGCCAGCACCAGCTGGTTGCCATCGGGATCGCGCAGGAAGGCGATGCGGACGGCGTCGGCATCCTGGCGCCGGGTGGGGCGCACGCCAGCGCCATCCATCTGTTCCAGCTGCTGGTCCAGGTCGTCGACCACCATCGTGACCGACGCGCCCGTACCGCCGGCGGACTGCCGCACAAGACGAAGGCAGCAACCACCCTCGAAACGCCATTCGGCGATCTCGGCGTCGCGGCGCACGGGCGCGCTGCCGATGAGCAGCGCATACCAGGCAATGGATTGATCCAGGTCCTTCACGGCCACGCCGGCCAGCATGTTGGTGATGCGCATGGGTGTCTGAGCAGTTTGCGCATGCACTATGAATCCGCGCCAGGGGAAGGCGCGAGGGACGCCGGCGTGCCGCTGCGTAGGATTGCAACCCGCCCTCGCCTGCCGCCGTCGGCGGGCCGCGAAGCACGCCGTGCGCCTCACCCCCGCCGCCTGAAAGCCAGCAACAGGTTGTTGGCCGGCATGTCCAACCGCTCCATCGGATCGAGTCCGGCTTCGGCCGCCTGCGCGGTCACATCGGCCAGCGTCCGCAGTCCCCACGCGGGGTTGCGGCGGCGCAGGTCGGCGTCGAACGCCGCATTGCTGGGCGCCAGCGGCTCGCCCTCGACCACATAGGGTCCATAGAGCACCAGCAGCCCGCCCGGCCGCAGCGCCCGGCCCGCGCCGTGCATCAGTCCTTCGGTGCAGCCCCAGGGGGAGATGTGGACCATGTTGGCGCAGTACACCGCGTCCAGGCTGGCCGGGGCGACGGGCCAGGCCTCGCGCACATCCAGCGCCACCGGCGCCGCGACCTGCGGCAGATCGGCCGTGCGCGCCGCGATGGCGGAGAGCATGGTGGCGTCGGGCTCGGTGGGCAACCAGGTCCATTCCGGCAGGGCCGCAGCAAAGTGCGCCGCATGCTGGCCCGTGCCGGCGGCCACTTCCAGCAGATGGCCGCGCACCGGCAGCAGGCGCAGCAGTTCGGCCAGGATGGGGCCCTTGTTGCGCTCGGCCGCCGGGCTGGTGATCAGTCCCGGCATCGCACCGGCCCTCGCCTGCTGTGCCTGGACGCCATGAGCGCGCCCTGTATGCAGATGCCCTTGGAAGCGGCCACGCGGGCGTCTCTCACACGCGCTCGAAGATCGCGGCGATGCCCTGGCCACCGCCGATGCACATGGTCACCAGCGCATAGCGGCCCTGCACCCGGTGCAGCTCGGCCAGTGCCTTGACGGTGATGATGGCACCCGTCGCACCCACCGGATGACCCAGCGAAATGCCCGAGCCGTTGGGGTTGACCTTGGCCGGGTCGAAGTCCAGCTCCTTCATCACGGCGCAGGCCTGGGCGGCGAAGGCCTCGTTGGACTCGATGACGTCCAGGTCACTCACCTTCAGGCCGGTGCGTGCCAGCACCTTGCGCGTGGCCGGCACCGGGCCGATGCCCATGTAGGCCGGCTCCACGCCTGCATGGGCATAACCCACCAGGCGCGCCAGCGGCTTGAGCCCCAGCGCCTTGACGCGCTCGCCCTCGGCCAGCACCACCGCGCCGGCCCCGTCGTTGATGCCCGAGGCGTTGCCGGCCGTGACCGTGCCGCCCTCCTTCTTGAAGGCGGGCTTCATGCCGGCCAGCACCTCGACGGTGGTGGACGCCTTGACATGCTCGTCGGTGTCGAAGACCACCACGCCCTTGCGGGTCTTGATCTCGACCGGGACGATCTGGTCCTTGAACCGACCGGCAGCGATTGCCGCGGCCGCGCGCCGATGGCTCTCGGCGGCCAGCGCGTCCTGCTGCTCGCGCGTGATGCCGTGGCGCTCGGCCACGTTCTCGGCCGTGATGCCCATGTGGATCTTCTGCCAGGGGTCGTGCAGGATGCCCAGCATGTAGTCCACCAGTTGCACGTCGCCCATGCGGGCGCCGTAGCGGGCGGCGGTGTCGAAGTAGGGGCCGCGGCTCATCGACTCGGAGCCGGCGCCGATGGCGATGTCGCAGTCGCCCAGCGCGATGGCCTGCGCCGCCGAGATGATGGCCTGCAGGCCCGAGCCGCACAGCCGGTTGACGTTGAAGGCCGGCGTCTCGATGGGGCAGCCGGCATCGATGGCGGCCACGCGGCTGAGGTACGCATCCTTGGTGTCGGTGGGAATCACGTTGCCCATCACCACATGACCGATGGCGTCCGGCGCCACGCCGCTGCGCGTGAGAGCGGCCTTCACGGCGGTGGTGGCGAGCTGGGTGTTGGGCACGTCCTTGAGCGCGCCGCCGAAGGTGCCGATGGCCGTGCGAGCGGTGCCGACGACGTAGATGTCGCGTGGGGTCATGGTGAGGTCCTCGTCGTGAAAAGGGAGCGGTGCCGCGATCAGCGGCCCTGGAAGGCGGGCTTGCGCCGCGCGAAGAAGGCGTCGACGCCCTCGCGGAAATCGGCCGTGGCGGCACAGGCCTGGAAGGCGGCCTCCTCGGCCGCCAACTGTGCCGGAAGATCGCGCTCCACGCTGCCGCGCAGGAGACGCCGCAGCTGGCCCAGCGCCCGGGTGGGGCCGGCGGCCAGCCGCTGCGCCAGCGCCAGGGCCTCGGCCGGCAGGGCGTCGGCAGCGACGACGCGGTTGATCAGGCCCATGCGCTCGGCAGCCTCCGCGTCGAGCATGTCGCCCAGCAGGGCGATCTCCAGCGCACGGCGCAGGCCCACCCAGCGGGGCAGTGCCCACGACGCGCCGACGTCGCAGCTGGCGCCGATGTTGACGTAGGCGAGGTTGAAGCGGGTGCCCTTGGCGGCGAGCACGAAGTCGGCCTGCAGCATCAGGCTGAGGCCCGCACCGGCCGCCACCCCATGCACCTGGGCGATGACGGGCAGGTCGAGCGTGGCGAGCAGTTGCAGGGCCTCGTGCAGCGGCCCGATCAACGCGGCGGCGCCGCCCTGCGGATCGGCCGACAGCACCGCCAGGTCGCCGCCCGCCATGAAGCCCTTGCCCTCGCCGCACAGCAGCAGGGCTCGCACGCCCGGATCGGCGGCCAACCCCCGCACGGCCGCCAGGAAGGCCTGGGCCATGGACACGTCGATGGCATTGAGCGCCTGGGGCCGGTTGAAGCGGAGGATGGCCACCGCGCCTTCGCGCGAGAGCAGCAGGGGGGAGGTGTCGTCACTCATGCTCGTTTGTCTCCGATGAAGGACGCCCGCTGCCGGCGATGCACGCGCGGGCCGCCGGATTCTAGGGACGGGCTCCTGCGGCGCGCGGCGGGAGCGCCGCACAATGCGCGCACTTCCACTTCCCCAAAGAGCCACCGCCCATGCTCACCCGTCGTTTCTTCTCCTTCGCGGCCACCGCCCTGGTGGCCGGCCTCACCCTGATCTCGACCGCCCACGCCGGCCCGCGCCTGGACCGCGTGCTGGACACCAAGGTGCTGCGCGTCGGCACGCCGGGCGACTACCGGCCCTTCGCCATCAAGACCGACAGCGGCTATTCGGGCCACGACATCGACCTGGTCGAGCGCATGGCCAAGGAACTGGGCGTGCGCATCGAATGGGTGCCCACCACCTGGCCCAACCTGCTCAAGGACATGCAGGCCGACAAGTACGACCTGGCTGTGGGCGGCATCACCCGCAACGTGGCGCGCATGCGCGTGGTGGCGATGCTCCCGGGCTATGCGCCCTTCGGCAAGGTGGCGCTGGTGCGCGCGGCCGACAAGGCCAGGTTCACCACGCTCGAATCGCTCAACCAGCCCGGTGTGCGCGTCATCAAGAACCCCGGCGGCACCAACGAGGCCTTCGTGCTGGAGAACCTCAAGGCGGCCCAGGTCAGCACGCACGAGAAGAACGCCGAGATCCCCGCGCTGATCGCCGAGGGCAAGGGCGACGTCATGATCACCGAGACCTACGAGGCCCTGGTCTACGCCAAGGCCGATCCGCGCCTGCATGCGGCCTTCATCGACGCGCCGTTGACGCCGCCGAGCAAGCTGGGCTTCATGCTGCCGGCCGATGACGCCGACTACCTGCGCGTGATGAACTTCGTCTGGGACCAGATGGAGACGCGCGGAGCGCTCAAGCAAGCCGCCGAAAAATGGCTGAAGTGAGGGCGGGCCTGGCTCAAGGCTGAGCCAGCACGGCCTCCACCGCCAGCGCGGCCGCCGCCAGCCGCGCGTCGTCGCCGCGCACCGAGGCCAGCATCAGCCCCACCGGCAATTCGCCCGGCGCCTGGCAGGGCAGGCTGAAGGCGCAGCCGTCGAGGAAGTTGATGGCGAAGGTGTTGCGCAGCAGCAGGCCATTCGCCTTGAAGAAGGCCTCGTCGCTGGCCAGCAGTTCGTCGATGGCCGGCGCGGTGATCGGCACGGTCGGGCAGACCAGTGCGTCGAAGCCCTGCACGGCCGCCTCCATGCGCACGATCCAGTCGCGGCGCGCGTCCTGCATGGCGATGTAGTCGGCCGCGCCCACCGACATGCCCAGGTCGATGCGGGCCGCCACGCGGGGGTCGTACTCGGCACGCCGGGCGCCGATGCGGCGGCGGTGCACCGCCGCGGCCTCCACCGGCGAAAAGCCCCCGGGCGCGTTGATGCGGGAGATCTCGGTCAATTCATTCAGCGGCAATTCCGTCACAAGCGCGCCTGCAGCCGACAGGCGCGACAGCGCCTGGTCGAAGGCGCGTGCCACCGCGGGCTCGACGCCATCGAACATGAGCGACGCAGGCACGGCGAAGCGCAGCCCTGCCACGCTGTCGCGCCGATGCACGACGAGCGGCGTGTCGGCGAGGGCGGCGTCCAGGGTCAGGCAGTCCTCGACCGTGCGCGCCATGGCGCAGACGGTGTCCAGTGACCGCGCCAGCTCGAAGGCTCCGTCGCGCGGCGTGCGCGACTGCGTGCTCTTGAAGCCCACCAGCCCACACAACGCGGCCGGGATGCGGATCGAACCGCCAGTGTCCGAGCCCAGCGCGCCCACCGACAGCCCAAGCGCCACCGACACCGCCGCGCCGCTGGAGGAGCCGCCGGGAATGCGCGCCACCTGCGCATCCGCCGGATTGCGCGGCGTGCCGTAGTGCGGATTGATGCCCACGCCGGAGAAGGCGAACTCGGTCATGTTGGTCTTGCCGACGATGGCGGCGCCCTGAAGCCGCAGCCTGGCCACTGCCGCTGCATCGCGGGTGGCTGGCGGCTCGCCCTGGCAGGCCACCGAGCCGGCCAGCGTGACCTCGCCGGCCACGTCGTACAGGTCCTTGATCGACACCGGCAGCCCGGCCAGCGGGGGCATCGGCACGCCGGCGGCCTGCATGGCATCGGCATGGTGCGCGGCCGCCCGCGCGGCGTCGGGATAGAGGCGGGTGAAGACGTGACCGGCGGCCGGCGCCAAGGCGCCTTCGAGCACCTGCTCGACCAGCGACGTGTGCGTCAGGGCGCCGCCAGCGATGCGCCGGCGCAGTTCGGTAATGGGAGGAAGCGCGGTGGTCATGCGGGCGTTTCTAGCACGCCCCGGCGGCGGGCCGCACGCCCGCAAGAATGCTCAGTCGTCGCGGCCGACCGGACGGGCGCTGACGTCGCTCACGTCGGCGTTGAAGCCGCGACGGCCGGCAGGCACCAGCTCGCCGCGGGCCCGCGCAGCCATCTCGTCGGCCGCGGTGCGCTCGGGCTTGCGGGCCTCGGCCGCGGCGCGGAAGCGCTCGAAGCCGGCCCGCGGATCGAAGCGGCTGCCGAACACCGCCGCCCCCAGAGGCGACACCGGTTTACCCGTCAGCCGCGCCCACAGGCTCCGAACCATCAGCACGGCCGCCAGCAGCAGCGCTGCCACGGCGAGGCTCGCCGCAAACACGAGGCCGATGAGCACGAGGACGATTCGGATCAGGAAGTTCATCATGAAAGCTTAGGCGAAGGCGGCACCCAGGGGTTCCGCATCGATACGAATTGAAAAGAAGCGGCAGGAAACCCGCGTGCGCGCAGGGCGCAGAAGCACGAAGGCCTGCGCCTTCAAAGGGCGCAGGCCTCGTGGGGACGCCAGGCGCTGCGATCAGGCAGCCGCCTCGGCGCTCTCGCCCGCTTTGGCGAAGTGGAAGGCGCCCGGCTCGCGGATCGGGTCCACGGTGACGCGCACTTCGTCCTTCGGCCCGAAGCGGCCTTCCAGCAGCAGCTTCGACAGCGGGTTTTCGATGCGCTGCTGGATCGCCCGCTTGAGCGGCCGCGCACCGAACACCGGGTCGAAGCCGACCTTGGCCACTTCGGCCAGCGCGGCCGGCGCCACGTCCAGGCCGATCTCCAGCTTGGCCAGGCGTGCCTTGAGCACCTGCAGCTGGATGGCGGCGATGGCCTCGATGTTCTTCGCGTCCAGGCCGTGGAACACCACCGTCTCGTCGATCCGGTTCAGGAACTCGGGGCGGAAGTGGTTGCGCAGTTCGTCCCACACCGCGTCCTTCACCTCCTGCTGGTCGCGCCCCGCCATCGCCTGGATGATGGGCGAGCCGATGTTGCTGGTCATCACGATCACCGTGTTCTTGAAGTCCACGGTGCGGCCCTGGCCGTCGGTCAGGCGGCCGTCGTCCAGCACCTGCAGCAGGATGTTGAACACGTCCGGATGGGCCTTCTCCATCTCGTCCAGCAGCACCACGCTGTAGGGCTTGCGGCGCACGGCCTCGGTGAGGTAGCCGCCTTCGTCGTAGCCCACGTAGCCGGGGGGCGCGCCGATCAGCCGGCTCACTGAATGCTTCTCCATGAACTCGCTCATGTCGATGCGGATCAGGTGGTCCTCGCTGTCGAAGAGGAAGCCCGCCAGCGCCTTGCACAGCTCGGTCTTGCCCACGCCCGTGGGGCCCAGGAAGAGGAAGGAGCCGGTCGGCCGGTTGGGGTCCGACAGGCCCGAGCGCGAGCGCCGGATGGCATTGGCCACGGCGGTGATGGCCTCGTCCTGGCCCACCACGCGCTCGTGCAGCTTGTCTTCCATGCGCAGCAGCTTCTCGCGCTCGCCCTGCATCATCTTGGACACGGGGATGCCGGTCGAGCGCGACACCACTTCCGCAATCTCTTCCGCGCCCACTTCGGTGCGCAGCAGGCGGTTGCCACTGCCCTTGCCGTCGGCGCCGGCCTCCTTGGCCTGCGCTTCCTTCAGGCGCTTCTCCAGCTCCGGCAGGCGGCCGTACTGGATCTCGGCGACCTTGTTGAAGTCGCCCTTGCGGGTCGATTCCTCGATCTGGAAGCGCAGCTTGTCGATCTCTTCCTTGATCTGGGCCGAGCCCTGGGCCGCGGCCTTCTCGGACTTCCAGATCTCTTCGAGGTCGGAATATTCCTTCTGCACCTTGGCCACTTCCTGGTCGAGCAGTTCGAGCCGGCGCATGGAGGCCTCGTCGGTCTCCTTCTTCATGGCCTCGCGCTCGATCTTGAGCTGGATCAGGCGCCGGTCCAGCCGGTCCATCTGCTCGGGCTTGGAGTCGATCTCGATCTTGATCTTGGCCGCGGCCTCGTCGATCAGGTCGATGGCCTTGTCGGGCAGGAAGCGGTCGGTGATGTAGCGGTTGGACAGCTCGGCCGCCGCGACGATGGCCGCGTCGGTGATCTCCACGCCGTGGTGCACCTCGTACTTCTCCTGCAGGCCGCGCAGGATGGCGATGGTGTCCTCCACGCTGGGCTCGCCCACCAGGATCTTCTGGAAGCGGCGCTCCAGCGCGGCGTCCTTCTCGATGTACTTGCGGTATTCGTCCAGCGTGGTGGCACCGATGCAGTGCAGCTCGCCGCGCGCCAGGGCGGGCTTGAGCATGTTGCCCGCGTCCATGGCGCCCTCGGCCTTGCCGGCGCCCACCATGGTGTGGATCTCGTCGATGAAGACGATAACCTGGCCTTCTTCCTTGGCCAGCTCGTTGAGCACGTTCTTGAGCCGCTCTTCGAACTCGCCGCGGAACTTGGCGCCGGCCAGCAGCGCCGCCAGGTCGAGCGACAGCACGCGCTTGCCCTTGAGCGAGTCCGGCACCTCGCCGGCCACGATGCGCTGGGCCAGGCCTTCGACGATGGCGGTCTTGCCCACGCCGGGCTCGCCGATCAGCACGGGGTTGTTCTTGCTGCGGCGCTGCAGCACCTGGATGGCGCGGCGGATCTCCTCGTCGCGGCCGATCACCGGGTCGAGCTTGCCGATGCGGGCGCGCTCGGTGAGGTCCAGCGTGTACTTCTTGAGGGCCTCGCGCTGGCCCTCGGCGTCGGCGCTGTTGACCGACTGCCCGCCGCGCACGGCGTCGATGGCCGCTTCGAGCGACTTGCGCGTCAGGCCGTTCTGGCGGGCGATGTCGCCCACGCTGCCCTTGGCATCGGCCACGGCCAGCAGGTAGAGCTCGCTGGCGATGAACTGGTCGCCGCGCTTGATGGATTCCTTCTCGGTGGCCTGAAGCAGGCGGCCGAGTTCGGGGCCGACCTGCACGCCGTCGCCGCCCTGCACCTGCGGCAGGTTCTTGACGGCCTGCTCGGCCGCCTGGCTCAGGCCCGGCACGTTGACGCCGGCGCGCTCCAGCAGCGGGCGCGGGCCGTCGCTCTGGCGCAGCATGGCCAGCAGCAGGTGGGCGGGTTCGATGTAGGCGTTGTCATTGCCCAGGGCGAGCGATTGGGCGTCGACCAGGGCTTCCTGGAACTTGGTGGTGAGTTTGTCTTGGCGCATGGTGGTGAAAAACCTCCGGGTTGACGGGGAGATTGGGCTGGCCGCGGACGATTCAAGACCAGCGCGGGCACATCTCTTGCGTTGGCTCAAACCTCTCGCATGATCCATTGGTGAAACCATGGATCATTCCTTCAACAAACGAGTCGGTCCCCTGCCCCCGTTGCGGGTACGCTCGCTTTTTTCCTCGGAGTTCTGCCCCATGTCCCTGCCTTCTGTCTTTCGTCCGGGCCTGATGCGCCGCACCTTCGCACTGGGCGCGCTGCTGGTCGCCGCCGGTCTGGCCCAGGCCCAGTCGACCGGTCCGATCCGCCTGCTGGTCGGTTTCCCGGCCGGTGCCGGCACCGACGCGCTGGCCCGCACCATCGCCGACAAGCTCAAGGACGAGCTGGGCGCTCCCGTGGTGGTGGAGAACCGCGCCGGCGCGGGCGGACAGATCGCCGCGCAGTACCTGAAGACCGCGCCGGCCGACGGCCACGTCTTCTTCGTGTCGCACGACCACACGATCTCGATCCTGCCGGCCGTGACCAAGAACCCCGGCTTCAACCCCGCGGCCGACTTCACGCCCGTGGCCGGCATCGCCACCTTCTCCAACGTGCTGGCCGTCTCGGGCGGCACGCCCGCCAAGACGATCCAGGAATACGTCCAGTGGGTGAAGACCAAGAAGGACGGCAAGGACTCCATCGGCGTGCCCGCGCCGGGTTCGATCCCGGTCTTCCTGACGCAGCTGATCGGCAAGAAGTACGGCATCGACGTGCAGGCCGCACCCTACCGCGGCGGCGCGCCCCTGCTGGCCGACATGATGGGCAACCAGATCGCCGCCGGCATCGCGGGCGTGCCCGACCTGATGGAACTGCAGCGCACCGGCAAGGTCCGCGTGGTGGCCGCCATCGGCGCCAAGCGCGATCCGCTGCTGCCGCAGGTGCCGACCTTCACAGAACTGGGCTTCGAGAACCTCGACGACTATCCCTGGTATGGCGTCTTCGCTCCCGTGGGCACGCCCCAGCCGGTCATCGACAAGTTCAGCGCGGCGCTGCAGAAAGTGCTGGCGCAGCCCGAGACCAAGAAGAAGCTGGTCGACATGGGCCTGCATGTGAACTACGAGCCGCAGGGCCAGTTCGCCGGCCGCGTCCGCAGCTACACCCAGACCTGGGAACGCATCATCAAGGACAGCGGCTTCCAGCCCCAGTGAGCCGGTGGGCCGCCCTGGCGCGGCCGACGTCCCACTTGCCCCGCGGCTTCCGGTCCCGGGGCTTTTTCATGTCCGCCCTCGGACGGGACGGCCGCGGGCTGCCGGGCACGCCCACCGATGCACGGGGGACGTGTCCCGCCCGTCTGCCAAAGCCGAGCGCAGCCCGTGCCACTCGTCGCGCCTTGAAAACCGCTCGTCGGAAATGTTAATAAACGTCAACCGAAAGCGTTAACACCCGCCCGGCTCCACGTTAAGTTCGAGGAATATTGCATTTGTTTGCAATATGAAGAATCTTGACGTGACCTCCTCGCACTGCCCCCTCTCCTCCTCCGGCCGCCCACGGCGCCCCGCGTCGGCGGGCTTCACCCTCATCGAGGTGATGATCGTCGTGGCCATCGTCGGCATCCTGGCGGCGATCGCCCTGCCCGCCTACTCGGACTACGTCCGCCGCGGGCGCATCCCCGAGGCCACCTCGAACCTCGCCGCCTACCAGGGGCGCATGGAGCAATGGTTCCAGGACGCCAAGACCTACTCCGCGCCCGGTTCCGCCACGGTCTGC
Organism: Pseudacidovorax sp. DMC4; assembly: GCF_056314265.1. Classification (NCBI taxonomy): domain Bacteria; kingdom Pseudomonadati; phylum Pseudomonadota; class Betaproteobacteria; order Burkholderiales; family Comamonadaceae; genus Pseudacidovorax; species Pseudacidovorax sp. DMC4. The sequence continues at coordinate 305,373 of NZ_JBQUYR010000003.1, read as the reverse complement.
GGCGCCATGCAGGCGGCGGTCACGCTGAAGTACTTCGGCCTGAGCTGCACGCCGGGCGCGGCCAACACGAACGGCTCGACCACCACCTACACCCTCACCGCCACGGGCTCCGGCAGCATGGCTGGCTTCACCTACACCGTCGACCAGGACGGCAACAAGACGAGCACCATCACCGGCGTCTCCGGCTGGACGGCCGCCACGCCCAACAACTGCTGGGTCACCAACAAGGGCGGGATCTGCTGATGCAGCGGGGGCGTCGGCGGGGCGCGGGGGGCATGAGCCTGATCGAGCTGATGGTGGGCGTGGCCCTGCTGGCCATCCTGCTGGCGCTCGCGGTGCCCGCCTTCGGCGACTGGATGCGCAACGCCCGGGTGCGCACCACGGCCGAGTCGCTGCGCGCCGGGCTGCAGCAGGCGCGCGCCGAGGCCATCCGCCGCAATGCCAACGTGCGCTTCCAGCTCGTGACCACCCTGGACAACGGCTGCGCGCTGAGCACCAGCGGGCCCTTCTGGGTGAGCAACGCCGGCGCCTCCGTGTCGCCGGCCTCGGGTTGCGCCGGCGCCATCAGCACGACCGTCTCGCCCTTCCTGATCCAGAAGAGTCCGGTGGTGAGCAATGCGACCAGCGACATCACCCTGACCGCCAGCGGCAGCGGCGTGATCGCCTTCGATCCGCTGGGCCGCATGACGGGCACCACCAACCCTACCGTCGCGACGCCGGCGCAGTTCACGGTCGACCTGGGCAGCAGCGGCGGCAGCTGCATCGCCCAGGGCGGCAACGTGCGCTGCCTGCGCATCGCCGTGAGCGTCAGCGGCGACGCGCGCCTGTGCGACCTGACCCGCACCACCACCAACGACCCCATGAAATGCTGACCCAGGTGCACACCCGCGCCCGCTGCGCTCGGCCGCAGCAGGGCGCCACCATCATCGAAGTGCTGGTCGCGCTGGCCATCTTCGCCATCGGCATGCTGGGCATCGCCGGCCTCTATGCCACGGCCGTGCGCCAAGCCTCGGGTGCCGAGTACCGCACCACCGCGGCCATGCTGGCCAACGACCTGATCGGCCGCATGTGGATGAGCGACCGCACCGCCGCCACGCTGCAGGGCAACTACGGCAGCAGCGGCAACGGCGCCGGCTACGCCAGCTGGCGCGCCGCGGTCACCAACGCGGGCCTGCCCGGGGCGGACAGCAGCACGCTGGCCCCCACCGTCACCTTCAGCACCGTGAGCGGTGGCGGCACGTCGCCCGTCAGTACCAGCCTGGCCACCATCACCATCTTCTGGAAGGGGCCCGGCGACGCCACCGCCCACCAGTACGTCGCCCTGGCGCAGATGAAGCCATGACCGCCACGCGTCCTACCGTCCCCGCCCCCAGCGCCGGGCGCCGCAGCCGCCAGCGCGGCTTCAGCCTGGTCGAGATCATGGTGGGCATCCTGATCGGCATGTTCGCCGTGCTGGTGATCCTGCAGTTGCTGTCCTCCGCCAGCACGCAGCAGCGGCTGGCCGGCAGCAGCGGCGACGCGCAGATCAACGGCGCCCTCGCCTCGCACCTGCTCAGCCGTGAGCTGACACAGGCCGGCCTGGGCCTGAGCGCCTACACGCTGCTGGGCTGCTCGCTGGGCTACACCACGACCGGCGATGGCGCGGCCGTGACGCTGGGCGCGCTGGCGCCCGTGACGGTCAATCCCGCCACCTCGCTGGTGCCGGCGGGCGACGCGAACACCGACACGCTGCTGGTCATCGGCGGCGCCTCCGGCAGCCCGTCCGAGGGCGACGCGACCCTGGCCGTGAGCACATCGACCAGCCTCACGGTCAGCACGCCGGCCAGCTTCGCCGTCGGTGACTGGGTGGTGGCGGCCGGCACCACGCGCGACAGCAGCTCGGCCTGCGCCCTGCGCCTGGGCCGGGTGACGGCGATCTCCGGCTCAGCCCTGACGCTGACCTCGGCCACCGCCAGCCTGCCGCTGAACAGCGGCGCCTACAACCTGGGCGCGCAGCCGAGCATCCATGCCTTTGCCGTGCGCAACGGCAACCTGACCATGTGCGACTACCTGGTCAACAACTGCGGCAGCAGCAGCAACGTGTCGAACAGCGCCGTGTGGGTGCCGGTCACCAGCAACGTAGTGAGCCTGCGTGCGCAGTACGGGCGCGACACGAGCGGCCTGGCCGCCTCGGCCATGGACGGCGTGGTCGACACCTTCGACCAGACGACGCCGGCGAGCGGCGGCACCGTGCCGCTGTACTGCGGCTGGCTGCGCGTGATCGGGCTGCGCCTGGCGCTGGTGGCGCGCAGCCAGCAGTACGACAAGGCGCTCGTCACCACGGCAGCGCCGACCTGGTCGGGTTCCACGGCCAACACCAGCACCACCACCGCCCTCACCACCGTCACGCCCACGGCCGCCCCCATCGACCTGAGCGGCAACAGCGAATGGCAGCACTACCGCTACAAGACCATCGAGGTGAGCATCCCGCTGCGCAACATCATCTGGAACGGCAACCAGCAGAGCTACCAGGGGGGCAACGTCAAATGCTGAGCACGCGCCGGCCACGCCGCGGCCAGCGCGGCTTCATCATGGTGATCGCGCTGGTGGCGCTGGTCATCATGACGCTGGCGGCCCTGGGCCTGATGCGCACCGTCTCCACCTCGGCCACCATCGCGGGCAACCTCGCCTTCGAACAAGCGGCCGCGACGTCGGCCGACCGCGCCGTCGAGGCGGCCATCGCGTGGCTGGAGAACAGCACCGGCAAGGCCAGCGTGTCGGGCCTGGGCACCTGCAGCACCGGCACCACCGTGCTCGCCTGCGACCAGAAGGCCGCCGGCTATGCGGCGGTGCGCACCGACCCGGCCAGCGGCCAGACCTGGACCACCGTCTGGAACACCCTCGTCGCGGCCGGCTACACCGCCGTCACGCTGAGCCCCGCGCAGGACAGTGCGGGCAACACCCCCGCCTACCTGATCCAGCGCATGTGCAGCACGGCCGGCGATGCCTCCAGCACCAACGGCTGCAGCGCGTCGCCGCTGGCGCTGGACACCTCCAGCAGCCGCAAGGCGGGCAGCCTGGCGCCTCCGACCAACGCCCAGGTGTACTACCGCATCACCGTGCGCGTGGCGGGGCCGCGCAACACCATCTCCTTCATCCAAGCCATGGTGGCGCTATGAATGCATCCCTTCGCCGTCACGTCGCGCGCGCCCGCAGCTGGCGGGTGCAACTGGGCCTGCTGGCGCTCGGCCTGGTGGCGCCGGCGCTCGGCGCGGTGACCGACCTGGCCACGGCCCCGCTGGAAACATCGAGCGCCACGCTGGTCAAGCCCAACATCCTGTACGTGCTCGACAACTCCGGGAGCATGGTGTGGGACTTCATGCCCGACTGGGCGGGCGACTATGCCGGCAACGATCCGCTGGTGCGCAACAGCCGCTTCAACGGCGTGTACTACGACCCAGCCATCACCTACTCGCCGCCGCTCTACTACGACGGCAGCAGCTATCCCAGCATGACGGCGGCCAACACGTCGAGCTGGACGCGGGTGCCCTACGACGGCTTCGGCGCCATGTCGACGAGCAACATCCCGAACACCGGCACCACCAACCTCTTCACCAACTCGAACTCGGGCAGCACACAGAACCTCACCAGCCAGGCCTACTACTACACCTTCGTGCCCGGCGAGTACTGCACCGCTGCCAACCTGCGCACCTGCAACACGCAGAACGCGCCCTCGACGACCTACCCCTTTCCGGCCTACCTGCGCTGGTGCACCTCGGCGTCGCTGACCAACTGCCAGGCCTCGCGCATCGACAGCAGCAGTGCGCCGGCCACCTACACCTTCGAGCGGCCTGCGGGCATGCCGGCCACGGCCACGATCTCCGTCTCGGGCTTCACGCTGTTCACCAACACCACCGTCAGCAGCATCAAGGTCAACGGCCTGGAGATCCTGTCGGGCACCACCTCGGGCAGCACCAGCACCTCGACCGTGGCCTCCCGCATCGCCAGCAACATCAACAACTGCACGGACGCCGCGACCGGCAACTGCCAGACCGCCGGCTACAGCGCGAGCGCCAGCGGCAGCACGGTGACCGTCACGGCGCCGGACGGCAGCACGACGGCCACGCCGGTGGTCACGCGCGCCGGGGCCTTCTCGGTCACGCCCACCGCCTTCAGCGGCGGCACGCCCGGCAGCAACCTGCTGACGACGATCACGTCCAGCACGGCCAGCTACACCTACCCCGGCACCACGACCCGCGCCAGCACCCGCACCGACTGCACCACCAACACCACCACCTGCACCTACGCGGAGGAGATGACCAACTTCGCCAACTGGTGGGCGTACTACCGCACGCGGATGCAGGCCATGAAGAGCGCTACCAGCATCGCCTTCAACACCCTGACGGCCAACTACCGCCTGGGGTACATGAGCATCAACAACAGCAGCGGCACCACCAACTTCCTGAACGTGGCGGACAACAACGCGGGCAGCGGCGGGCAGAAGCAGCTGTGGTACAGCCGCCTGACCACCGCCCTGCCCGGCGGCGGCACGCCGCTGCGCTTCGCGCTGTCGCAGGCCGGGCAGTACTACGCGGCCAAGGTGAGCAGCATCAACGGCGTGACCACCACCGACCCGATGCAGTACGCCTGCCAGCGCAACTACACGCTGCTGTCCACCGACGGCTACTGGAACGCCTCGACCGCCACCGGCCAGTTGGGGGTGACCGTCACAGGCGGCGCCATCGGCGACCGGGACGGCGCCGAGTCGCGCCCCTTCCTCGACGGCAATGCCATCGCCGACACTCTGGCCGACGTGGCCGAGTACTACTACGTCACCGACCTGCGCGCCTCGGCCTTCGGCAACACCACCAACAGCGCCGGCACCGACGTCTCGAGCAATGCCTATTCCAACAAGTTGCAGAACATGGTTACGTCCACCATCGGGCTGGGGGCCTCGGGCTTCATGCTCTACGACCCGGACTACGCCAACGCCACCAGCGGCGATTACTTCGCCGTGGCCAACGGCACGCTCACGAGCAGCAGCACCCAGACCGCCGGCACCTGCATCTGGCAAAGCTCGGGCCGCTGCACCTGGCCCGCGCCGGTGGGCGACACGCAGACGGCCATCGACGACCTCTGGCACGCCGCCGTCAACGGCCGCGGCACCTACTACAGCGCCGCCAACGCCGCCGACATCAAGGCCGGACTGAGCAACTTCCTGAACACGGTGGACGCCACCACCGCCAGCTCGGCGGCCGTGGCGCAGAGCGCCCAGGTGCTGAGCACCAGCACCAGCAGCTACACCTACTCGGCGACCTTCTGCTCCGGCAAGTGGTTCGGCGACCTGGCACGCTACCCCGTGGATGCCACCACGGGCGCAACCGGCACCACACCCGATTGGTCGCTCTCGGGCGCGGGCAGCGACTGCGCGAGCAACTCCGGCGCCCTCACCACGGCGCCGCTGCTGGACAACACGGCCTACACCGCCCGCACCATCTTCACCTACGACGCGGCCAACAGCGCGCGCGTGAGCTTCGACTGGAGTTCGCTCACGACCACCATGCAGGGCTACTTCCAGATCGCGTCCATCTCGTCGATGTCGCAGCTGTGCACCGCCGGCACCAGCTGCCTGCCGGCGGACCAGCGGGTGGACAGCACGCAGGCCGGCACGACCACCGGCGCGGGCGGCCTCAACCTCGTCAACTACCTGCGCGGCGACCGCAGCAACGAGGGCACGCCCCGCACCCGCTACTACCGCTCGCGCACGCATGTGCTGGGCGACATCGTCAACTCGGCGCCGGTGTACGTGCAGGCCCCCATCCGCAACTATGCCGACACGGGCTACGCGGCCTACAAGTCCGCCCAGGCCTCGCGCACCGGCATGGTCTACGTGGGTGCCAACGACGGCATGCTGCACGCCATCAATGCCGGCACCGGCGCCGAGGCCTGGGCCTACATCCCTTCCGTGCTGCTGCCCAACCTGTACAAGCTCGCCGACAAGAACTACGCCGCCAACCACAGCTATTTCGTCGATGGCCAGATCACGCAGGCAGATGTGTACGCCAGCGGCAGTTGGCGCACGATCCTGGTGGGCGGGCTGGGCGGCGGCGGCCGTGCCTATTGGGCACTGGACGTGACCAACCCGGCCTCGCCCTCGGTGCTGTGGGAATTCGGCAGCAGCAGCGTGCTGCCCACCAGCCGCCGCGACGACGACGTGGGCTTCACCTACGGTGCACCGGTGGTGACCAAGCTGTCGGACGGCACCTGGGTCGCCATCGTCAGCTCGGGCTACAACAACCTGTCGCCCGGCAGTGGCCAGGGCACGATCTGGGTGCTCAACGCCGTGACCGGCGCGCTCATCAAGAAGATCGGCAACGGCCTGGGCACCAGCGGCACCGGCACGGTCACCGGCTGCTCGGCAGCGCCCTGTCCCAGCGGCCTGTCGCAGATCAGCGCCTGGACAGACAGCACCGTCGACAACACCGCCACGCAGGTCTACGGCGGCGACCTCTACGGCAATCTCTGGCGCTTCGACCTGCGGAGCCTGACCGCCAGCGGCGGCACCGCGCCCGTGCAGCTTCTGGCCGTGCTGACCGATGCCGCCAACACCCGCCAACCCGTCACGACCACGCCCGAACTGGGCCTGGCGGCCGGGCAGCACGTGGTCTTCGTCGGCACTGGCGCCTACCTGGGCGTGACCGACGTCACCACCACGCAGGCGCAGACCATGTACGCCATCAAGGACCCGCTGACCACGAGCACCAGCGCCCTGTTCAACACGCCGCGCACCAACGCCTGCACCACGGGTTCCACCACCAACTGCTTCATGCCGATCACGCTGACCGACAACGCCGGCACGCGCACGGCCAGCAGCTTGGCGAACACGACGATGGACTTCCGCACGATGAACGGCTGGTATGCCGACCTGCCGCGCTCCGGCGAGCGGGTGGATGTGGATCCGATCCTGTACGCGGGCACGCTGGTCTACGTGTCGAACACGCCCAGCAATGCAGGCGCCTGCACCACGGGCGGCTCGAGCTTCATCAACTACGTGAACTTCGCCACCGGCCTGGCGGTGACGGGGACCACCAACGTGGGGGCGCTGCTGTCGAGCGCCGGCGTGTCGAGCGCGGCGACGCTCTCGATCACGCCGTCGGGCCGGATCGTGGCCACCACCAAGGACTCGACCGGCGCAGTGAAGATCACGACGGTGCCCACCTCCACCACCGCGGCCGGCACCCGCCGCATCTCCTGGCGGCGGCTGCAGGACGGCTCCTGAGAGGCGTGGACGCGGACAGGCGAGCCGGGCCGGTCCGTTGCACGACCGACGCCCGCGTGGCGCTCAGGCGTTCGGCAGGTCCAGCCCCCACCGCGCCAACGCCCGGTCGTCGCTCACCCGTGCGTCGACCCAGCGGGCACCATCGGGCGTCGACTCCTTCTTCCAGAACGGCGCCTGGGTCTTGAGGTAGTCCATCAGGAACTCGCAGGCCTCGAAGCTCTGGCCCCGGTGGGCCGAGACCACCGCCACCATCATGATCTGGTCCGTCGGCTGCAGCGGGCCGACCCGGTGCACCACCCGTGCGCCGAGGATGTCGAAGCGCCGATGCGCCTCGTCGATCATGGCCTCGATGGACGATTCGGTCATGCCGGGATAGTGCTCCAGCTCCATGGCCGCCACAGTGGCGCCCTCGCTGTGGTCGCGCACGGTGCCGATGAAGGCGCACACGGCGCCGACGCCGGCATTGCCCGCACGCAGCAGGGCCACCTCGGTGGTCAGGTCGAAGTCCTCGGTCTGGATGCGAACACGCGATGGGGCAGTCATCCGCCCATTCTGCCGCGCCCGATGTCCGCGGCCGCTGTGGCTGGCCCCGGGCAGGCGCGGGCGGGCTCGGGCGGGCTCGGGGTCGCTACACTCGCGCCCCATGGCCACCCGCTTCCTGCACACGCTCTCCGCCCGGCATCGCGCCCAGGCGGTCGTCATGCAGCCGGCGGCTGCGGCCAAAGCCAAGAAAGTCCAGCTCATCTGACCGGAGCTGCGGCTGCCGTCGTCGGATGAGCGACACGGCAGCCTCCGGGCGGCAGCAGCCGCCCTTGCGTTTCCCCTGTTGCCTGCATCCGCCGACGGCCTCGTCGTCGGTCGAAGCCTGTTGTTCAAGGAAAACGCGTGTCCTCTTTCTCCCCCCGCCTCTCCACCGATCCGGCATCGGACGCCGTCGGCGCATCGCCCCATGTTTCGCCGAGCCGCGACTTCTCCGGCCTCTGGGTGCCGCTCGTCACGCCCTTCCGTGACGGGGCCGTGGACCATGCGGCCCTGGCAGCGCTGGCCCTGCGCCTGGCCGCCGAGCCGATCGCCGGCTTCGTGGTCTGCGGCTCCACCGGCGAAGCCGCGTCCCTGGGCGATGCGGAGCAGCAGGCCGTGCTGGCCACTGTTGCCGACGTGGCACCCGGCGTGCGTCGGGTGCTCGGCATCTCCGGCTACCACCTGGGCGACACCGCCCAGCGGCTGCGCGCACTCGTCGGTGCAGACCTGGCCGGCGTGCTGCTGCCCGCACCGCTGTACATCCGCCCTTCGCAGGCCGGCCTGCTCGACTGGTTCCAGCAACTGGCCGATGCCAGCCCGGTGCCGGTGCTCGTCTACGACATCCCATATCGCACGGGCAGCACGCTGGCCCGCGACACGCTGCTGGCCCTGGCCGCCCACCCGCGCATCGTCGGCATCAAGGACTGCGGCGGGGACTTCGGCAAGACCCGCGCCCTGATCGCCGACGGCCGGCTGCAGGTGCTGGCGGGCGAGGACGCCCAGATCTTCCCCACCGTCGCCGAAGGCGGCTGCGGCGCCATCGCAGCCTGCGCCCATGTGCAGACGGCACGGCTGGCCCGCGTCATCACGCTGCTGCGCCAGGGCCGGCTGCTGGAGGCCCGGGCGCTGTGGCAGCCGCTGCTGCCGCTGATCGAGGGGCTGTTCGAGGCACCCAACCCGGCGCCGATCAAGGCGGTGCTGAGCGGCCGTGCCGAGATGGCCGGTGAGTTGCGCGCACCGATGACCAGCGCCGGTGGGGCGTTGACGGCGCGCCTGCTGGCGTTGGATGCGGCGCTGTCCAGCGGCGGCTGAGGTCGATCAGCATCATCGGGACACAGCATCGCCGGGCCGACGACGCAGAGGACCGCGGCAGACGCCCAGGGGCCGTTCCCCGACCCTAGCCGCCTGTCACGGGCGGAAAGAAGGCGACCTCGGCGCCGTCGCGCAGCGCGGCGTCGTCCTTGGCCATCACCTGGTCCAGCGCCAGCCGCACGGCGCGGCCGCGGGCCAGCGCGGCGGCATGCGGCCCACCCCGTGCGATGAGTTCGTCGCGCAGGGCGACGAGCGTCTCGGCCTGTGTAATGACAGCTTCTTCGCCGGTGCCCAGGGCCTCGCGGATCGAAGCGAAATAGCGGACGCGGATCGTCTTCGTCATGCCAGCCAGGCGCCGAAGGGGATGAAGCGCACCGTGTCGCCCGCGGCGATGGCCTGGCCGCCCGGGTTGTCGATCACGCCGTCGCCCCAGACGGTCGACGTCAGCACGCCCGAGCTCTGGTTGGCGAAGAGGTCGAGCCGCCCGTCTGCACCGATGCGCGCGCGCAGGAACTCGCGCCGCCGGTCGGGCCGCGGCCAGTCGAAGCCCGCCGTCATCTGCACCGCGGCCGGCACGGCCTGGGTGGCGCCCAGCAGCGCCATCAGGAAGGGCCGCACCAGCAGCAGAAAGGTCATGAAGCTGGAGACCGGATTGCCCGGCAGTCCGCAGACATGGCATCGCTCGATGCCGCCCTCTTCGAGCGCCGGCCGCGCGATGGTGCCGTACGCGAACGGCTTGCCCGGCTTGATGGCCAGCGCCCAGTGCTCCAGCGTGCCGAGCGACTGCACGGCGGCCTTCACATGGTCTTCCTCCCCCACCGACACGCCGCCGGTGGTGATGATCAGGTCGTTCTGCGAGGCCGCAGCGCGCAGGCCGTCGATGGTGGCCTCCAGCCGGTCGGGCACCAGCCCGAGGTCCTGCACCTCACACCCCATGCGCAGCAGCAGCGCGCGCAGGAAGAAGCGGTTGGAGTTGTAGATGGCGCCGGGCGGCATGGCCTCGGGCGCGATGGTGCCGGGCATGACCAGCTCATCGCCGGTGGAAAGCATCGCCACGCGCGGCCGGCGGCGCACCGGCAGGCTGGCGAAACCGATGCTGGCGGCCAGGCCCAGGGCCTGCGGCGTGAGGCGCTGGCCGGCGGCGAGCACCACGCTGCCGCGCTCGACGTCTTCGCCGGCACGGCGGATCCACTGCCCGGCCTGCGGCACGGTCGTCACGCGCACCCGGCCCAGGCTGCCGTCGTCGGGCAGGGCCTCGGCGTCTTCCTGCATGACCACGGCATCGGCACCGGGCGGGATGGGCGCGCCGGTGAAGATGCGCGCCGCCGTGTCGGCGGCGAGCGGCTCGCCGGTGCTGCCGGCCGGGATGCGCTGCGCCACCCGCAGTTCGGCACCCGGCGCGGTGCAGTCGGCCACGCGCACGGCATAGCCGTCCATAGCGCTGTTGTCCGCCGGCGGCACGGTGAGCGCCGCGACCAGGTCACGCGCCAGCACGCGGCCATCGGCGTCGAAGGTGTTGCAGTCCTCGATGCCCGCCAGCGGCTGCGCCTGGGCCATCAGCCGGGCCAGGGCGTCGTCCAGGGGCATCAGCGGGCGGCGCGCAGCGGGCGCCGGGGCAGCGGTTGCGTCAGACATGGTGCTCGGGGTGGTAGACGAAGCGTTCGCCGCTCTGCAGCAGCCACTGCGCCACACCCGCGGCATCGTCCAGGTCGAAGACTGGCAGGCCGGTGGGCTGGGGCAGGTTCTCGGTCGTGTCGGTGGCGATGGCGCAGACGGAATCGTCCAGCGGATAGAGCGCCGGGCGCGGTTCCTGGCCCGGCTCGATGCGGCGCATGACCTCGACCTTGTGCAGGTCGCAGTGCTTGAAGCCTTCGACCAGCACCCAGTCCACGCCGTCCCACAGTTCGGCCAGCAGGTGGTGCACGTCGGGCTCCGTCGGCTGCTCGAATTCGCGCATCAGCGCCATGCGCCGGTCGGAGGCGACCACCACCTCGAAGGCGCCCGCCTGGCGATGGCGCCAGCTGTCCTTGCCGGGATGGTCGATGTCGAACTTGTGGTGGGCATGCTTGATGACCGACACCCGCTGGCCCTCCTGGCGCAACTCGGCGATCACCCGCTCGACCAGGGTGGTCTTGCCCGCCCCAGAGTAGCCGGCAAAGACCACGACCTTCATGCGGCGCAGTGCTCGGCGATGTAGCGCTTGACCCGCTCGGCATCGGCCGGCAGCCGCACCACGCGCTTGGGCAGCGATTCGATGCCCTCGAACCTGGCGGGCCGCTCGGGCTCACGGCCCAGGGCCTCGACGATGGTGGCGGCGAACTTGATGGGCAGTGCCGTCTCGAGCACGACCATCGGCACGCCGGGCTCGATGTGCTCGCGCGCCACCTTCAGGCCATCGGCCGTGTGGGTGTCGATGAGCACGGCGAAGCGCTCGTCGGTGTCGCGGATGGTGGCCAGGCGGTCGGCATGCGTGCTGCGGCCCGAGCGGAAGCCAAAGCGGCCCGCCGCATCGGCGAAGACCGGGTCGGCGCTCAGGTCGAAGCGGCCTTCGCGCGCCAGCGCGTCCTGGAACAGCGCCTTGGTGCGCGCACCGTCGCGGCCCAGCAGGTCGAAGACGAAGCGCTCGAAGTTGCTGGCCTTGCTGATGTCCATGGACGGGCTGGAGGTCTCGTGCGTGTCGGCCGCGCCGCGCACGCGGTAGACGCCGGTGCGGAAGAACTCGTCGAGCACGTCGTTCTCGTTGGTGGCCACGACCAGCTTGCGGATCGGCAGGCCCATCATGCGTGCCACGTGGCCGGCGCAGACGTTGCCGAAGTTGCCGGAAGGCACGGTGAAGCTCACCTCGCCGCCCTGCGGTCCCGTGGCCTCGATCCAGCCTTTGAAGTAGTAGACGACCTGGGCCAGCAGCCGCGCCCAGTTGATCGAGTTGACAGTGCCGATGCGGTATTGGCGCTTGAAGACCAGGTCGTTGCTCACCGCCTTGACGATGTCCTGGCAATCGTCGAACACGCCGGTGATGGCGATGTTGTGGATGTTGGCGTCCTGCAGGCTGAACATCTGCGCCTGCTGAAAGGGGCTCATCCGGCCGTCGGGCGAGGTCATGAAGACGCGCACGCCCCTCTTGCCCTTCATGGCGTACTCGGCCGCGCTGCCGGTGTCGCCGCTGGTCGCGCCCAGGATGTTCAGTTGTTCGCCGCGGCGACCCAGTTCGTACTCGAACAGATTGCCCAGCAGTTGCATCGCCATGTCCTTGAAGGCGAGCGTGGGGCCGTTGGACAGCCCTTCAAGGTAGACGCCGTCTTCCAGTTCGCGCAGCGGCGTGATGTCGGCCGTGCCGAAGACCTCTTCGGTATACGTCTTCGCGCACAGGGTGCGCAGGTCGTCGGCCGGGATGTCGTCGATGTAGAGCGACAGGATCTCGAAGGCCAGTTCGTGGTAGGCCAGCGTGCGCCAGCGCGCCAGCATGGTGGCATCGACCTGCGGATAGCGCTCGGGCAGGTACAGGCCGCCGTCGGGGGCCAGGCCTTCGAGCAGGATCTCGCAGAACTTGCGGGGCGTCGGGTCGCCTCGGGTGGAGAGGTAGTTCATCGCGTCGTGGTCAGCGCAGCTCTTCCTTGCGCAGGCGCACCACCGGCGCCAGCACCGTGGGCAGCGCCTGCAGCTCGGCGATCACGCTGTCGACGGCGCCTTCACGCGCGTCGTGCGTCAGGATGATCAGGTCGGTGTCGGTCGAACCTTCCCCGCCCACATCTTCAGCCTCGCGCTGCAGCACGGCGTCGATGCTGATGCCAGCGGTGGCCAGCAGGCCCGTCACCTTGGCGAGCACGCCGGCCTGGTCGGCGACGCGCAGGCGCAGGTAGTAGCTGCTGGTGACCTCGCTCATGGGCAGCACGGGCAGGTCGCTCATCGACTGCGGATGGAAGGCGAGGTACGGCACGCGGTGCTGCACGTCGGCCGAATGCAGGCGGGTGATGTCCACCAGGTCGGCGATCACGGCGCTGGCCGTGGGCTCGCTGCCCGCGCCCTTGCCGTAGTACAGCGTGGTACCGACGGCGTCGCCGTGCACGACCACGGCGTTCATGGCGCCCTCCACATTGGCCAGCAGCCGCTTGGTCGGCACCAGGGTGGGGTGCACGCGCAGCTCGATGCCCTTGGCCGTCCGGCGCGTCACGCCCAGCAGCTTGATGCGGTAACCCAGTTGCTCGGCGTACTTGATGTCCTGCGCGGCCAGCTGCGTGATGCCTTCGACATAGGCCTTGTCGAACTGCACAGGCACGCCGAAGGCGATGGCACTCATCAGCGTGAGCTTGTGGGCGGCGTCCACGCCTTCGATGTCGAAGGTGGGGTCGGCCTCGGCATAGCCCAGGCGCTGTGCTTCCTTGAGCACGGTGCCGAAGTCCAGGCCCTTGTCCCGCATCTCCGACAGGATGAAGTTGGTGGTGCCGTTGATGATGCCGGCGATCCACTCGATGCGGTTGGCCGTCAGGCCCTCGCGCAGCGCCTTGATGATCGGGATGCCGCCGGCCACTGCGGCCTCGAAGGCCACCATCACGCCGCGCTGGTGGGCGGCCGCGAAGATCTCGGTGCCATGCACGGCCAGCAGGGCCTTGTTGGCGGTGACCACGTGCTTGCCGGCCGCGATGGCCTCGAGCACCAGCGCCTTGGCGATGCCGTAGCCGCCGATCAGCTCGATCACGATGTCGATCTCGGGATTGGCGATCACCTCGCGGGCGTCGCCCACCACCTTCACGCCGTCGCCCACCACGCGTCGGGCACGCTCGGTGTCGAGGTCGGCCACCATCGCGATCTCGATGCCGCGGCCGGCGCGGCGGCGGATCTCTTCCTGGTTGCGGCGCAGCACTTCGAAGGTGCCGCTGCCCACGGTGCCGATGCCGAGCAGGCCGACCTGGATGGGTTTCATGGATTCAGTCGTCATAGCGGATCACTCGTCAGTCAATCGGGATGCTCGGGAATCAGGCGTGGCGCTGGCGGTAGCGCGCAAGGAAGCGTTCGATGCGGGCGATGGCCTCTCGCAGGTCGTCCTCGTGCGGCAGGAAGACGATGCGGAAGTGCTGCTGGTCGGGGAAGTTGAAGCCGGTGCCCTGCACCAGCATCACGCGGGTTTCCTTGAGCAGTTCGAGGAAGAACTGCCGGTCGTCCGCGATGGGATAGACCTTGGGGTCGAGCCGCGGGAACATGTACAGCGCCGCCTGCGGCTTGACGCAGCTCACGCCGGGGATCGAGGTGATCAGGTCATAGGCTAGGTCGCGCTGGCGGCGCAGCCGGCCACCGGGGCCGACCAGCTCGTTGATGCTTTGATAGCCGCCCAGCGCCGTCTGGATGGCCCACTGGCCCGGCACGTTGGAGCACAGCTTCATGTTGGCCAGCATGTTCAGGCCTTCGATGTAGTCGCTGGCGGCGCGCTTGTCGCCGGACACCACCATCCAGCCCGCGCGGTAACCGCAGGAGCGGTAGCTCTTGGACAGCGAGTTGAAGGTCAGCGTCAGCACGTCGGTGGACAGGCTGCCCAGCGCCGTGTGCTTGACGCCGTCGTACAGCACCTTGTCGTAGACCTCGTCGGCCAGCAGCACCAGCTCGTGCTCGCGGGCGATCTCGACCAGGCCCTTGAGCAACGCGTCGCTGTAGACGACACCCGTCGGGTTGTTGGGGTTGATGACCACGATGCCCTTGGTGCGCGGCGTGATCTTGGCGCGGATGTCGTCCAGGTCGGGCATCCACTGGTTGGCCTCGTCGCACAGGTAGTGGACCGGCTTGCCCCCCGACAGGCTGGTGACCGCCGTCCACAGCGGATAGTCGGGCGCGGGCAGCAGCAGTTCGTCGCCGTCGTCCAGTAGCGCGTTGGTGGCCATCGCGATCAGCTCGCTGGCGCCATTGCCCAGGTAGATGTCCTCGAGCGTGACGCCCGCGATGCCCTGCTGCTGGGTGTAGTGCATCACCGCCTTGCGTGCGGCGAAGATGCCCTTGCTGTCGGAATAGCCCGCCGACGCCGGCAGGTGGCGGATCATGTCCTGCTGCACCTCTTCGGGCGCATCGAAGCCGAAGGGCGCAAGGTTGCCGATGTTCAGCTTGATGATCTTCTGGCCCTCTTCCTCCATCTGCTTGGCCGCGTCCATGATGGGACCGCGGATGTCGTACAGCACATGGGCCAGCTTGGCCGATTTCTTGATCGCTTTCAAAGTCCCTCCGAGGGGCCCGCCAAAAGGGGAAACCTACAATTGGAACACAGATGAAAGCCCCCTCCCGATGAAGCTCCAGCCCGACAAACACGACGTCCAGACCGTCACCGCGACGGGGCCTGGATGGGTGGCCATCAATGGTCAGCGGGTGGATGCGAGCGTGGTCGTCGGCTCGCGCGACGAGCGTTTCGACTGGCCCTGCGACCGGTTCGAGGCGCTGACGCCCGCGCACTTCGCACAGCTGGCCGAGTTGAAGGCGGAGGTGGTGATCTTCGGCAGCGGGGAGCGGATCCGTTTTCCCAAGCCTGCATGGCTTGCCCCGCTGATCGCGGCGGGCACCGGGGTGGAGACCATGGACACCGCCGCCGCCTGCCGCACCTACAACATCCTGGCCGGCGAAGGACGCCATGTGGTCGCCGCCCTCCTTTTGGAAGCACGGACGGCTATCCGCTGATTGGCAATCGGGATAAAATCTGCGGTTGCAGACCGGACCGCGTTCCCTCGAAGAATTTGCACATGCTTGCGTCGTGGAACGCAACCACGTTGCATCAAGGGATCCCGGTTTCGCGTCATTTCTCGGGAACCCAGAGCGGAGATTACAAGTTTCATGGCGATCGTTGTCAACAAACCCATTCCCGAATTCGATGCCAGCGCCACCGGCGGAATCAAGGTCTCGAACACGTCCCACATCGGCCAGACCGTCGTGCTGTACTTCTACCCCAAGGACAACACGCCCGGCTGCACCACCGAGGCCATGCAGTTCCGCGACCACTACAAGGATTTCGTGAAGGCCGGCGCGGTGGTCTTCGGGGTGTCGCGCGACAACATGAAGTCCCATGACGAGTTCAAGGCCAAGCTCGAGCTGCCCTTCGAACTAATCGCCGACACCGAAGAAAAGATGTGCCACATGTTCGGCGTGGTCAAGAACAAGATCATGTATGGCAAGAAGGTCAAGGGCATCGAGCGCAGCACCTTCCTGATCGGCCCCGACGGCGTGCTCAAGGCCGAATGGCGCGGACTCAAGGTGCCCGGCCATGTGGACGAGGTCCTCAAGGAAGTCAAGGCGCTCAAGAAGGCCGCCTGACGCCCTGGTGACGGTCATCGCCAAGCGGCGCCGTCCGTCACGAGAGGGAGCCCGGTCGGTGTGCATAATGGCCCCATGCCGTTGAGCCCGACGACAGCATCCCCCGAAAGAAGCCGCCCTGGTCTCCAGGCGGCTTTTTCGTTTTTCGGCCCCTGCGCCTTTGCGCGCGACTTTTCAGCGAGCCTGTTCCTCCATGCCCCTGCCCCCCGCCCCGACCAAGCGTGCAGCCCTGCTTTCGCCGGAAGCGCTCGACGCACCGGCGCGCGCCGCCCCCAAGGCGCGCCGTACTTCGGCTGAACGGCAGACGGACGCGCGGAAAGAATCCCCCACGCTGTTCGACGACCGCCAGTTGCCCGATGCAGGCGGCGCCTCGCCAGCCGTGGCGCTCGCGCCCGTCGCGGCGCCGATCACGGCTCGCCTGGCGGAGCCGGTCGTCGCCCCGCTGCCCCCGGCACCCCTGGCCAGCCGTGCCGCCGAGGAGCCGGCCCAGGATCGCCGCAAGCGCAGCGTGAAAAAGACCGGCCCCAAGCGCCTGTTCGTGCTCGACACCAACGTGCTGCTGCACGACCCGACCTGTCTGTTCCGCTTCGAGGAGCACGACATCTACCTGCCGATGATCGTGCTGGAGGAACTGGACGGCCACAAGAAAGGCACGACCGAAGTCGCGCGCAATGGCCGCCAGGCCAGCCGCACGCTCGACGCCCTGGCCGCCGCGCAGGGCGCCGACATGAGCGAGGGGCTCAAGCTCGACACCACCGGCCACAAGGAAGCGGGTGGCCGGCTGTTCTTCCAGACCCAGCCGCTCGATTACCAGTTGCCCACCAGCCTGCCCCAGGGCAAGGCGGACAACCAGATCCTGGGTGTGGTGCAGGCCCTGCGCGCGCTGCACGAGAAGAACAAGGGCGCGGACCGGCGCGAGGTGGTGCTGGTGTCCAAGGACATCAACATGCGCGTCAAGGCGCGCGCCCTGGGCCTGGCCGCCGACGACTACCAGAACGACAAGGCGCTCGAGGACGGCGACCTGCTGTATTCGGGCTCGCTCGCGCTGCCGGCCGACTTCTGGACGCGCCAGAGCAAGGCGGTGGAAAGCTGGCAGTCGGGCAGCAGCACCTTCTACCGCATCACGGGGCCGCTGGTGCCCAGCCTCTACATCAACCAGTTCGTCTACTTCGAAGCCCCCGGCGAGCCGAGCATGTACGCCCGTGTGACCGAGGTGCGCGACAAGACGGCGGTGCTCAAGACGCTGAAGGACTACAGCTCGGGCAAGAACGCCGTCTGGGGCGTGACCACGCGCAACCGCGAACAGAACTTCGCCATGAACCTGCTCATGGACCCGGACATCGACTTCGTCACCCTGACCGGCACCGCTGGCACGGGCAAGACGCTGATGGCCCTGGCCTCGGGCCTGACGCAGGTGCTCGACGACAGGCGCTACACCGAGATCATCATGACCCGCGCCACCGTGAGCGTGGGCGAGGACATCGGCTTCCTGCCCGGTACCGAGGAGGAGAAGATGGGCCCCTGGATGGGCGCCCTGGACGACAACCTGGAGTTCCTGGCCAAGGGCGAAAACGGCGGCGCCGGCGAATGGGGCCGTGCGGCCACCAATGAACTGATCCGCTCCAAGATCAAGATCAAGAGCATGAACTTCATGCGCGGCCGCACCTTCCTCAACAAGTACGTGATCATCGACGAGGCGCAGAACCTGACGCCCAAGCAGATGAAGACGCTGATCACCCGCGCCGGCCCGGGCACCAAGATCATCTGCATGGGCAACCTCGCGCAGATCGACACGCCCTACCTGACCGAAGGCTCCTCGGGCCTCACCTTCGCGGTCGACCGCTTCAAGGGCTGGCCGCACAGCGGCCACATCACGCTGGCGCGCGGCGAGCGCTCGCGGCTGGCCGACTTCGCCAGCGACGTGCTCTGACGCTCGTCCATCGACGGCCGCATCGTCGTCACTGCCCGCGCCGCCGCCAGGCCGCGCGGGCTTTTTCCTGGGCGCTCACCGGCCGAACGCGTACCACCGCCGGCCTCCTGACAACACGCTGTCAGGAGCCCCGGCGCAGCATCACGCTCCTGTTCATCACCACCGAAAGGAGCTTTCCATGCGCAACGCCAACACCTGGTTCGAGATCCCCGTCACCGACCTTGCTGCTGCCCAGCGCTTCTACGAACGCATGCTCGACCGCGCGATGCGCGGCACGGAGGACATGGGCGGCGACACCATGGCCGTGTTCGCCCACGACAAGCCCGGCGCGGGCGGCTGCCTGGTGCGCCGCGAGGGGCATCGTCCGGCCGAAGGCGGCACCGTCGTCTACCTCGACTGCGAGCCAGGCGTGCAAGGCGCGCTCGACCGCGCCATGCAAGCCGGCGGCCAGGTCGTCACGCCGCGCACGCTCATCGCCCCCGGCATCGGCTATTTCGCCCTGGTGCGCGATCCCGAGGGCAATGTGGTCGGTCTGCATGCCCTGGACTGACGCCGTGCCGCCCCCACCTTTCGGCCTGCTCATGCCGCCGTGCAGCGCGTCCGCCCGGCCGGCCCGCCACTGGATCGCCGTGGCCAGCGCCGAACATGCCCGCCTGGGCCGCGATCACCGGCCCGCCGGCTTCATGCAGGTCTGCCATGGCCGCGGCGCGCCGCTGCGGCGCCTGGCGGCGGGCGACTGCGTGGCCTACTACGCGCCCGCCGAGCGCTTCGGCGCGCGTGACCGGCTGCAGGCCTTCGTCTCGGTGGGCACGGTGGCGCCGTCGGCCCCCTACCAGGCCGACATGGGCGGTGGCTTCGTGCCCTGGCGGCGCGACGTGCACTATGCCGAGGCCTGCGAGGTGCCCATCGCCGGCTTGGTGGACCAGCTGGACTTCACCCGAGACCGCCGCGGATGGGGCTATAAGCTGCGCTTCGGCCTGTTCGAAATCGGCGCGGACGACATGCGACGTATCGCCGCCGCCATGCAGGCCCGCCTTCCCACCGCCGATCCCACCTGATCCGTTTGCCCCATGCGCCGTGCCGACCGCCTGTTCCAGATCGTCCAACTGATCCGCGGCCGTCGGCTGACCACCGCCGCCTTCCTGGCCGGGCGGCTGGAGGTGTCGGAGCGCACCGTCTACCGCGACATCGCCGACCTGCAGCGCCAAGGTGTGCCACTCGAGGGCGAAGCGGGCATCGGCTACCGGCTGGGCCAGGGTTTCGATCTGCCGCCGCTGATGTTCACGCAGGACGAGGCCCGGGCGCTGGTGGCTGCGGCACGGCTGGCCCAAAGCTGGGTCGATCCGGCGCTGGGCGACAACATAGACAGTGCGTTGGGCAAGATCCTGTCGGTGCTGCCGCCAACGGCGCGGGCGGCCGCCGAATCGCTCGCGCTGTACGCGCCTGCCATTGCCCTGGACGACGTGACCCGGATCCACCTGCGCACCTTGCGCGAGGCGGCGCAGGCGCGCCGCAAGCTCTGGCTCGACTATCGCGACGAGGGCGGCAAGCCCAGCGAGCGCCAGGTGCGTCCGCTGGGCTGCTTCTATTGGGGCAAGGTCTGGACGCTGGCCGCCTGGTGCGAGCTGAGGCAGGACTTCCGCGCCTTCCGCATGGACCGGATCCGCGATGCGCGGATGCTGGAGGAAGGCTTCAGGGACGAGCCCGGTCGCACACTGGCCGACCTGCGCCGCCGGATCGAAGCCAACTGCGCGGACGACCGCAGCATCTGAGCGGCCGACCGGCGACGTTCAAGAAATAGAGCGTGCCGATTGCCACGACGGCGCGCCGCATATGCAGCATCGGGAGCGCCTCCAGCCACGCCGACCTCCCGACGTGCGCATTCACCAGCGAGTCGGCGGTCGCTCCTACTCAGAAGTCATCGCCCCCGAAGCCGCCTGCCAGGTTCTCGAACTTGGTCAACGGCTTCAGGAAGGCCAGCTTCACCGTGCCGGTCGGGCCGTTCCGCTGCTTGGCGATGATCACTTCGGCGACGCCGGGCTCCTTGGAGTCCTTGTTGTAGTAGTCGTCGCGGTAGATGAACATGATCACGTCCGCATCCTGCTCGATGGCGCCCGATTCGCGCAGGTCGCTCATCATCGGACGCTTGTCAGTGCGGCTTTCCACGCCGCGCGACAACTGCGACAACGCGATCACCGGGCACTTGAGTTCCTTGGCCAGCATCTTGAGGCCACGCGAGATCTCGCCCACGGCCGTCGCGCGGTTCTCGTCGGCCATGCCGCCCGACACGCTCATCAGCTGCAGGTAGTCGACCACGATCAGGCCCAGTTGGCCGCACTGGCGCGCGAGGCGTCGCGCATTGGCACGCAACTCGCTCGTGGACAGGCCCGGGGTCTCATCGATGTGCAGCGAGATGTTACGCAGCTTCTCGATGGCCTCGGTCAGGCGCGGCCATTCCTCGTCGGTCAGCTTGCCTGTGCGCAGGTGCCCCTGGTCGATGCGGCCGATGGAGCCCACGATACGGATGGCCAGCTGAGCGGCACCCATTTCCATCGAGAACACCGCCACCGGCAAGCCCTCGTTGAGCGCCACGTGCTCGGCGATGTTGATGGCCAGCGAGGTCTTGCCCATGGACGGGCGCGCTGCCAGCACGATCATGTCGCCAGCCTGCATGCCCGAGGTCATGCGGTCGAAGTCGTAGAAGCCGGTCGGCACCCCAGTGATGTCGTTGGGGTTGTCGGCCATCTCGGTCACGCGATCCAGCAGCTCGACCACCAGCGAGTCCATGCTGTGGAAGCCCTGCTTGTTGCGCGAGCCCTCTTCGCCGATGTTGAAGATCTTCTGCTCGGCCTCGTCCAGGATCTTGTCGACGGCCTTGCCCTGCGGATTGAAGGCGGCGGTGGAGATCTCGTCGGCGGCGGAGATCAGCTTTCGCAGCACTGCCCGCTCGCGCACGATCTCGGCGTAGCGGCGGATGTTGCTCGCGCTGGGCACGAATTGGGCCAGCGAGTTGAGGTAGGCCAAGCCGCCCGTTTCCTCGGACTGCCCGAGGTTCTGCAGGTGCTCGTGCACCGTGATCACGTCCGCCGGCTTGTTGCCGTTGATCAGCTGGCCGACGGCGCCAAAGATCAGCTTGTGCTCGTGACGGTAGAAGTCGCCATCGGTGAGCAGGTCGCCCACGCGGTCCCAGGCGCTGTTGTCGAGCAGCAGGCCGCCCAGCACGCTGGATTCGGCTTCCACCGAGTTCGGCGGCACGCGCAGCTGCGCCACCTGGCGGTCACCGGAAGGATCGTTGGGAGCAAAGGGAGAAAAGACAGCGGACATGGCGTGCAGTGCAGGCGGCGATGCTAGGCCGCCATGGCAGCCGAGTCACGGGATAAGTCTGGGGACAACCCGTGGGCTTCCGGTGCGCAGGCCGGGACAACTGGCCGGTGCGCCAATGAGAAGGCCGCCCGGAGGCGGCCTTGGGATGTGAAGGCGAGCGGAAATCCGCCGGCCGTTCGCAGGGGGATCAGGCGGTTTCGCCGTAGACCGTGACGGTGATCTCGACGACCACGTCCGTGTGCAGGGCCACGCTCACCGTGGTGTCGCCAACGGTCTTGATCGGGCCGTTGGGCAGGCGGACCTGCGACTTGGCCACGTCGTAGCCGGACTTCTTCAGTTCGTCGGCGATGTCGTGGTTGGTCACCGAGCCGAACAGGCGGCCATCGACGCCGGCCTTCTGGGTCAGCTTGACGGTGGAGCCAGACAGCTTCTCACCTTGGGACTGGGCTTCAGCCAGCTTGGCGGCGGCAGCCTTTTCCAGCTCGACACGCTTGGCTTCGAACTCGGCCTTGGCCGATTCGGTGGCGCGGCGGGCACGGCCGGTGGGGATCAGGAAGTTGCGGGCGTAACCGTCCTTGACCTTGACGATGTCGCCAAGCGCACCGAGGTTGACGATCTTGTCCAGAAGAATGACTTGCATGGGATGTACTCCTTCCGGCTCAGACGCGGTGCTGGTCGCTGTACGGCAGCATCGCGAGGAAGCGGGCGCGCTTGATCGCGGTGTTCAGCTGACGCTGGTAGATGGCGCGGGTGCCGGTCAGGCGGGCGGGGACGATCTTGCCGTTCTCGCCAACGAAGTCGCGCAGGGTGTCGATGTCCTTGTAGTCGATCTCTTCGACACCGGCGACGGTGAAGCGGCAGAAACGCTTGCGCTTGAACAGCAGCGACTGGGTGTTGCGCTTCGGACGCTTGTCCTTGTTGAATTTCTTGAACGTGGCCATGGAGGGACCTCTGTCGAAAATTAATCTTGCTGAAAATCCGTGACGTGGAGCACCGGGTGCTTGCCGTTGCGGGGGTTGGCCAGGAAACCCTGGAACCGCCACTGGCTGCCCAGCGCCTGCCGCGCGAGCCGCTCGGCCACTGCGCCAAAGGCCACTGCCTTGAGTGCCGCCTTCACCTGCCGGGTCTGTCCGGCTTCGTCCTGGGTCGACTCATGGTCGAGCCGCAGGTCGATGGCCGGGAGCCCGGCCGGGGTGAAACGCAAGGCGGCGATCTCTTCGATGCAGGCCGTCAGGAGCAGATGGTTGGCCGCCGCAGGCGCAGCCACATCAGTTGCTGCTGTTGTTGGCGGCGTACTCGGCCTGCTGGGCCTTGCGGGCTTCCTCGCGCTCGACGGTCTTCATCATCGAGGAGGGGCCGGTGTCGGCCTTCTTCTTCAGCACGGTCAGGTGGCGCAGCACGGCGTCGTTGAACTTGAAGGCATGCTCCAGTTCGGACATCACGGCCTGGTCGGCCTCGATGTTGACGCACAGGTAGTGGGCCTTGTTCAGCTTGTTGATCTGGTAGGCCAGCTGGCGGCGGCCCCAGTCTTCGACACGATGCACCTTGCCGTTGCCGGCGGCGATCATGCCCTTGTAACGCTCCAGCATGGCCGGAACCTGCTCGCTTTGATCCGGATGGATCAGCAGAATGATTTCGTAGTGACGCATGACACTCCTTGGGGGTTTGCGGACCAGGCGCGCATGCGCGAGGTCCAGAAAAGCCACCCGCCGCGTCCAGGCAGTGTGGCAAGGGAAAGCCCACGAGTATATACCGGAACAGGCCAACCTCGCCAGCTTAGTTCCAGAACCTGCAAAGACAAAGGCGGCCCGCACAGACGGGCCGCCCTTTTCAATGTGCGTCCGTCCCGGCGACATGCCGGGTCGGTCTCGCAGCGCTGAAGGCTGCGATCAGCGCTGCGCCAGTCGCTGCCAAGTCTCGATCACGCTGTCCGGGTTGAGCGAGATCGATGCGATGCCCTGGTCCGCCAGCCACAGGGCGAAGTCGGGATGGTCACTGGGGCCCTGGCCGCAGATGCCCACGTACTTGCCCTGCTTCTTGCAGGCCTCGATGGCGCGCGACAGCATGGCCTGCACCGCCGGGTCGCGTTCGTCGAAGTCCGCCGCCAGCAGTTCCAGGCCGGAATCGCGGTCCAGGCCCAGGGTGAGCTGCGTCAGGTCGTTCGAGCCGATCGAGAAGCCGTCGAAGTACTGCAGGAACTCGTCCGCCAGGATGGCGTTGCTGGGAACCTCGCACATCATGATGATCTTGAGCTCGTTCTCGCCGCGCTTGAGGCCGTGCTCGCCCAGCAGCGTGGTCACGCGCTCGGCCTGCTTCAGCGTGCGCACGAAGGGCACCATGATCTGCACGTTGGTCAGGCCCATCTCGTTGCGCACGCGCTTGAGCGCCTCGCACTCCATGGCGAAGGCCTCGCCGAACTCGGCGCTGATGTAGCGCGCCGCGCCGCGGAAGCCCAGCATGGGGTTCTCTTCCTCCGGCTCGTAGCGGCTGCCACCGATCAGCTTGCGGTACTCGTTGGACTTAAAGTCCGACAGGCGCACGATCACCGGCTTGGGCCAGAAGGCCGCCGCGATGGTGGCCACGCCCTCGGCCACCTTGTCGACGTAGAAGGCCTTGGGCGAGGCATGGCCGCGGGCCACCGATTCCACGGCCTTCTTCAGGTCGGGATCGACCTGCGGATAGTCCAGGATGGCCTTGGGATGCACGCCGATGTTGTTGTTGATGATGAATTCCAGCCGCGCCAGGCCCACGCCTTCGTTGGGCAGCTGGGCGAAGTCGAAGGCGAGCTGCGGGTTGCCCACGTTCATCATGATCTTGGTCGGGATCTTGGGCATCTCGCCGCGCTGGACCTCGGTGACCTCGGTCTCCAGCAGGCCGTCGTAGATGTGGCCGGTGTCGCCCTCAGCGCAGCTCACGGTGACCAGCGTGCCGTCCTTGAGCAGGCTGGTGGCGTCGCCGCAGCCCACAACGGCCGGAATGCCCAGTTCGCGCGCGATGATCGCCGCATGGCAGGTGCGGCCGCCGCGGTTGGTGACGATGGCGCTGGCGCGCTTCATCACCGGCTCCCAGTTGGGGTCGGTCATGTCGGTGACCAGCACGTCGCCGGCCTGCACCTTGTCCATCTCGCTGATGCTGTGCACCAGGCGCACGGGGCCGGTCCCGATCTTCTGGCCGATGGCGCGGCCTTCCGCCAGCACGGCACTCTTGCCCTTGAGCTTGAAGCGCTGCTCGACCTTGCCCTGCTGCTGGCTCTTCACCGTCTCGGGACGGGCCTGCAGGATGTAGAGCTGGCCGTCGGTGCCGTCCTTGCCCCACTCGATGTCCATCGGGCGGCCGTAGTGCTTCTCGATGACCATGGCGTACTTCGCCAGTTGCTCCACCTCGGCATCGGTCAGCGAATAGCGGTTGCGCAGTTCGGTCTTGACGTCGGTGGTCTTGACCAGCTTGCCCGAGGCCTTCTTCTCCTCGGGCGTGGCGAATTCCATCTGGATCAGCTTGGAGCCCAGGTTGCGGCGGATCACCGCGCGTTTGCCGGCTTCGAGCATCGGCTTGTGGACGTAGAACTCGTCGGGGTTGACGGCGCCCTGCACCACCGTCTCACCCAGACCGTAGCTGGAGGTGATGAAGACGACCTGGTCGAAGCCCGATTCGGTGTCGATGGTGAACATCACGCCTGCGGCACCCAGGTCGGAGCGGACCATGCGCTGTACGCCGGCCGACAGGGCCACCACGTCGTGGGCAAAGCCCTTGTGGACGCGGTAGCTGATGGCACGGTCGTTGTAGAGAGAGGCGAACACCTCCTTCATCTTGTGCAGCACGTCCTCGATGCCGACGACGTTCAGGAAGGTCTCCTGCTGGCCGGCGAAGGAAGCGTCGGGGAGATCCTCGGCAGTGGCCGAGGAACGCACCGCGAAGCTGGCTTGGTCATTGCCCGCGCTCAGCTTGGCGAAGTGCTCGCGCACGGCCCTTTCGAGGTCGGCGGGGAAGGGCTGCGCCTCGATCCAGCCGCGGATCTCGGCGCCGGCGGCGGCCAGGGCGCGCACGTCCTCGATGTCCAGGGTAGCCAGGCGCTGGCTGATGCGCTGCGTCAGGCCTTCGTGCGCGAGGAACTCGCGGAAGGCATGGGCGGTGGTGGCGAAGCCGGTGGGCACGCGCACGCCCTCGGGCAGCTGGGAAATCATCTCGCCGAGGCTGGCGTTCTTGCCGCCAACGGCCTCGACATCGCTCATCCTCAGGTTTTCGAAGGGCACGACCAGGGCGGTCGCTTCGAACAGGGCAGACATGGGAAGACTCCGGAGTTTAAAAAGCGGTGCGTTCCATGCAGCAGGCAGCCGGGCGCGATCGTTCTTCTTGCTCTGGGTGCGCGGGGCGACTGCATGGGAAGGGATGCGGGTGCGGCGCGCGGAGGGCACGCGCCGATAATCTGCGGGATTGTAGGCGGCGGTCCGGACCGCCGCCGCAGGACAGAAACTACAGGCCGCCCCCATGCACAAGCGCACCGTTTTCTTCGTTTCGGACGGCACCGGCATCACCGCCGAGACCTTCGGCAATGCCGTGCTCAACCAGTTCGAACTCAAGGCACGCCACGTGCGCATGCCCTTCACCGACACGGTCGACAAGGCCCACCAGGCGGTGCGGCAGATCAATCACACGGCCGAGCTCGAAGGCTATCGGCCCATCGTCTTCACCACCCTGGCCAACATGGAGGTGCTGGAGGTGATCGAGACCGGCTGCAAGGGCATGCTGCTCGACCTCTTCGGCACCTTCGTGCGGCCGCTGGAGATCGAGCTGGCGATGAAGTCCAACCACCGCATCGGCCGCTTCTCGGACATCAGCAAGAGCAAGGAATACCACGACCGCATCGCCGCCATCGACTTCAGTCTGCAGCACGACGATGGCCAGAGCCATGCGGATCTGGAGGCGGCGGACGTCATCCTCGTGGGCGTGAGCCGCAGCGGCAAGACGCCGACCTCGCTCTACCTGGCCATGCAGCACGGGTTGAAGGCGGCCAACTATCCGCTGATCCCCGAGGACTTCGACCGCCGGCAGTTGCCGCCGGCGCTGATCGCCTTCCGCAAGAAAATCTTCGGGCTGACCATCCAGCCCGAGCGGCTGGCCGAGATCCGCAACGAGCGGCGGCCCAATTCGCGTTACGCCAGCATCGAGAACTGCCGCTACGAGGTGAGCGAGGCCGAGGCCATGATGCGCCGGGCCGGCATCCGCTGGCTGTCGACCACCACCAAGTCCATCGAAGAGATCGCGACAACCATCCTGCAGGAGCTGCGGCCGGAGCGGCTCAACTACTGAGCCTGGCCGGCTGCAGGCGAAACGTCGGCCGCCGGCGCATCGCCCCCCAGCCGTTGCGGGCTCTTCTTCAGGTGCTGCATGAAGGCACGGAAGTGCGGCGCGAAATCCGCGAAGAGTGGATGGCCTCGGTTCTCCAGCATCACCTCGCTGAACAGCTTCAGGCCCACCGCCAGCGCGTTGGCCGTGTCGGGCGGGAATTCGCCGCGGCCGCGCATGCGCTCAGCGATGGCGAGGATGTCGTCGTGGTTGCCGGCCTCGAAGCGCAGCGGCTCGGGGTGAGTGGACGGGTTGCCGTGCGCATCGGCCAGGTGTTCGACGGTGATTCGGTAGCGGTGTTGTTTCATGGTCGGTCTCTCTGTCGGGGCGCCACTCAGGCGCGTTCCACCTCGACCGCGGCGCGGTCGATGATCTCGGCGAGTCGACGAACCAGTTCCGTCGACTCCATCTCGCCTTCCAGGCGCAGGCGCAGCGCCATCTTCAGGTTCTCCATGGCACGGCGGATCTCGGGCAAGCGGCGCGCGTGGGCGCGGGCTCGCGCCTGCGCCAGGCGCTCCAGCACCGC
Organism: Pseudacidovorax sp. DMC4; assembly: GCF_056314265.1. Taxonomy (NCBI): domain Bacteria; kingdom Pseudomonadati; phylum Pseudomonadota; class Betaproteobacteria; order Burkholderiales; family Comamonadaceae; genus Pseudacidovorax; species Pseudacidovorax sp. DMC4. The sequence goes on along the minus strand of NZ_JBQUYR010000003.1, from coordinate 277,878 downwards.
CTCGATGGCCGACGCCTGCGCAGCACGTTCCGCCTCGCCCTGGGGCGTCAGATGGAAGCGCTTGCGGCCGCCATCGCTGGCTTCCGAGCGGGCAAGGCCCAGGTCCTCCAGCAACGCCAGCGTCGGATAGACGGTTCCCGGGCTGGGGGTGTAGTCGCCGCCCACCCACTCCCCGATCGCCTTGATCAGCTCATAGCCATGGCTCGGCTGGGCGGCCAGCGCATGGAGCATCAGCAGGCGAAGGTCGCCGGGCTCCAACTGGCGCGGGCGCCGGCCGCCACCGCGGCCCTCCATCGCCCCCTCGGCCAGCGTGTCGGCACCTGAACGCCGATGGCCATGGCCTCGACCGCCGCCGCGCCCCGGGTGCATCCATTCTTCAGTCATGCGAATCCTTCGGAAAGCTCAAGATGAATCAATGATATATCTTGAAAGATCAAGAAAAACGACAAAGCTACAGCCCACGGCAGCAGAGTGGTTTTCCGACAGACCGAAGGGCTGGTTTTTCATACAGTTCACCCGATCGCTGCCGCTTGCCTGCCGGGCACTACAGCGGCCGCCACCCAACAGGAGTTGCCCATGCCCATCCTGAACTGCACCGTCCTGCCCGCCCAGGCCATCAGCCAGGACGTGCTGCGCGAGAAATACGCCAAGGGTGACGAACGCGAAGTCGGCGACGTCCGGCGGCGGGTGGCCCAGGCGCTGGCTGCCGTCGAGGCACCGGAGCGCCGCGCCCATTTCGAAAACGTCTTCGTCGATGCGCTGGAGGCTGGCTTCATCCCCGCTGGGCGCATCCTTTCGGCCGCCGGCACCACGCTGGAAGCCACGCTCATCAACTGCTTCGTCCAGCCGGTCGGCGATTCCATCGCCGAGGACGATGAAGGCCATCCCGGCATCTACACGGCCCTGACCGAAGCGGCCGAGACCATGCGGCGCGGCGGCGGCGTGGGCTACGACTTCTCGCGCATCCGCCCCAAGGGCGCACGGGTGCGCAGCACCCAATCGAGCGCCTCAGGCCCGGTGAGCTACATGCGCGTGTTCGACCGCTCCTGCGAGACGGTGGAATCGGCCGGCGCGCGCCGGGGCGCCCAGATGGCCGTGCTGCGCTGCGACCATCCGGACGTGGAGGAATTCATCCACGCGAAGGACGCGGGCGACCTGCGCAACTTCAACATCTCGGTCGGCATCACCGACGCCTTCATGCAGGCCGTGCAGGCCGATGCCGAAATCGAGCTGGTGCACCGCGCCGAGCCTGGCGAGGCGCAGAAGGCCGAAGGTGCCCATCCACGTGGCGATGGCGCCTGGGTCTACCGCCGCGTACCCGCACGTGCGCTGTGGGACCAGATCATGCGCGCCACCTACGACCACGCCGAACCGGGCGCGCTCTTCCTGGACCGCATCAATGCCAACAACAACCTCGGCTACTGCGAGACCATCTCCGCCACCAATCCCTGCGCCGAGCAGCCGCTGCCGCCCTACGGCTGCTGCTGCCTGGGCTCCATCGACCTGACGCGCTTCGTGCGCCAGCCCTTCGAGCCCGAGGCACGCTTCGACGAGGCGGCCTTCGACGCGCTCATCCCCACCTGCGTGCGCATGCTGGACAACGTGCTCGACGTGTCGCTCTGGCCCCTGCCCCGCCAGCGCGAGGAAGCGATGGCCAAGCGCCGCATCGGCCTGGGCTTCACCGGACTGGGCGATGCGCTGGCCATGCTCGGGCTGCGCTACGACGAGGCGCCGGCGCGGCAGATGGCGGCGCGCATCGCCGAGCGGCTGCGCGACGCGGCCTATGCCGCCTCCGCCGAACTGGCGCGCGAGCGTGGCGCCTTCTCCCTGTTCAATGCCGACCTCTACCTGCAGCGCGGGCGCTTCGCCGCGCGCCTGCCGGCGGCGCTGCGGGAGCGCATCCGCCGCCACGGCCTGCGCAACTCGCACCTGCTGTCGATCGCGCCGACCGGCACCATCAGCCTGGCCTTTGCCGACAACGCCAGCAATGGCATCGAGCCGCCGTTCAGCTGGACGTACCAGCGCAAGAAGCGCATGGCCGACGGCACCTTCCAGGAATTCGCGGTGGAGGACCATGCCTGGCGCCTGTTCCGCCACTTGCGCGGGCCGGACGCGCCTTTGCCGCCCGCCTTTGTCACGGCGCTGGAGATGAGCGCCCAGTCGCATGCGGCCATGGTGGCGGCCGTCGCGCCCTTCATCGACACCTCGATCAGCAAGACGGTGAACGTGCCGGCAGACTATCCCTACGCGGCCTTCCAGGATCTTTACCTGCAGGCGTGGCAGTCCGGCCTGAAGGGCCTGGCCACCTACCGGCCCAATGCCGTGCTGGGCGCCGTGCTCAGCGTGCCGCAGCCGGACGCCGCCCTGCCCGCGCCGGGCATCGCCGACCGCCGCCTGGCGCTGGATCGCCTGCCGCGCGAGCCGGTGCTGGCCTCGCTGCGCTGGCCCGGCCGGCCGGACTTTCCCGCCGGCAATGCGGCCTGGTGCACCATGGTTCGGCATCCGCACGGGCAGTTCGCGCTTTTCGTCGGCGAAGCCCCGGACGGCGGCGAGGGCGCCCGGCCGCTGCCCTTCGAGGTGTGGGTCAACGGCGCCGAGCAGCCCCGCGGCCTGGGCGCCCTGGCCAAGACGCTGTCGATGGACCTGCGGGCGCGCGACGCCGAATGGGTGCGCCTCAAGCTCGACGCGCTGGCCACCGTGCAGGAGGAGCGCCCCTTCGACATGCCCTTCCCACCCCATGGCGAGGTGCGCACATTCCCCGGCGTGGTTGCCGCCACCGCCGCCGTGCTGCGCTGGCGCTGCGAGCAGTTGGGTCTGTGGAACCCGCCCGCGCCCGGCACGCCGGTGCTCGACGCCCTGTTCAGCCTGGACGAGCCGCACACCGGCCCCTCCGGCACGCTGGCCTGGGCCGTGGACATCGAGAACCCGGCCACGGGCGAAGCCTTCACCCTCACGCTCAAGGAGGTGCTGCTGCCCAGCCCCAGCGGCGCCACCCACACCCGGCCCTGCGCCCTGGGCTTCTCGGGCAACTATCCGCGCGCGCTCGACGGACTGGCGCGCGTGCTGTCGCTGGACATGCGGGTGATCGACCCGGCATGGATTGGCATGAAGCTGCGCAAGCTGCTGAGCTATGCCGAGCCGCTGGGCCACTTCATGGCCTTCGTGCCCAGCCTGGATCCGAAGGTGCGGCGGCAGCAGACCTGGCCCTCGACCGTGGCCTACCTGGCGCGGCTGGTGATCCATCGCTACGCCATGCTCGGTGTGCTGGACGAGGAAGGCTTTCCGCTTCAGGAGATGGGCATCCTGGCCGCCCCTGCCGTCACAGCGCCGGGCGTGCAGCAGGCCATGGCCGGCGCCGCCTGCCCCGAATGCGGCAACGCCACCCTGATCCGCAAGGATGGCTGCAGCTTCTGTACCGCCTGCGGCTTCACCGGACTGTGCGGCTGATGGCGGGCGGCGGCCGATCCGCCAACCCTTGCGCTGGCTCAAGGCAGCGCGGTCGCATCGTGGGCAGAGTCGGGCATCGACCACCTGACGCCACCCCGACCTTTCATGCTGCCGGCCCTGTCTTCCCTGACCTCCGACGCACCGCGCCCCGAAGCGCGGCGCTGGAAAGCCGCCACCGGGCGGCGGCCGGTCGTCCTGTCCGGCGTGCCCTTGTTGCGCGGCGCCTTCGCCCCCTGCGAGCCAGCACCGGCCACGCTGGAGCGGCTGGCCGGCGCCCTGCGCCTGCATGTGCTGCCCAAGGGCGCCATCGCCGCCATGCCGGACAACCATCCACCGTCGTGGTGGCTCGTTGCCGAAGGCCGCATCGTGGTCGGCCGCATTGGTGCGGATGGGGGTCTGGTCGAGAACCGCGTTCTCGGCCCGGGCCAGTGGCTGGATCTCGCCTCCGCCTGGCTGGAGTCGGACTGGATCGAGTCAGCCGTGTGTCCGGCTCGCGTCACCCTGGCCGCACTGCCGCTGGAGCACCTGCTGGAAGCCGCTCGGCAGGATCCGGCCCTTCAGCGCGCCGTCGGCCTGGTGATGGCCGAGCGCATCCGCCAACTGACGGACGGGCGGCACGAATTGGCCACCAAGGACGTGCTGGGGCGCCTGGCCGCCTGGCTGCTGCGCGAACCTTTCGAAGCCGCCGGCAAGGACCGCTCGGTGCGATTGCCGGTGCAGAAGCGCTCCATTGCGCGCCAGCTGGTGATGGCACAGGCCACGCTGTCCCGCTGCTTCCGGCGACTGGTGGAACTGGGATGCATCGAGATGCATGGCTACGTCGTACTGATCCGCGACGTGCCGGCGCTGCAGGCGCTGGCGGGGGAAGCGCCGGCGCGCTGATCCGCGGTCGTCCGAACGGCGTGCCCCGTCTCTCTACGCCATGTCGGCGCGGCGCCGAACGGCTACTTGTTGTTGTGGCTCAGCGCGTTGCTGACCAAGCGGGAAGTGATGTCCACGATCTGGATCATGCGGTCATAGGGCATGCGGGTCGGTCCGATCACGCCCAGGGTGCCGACCACCTCGCCGTTGACTTCGTAGTTGGCACTGACGACCGACAGCTCTTCGTACGGCACCACCTGGCTTTCGCCGCCAATGAAGATGCGCACGCCGTCGGACTTGCTGGACATGTCCAGCAACCGCATCAGCTCGGCCTTCTGCTCGAACAACTCGAAGGCACGGCGCAACTGGCCCATGTCGCTGGAGAAGTCGCTCACGGCCAGCAGGTTGCGCTCGCCGGCAATGATGACTTCTTCCTGTGCCTGCGAAAACGCCTGCGAGCTCGCCTGCACTGCCGCCTGCATCAGCGAGGCGATCTCGGCGCGCAGGCCGTCCATCTCGCCCTTGAGACGGTCGCGCACCTGCTCGATGGACAGGCCACCGTAGTGGGCGGTGAGGTAGTTGGAGGTTTCGATGAGCTCCGACTGGGTGTAGTCCCGGTCGGTGAAGATGACCTGGTTCTGCACGTCGCCGTCGGGCGAGACGATGATGACCAGGAGCCGCCGCTCCGACAGCCGCAGGAATTCGATGTGCCGGAAGGCCGTCGTGCGCCGCGGCGCCATCACCACGCCCACGAACTGGGAGAGGTTCGACAGCAGCTGTGCCGCGCTGGCGATCACTTTCTGGGGCTGGTCCGGCGGCAGGCTCGGCGGCGTGGACTGCAACTGGGCCCGCTGGGCCGTGAGCATGGTGTCGACGAACAGCCGGTAGCCGCGCGCAGTGGGAATGCGGCCGGCGGAGGTGTGGGGGCTGACGATCAGCCCCAGGTCCTCGAGGTCGGCCATCACATTGCGGATGGTGGCGGGGGAAAGCTCGAGACCGGCGGCGCGCGAGAGCGTGCGCGAGCCGACGGGTTGGCCGTCGGCGATGTAGCGTTCCACCAGGGTCTTGAGCAGCAGCTTGGCGCGGTCGTCCAGCATCGGCAAATGATACCCCGCGGCCCGCGATCCCTAGGCGGCGGACAAGGCCTTGCCAGGCGGTGGGACGCCTCCGGTGTCGTGATGTAATTTGTCCCCATGCACGCACCCTTCCGCCATGTGGCGCTCATCGGCAAGTACCAGGCGACGGCGGCGCGCGAGCGCGATGCTGTCATCGAGGGCATTGCGGCGTTCCTGGAGTCGCGCGGCTGCGTCGTGGTGCTCGAGCGCAGCAGCGCCGAATGCGGCGAGGACGGCGTGCCGCGCGCGGGCCGCTGGCCCCTGCTCACGGTGCAGGAGATCGGCGAGCAGTGCGACCTGGGCCTGGTCGTCGGCGGCGACGGCACCATGCTGGGCATCGGCCGGCAGCTCGCCCGCTACGGCGTGCCGCTGATCGGCATCAACCGCGGCCGCCTGGGCTTCGTCACCGACATCCCGCTGGAACATTACGAGGCCACACTCACGCCGATGCTGGCCGGCGAGTACGAGGAAGACCACCGCAGCCTGATCCAGGCCCGGGTCATGCGCGCCGGCGAGGTCGTGTTCACCGCCCAGGCCATGAACGACGTGGTGGTCAACCGCGGCGCCACCTCCGGCATGGTCGAGCTGCGCGTCTCGGTCGGCGGGCATCTGGTGGCCAACCAGCGTGCCGACGGCCTGATCATCGCCACGCCTACCGGCTCCACCGCTTACGCACTGTCGGCGGGCGGGCCGATGCTGCATCCCTCCATCCCCGGCTGGGTGATGGTGCCGATCGCGCCGCACACGCTGTCGAACCGGCCGATCCTGCTGCCCGACGCCGAGGAGATCTCGGTCGAGGTGGTGGGCGGGCGCGACGCCAGCGCCAATTTCGACATGCAGTCCCTCGCCTCCCTCGCCCATGGCGACCAGGTGCTGGTGCGGCGCTCCGAGCACAGGGTGCGCTTCCTGCATCCGCGCGGCTGGAGCTATTTCGACACCCTGCGCAAGAAACTTCACTGGAACGAAGGAGGCTCCTGAGTGGCCCTGCGACGCATCGTCCTGCGCGACTTCGTCATCGTCCGCGCGCTCGACCTGGACCTGGCCGAGGGCTTCACCGTGCTCACGGGCGAGACTGGCGCCGGCAAGTCGATCCTGATCGACGCCCTGCAACTGGCGCTGGGCAACCGGGCCGACGCCGGTTCCGTGCGCGAAGGCGCCGAGCGGCTGGATGTGAGCGCCGAATTCGACGCCGACCCGGCGCTCGGCACCTGGCTGGAAGAAGGCGGCTTCGAGGCCGGCGACACCCTGCTGCTGCGCCGCACCGTCGACACCCAGGGCCGCAGCCGCGGCTGGATCAACGGAAGCCCGGCCACCGCCACGCAGCTGCGTGAACTGGGCGCGCACCTGCTGGACATCCACGGCCAGCATGCGTGGCAGAGCCTGACCCGCCCCGATGCCGTGCGCGGCCTGCTGGACGCCTATGCCGGGGTCCGAACCGCCGCACTGGAGACCGCCTGGCAGAACTGGCGCCAGGCCGGCACTGCGCTGGAAGCCGCCCGCAATGCGCAGGAAAGCCTGCTGCGCGAGCGCGAACGCCTGCAGTGGCAGATCGGCGAGGTCGACAAGCTGGCGCCCGGCGCCGACGAGTGGGAAGAACTCTCCAGCCAGCACACCCGGCTGGCCAACGCACAGTCGCTGATCGACGCCGCGCAGGCCGCCGCCGGCCTGCTGGAAGAGGACGAACAGGGCGCCCTGGCCCTGCTCTCGCGCGCCGCCGACCGCCTGCAGGATCTGGCCCACATCGAACCCGAATTCAAGACGCTGGGCGACGAACTTGCCGGTAGCCTGGCTCAGGCCTCCGACGCACTGCATGCGCTGCACGGCTACCTGCGCCGCACCGAGACCGACGCCGACCAGTTGCAGGCGCTGGACGAGCGCCTGGGCCTGTGGATGTCACTGGCCCGCCGCTACCGCCGCCCCCCCGAGGAGCTGCCCGCCCTGCTCGCCAGCTGGCGGCAGGAACTGCAGACGCTGGAAGCCCAGGCCGACCTGGCCGCGCTGGAGCAGGCCGAGCAGCGGGCGCGCCAGGCCTTCGACAAGGAGGCACGCGCCGTCGGCCAGGCCCGCAAGAAGGCCGCCCCCAAGCTGGCCGCGGCCATCACCGAAGCGATGCAGGGCCTGGGCATGCAGGGCGGCCGTTTTGCCGTCGATCTGCAGCCGCTGCCGCAACCAGCGCGCCACGGCATGGAGGACATCGCCTTCCTCGTGGCCGGCCATGCCGGCGGCACGCCGCGGCCGGTGGGCAAGGTGGCTTCGGGCGGCGAGCTGTCGCGCATCGCACTGGCCATCGCGGTCACCACCAGCCAGTTGGGCACAGCGCAGGCGCTGATCTTCGACGAGGTGGACACCGGCATCGGCGGCGCGGTGGCCGACACCGTGGGTCGCCTGATGCGCCAGCTCGGCCGCGATCGCCAGGTGCTGGCGGTGACCCACCTGCCGCAGGTGGCCGCCTGCGCCGACCACCATCTGCGCGTGGCCAAGCGCACACTGAACGCGGCGACCGCACAGGGCGGCAAGCCACAGCCGGTCACGGAAAGCACGGTCGCGCCGCTCGACGGCGAAGGCCGCATGCAGGAGATCGCCCGCATGCTGGGCGGTGAGCGGGTATCAGCCGCCTCGCTCGCCCATGCCCGCGAAATGCTGAGCCCGCAGGAAAGCTGACGACGATGAATCCCTCCATGGACCTGGTGCTGATCACCGGCATGTCCGGCTCCGGCAAGTCGGTGGCCCTGGCCGCGCTCGAAGACGCCGGCTACTACTGCGTCGACAACCTGCCGCCCGAACTGCTGGATGACTTCATCCGGTTGCAGAAGGAGAACCAGGCGCCGCTGGTGGCCGTGGCCATCGATGCACGCAGCGGCACCTCGCTGTCGAAGGCGCCCATCCGCCTGGCGGCACTGCGGCAGGAAGGCATGGCCGTGCGCTCGTTGTTCCTCGATGCGACCACCGAGGCGCTGGTGCGCCGCTATTCGGAGACGCGCCGACGGCATCCGCTGTCGCGCCAGCACGGCGGGGTCGATGCGCCCGAGCAGGAGCGCGCACTGATCCAGGCCATCGAGCTGGAGCGCGAACTGCTGGCCGAATTGCGGGAAGGTGCAGACCTGATCGACACCAGCCTGATCCGCCCGGCCCAGCTGCGCACCTACATCAAGGCGCTGATCGAGGCGCCGCAGCGCACGCTGACCCTGGTGTTCCAATCCTTCGCCTTCAAGCGCGGCGTTCCGCTCGATGCCGACTACGTCTTCGATGTGCGCATGCTGCCCAACCCGCATTACGTCGCGTCGCTGCGCCCGCTGACCGGACGCGACCAGCCCGTGATCGACTGGCTGCGCCAGCACGATGCGGTGGCCCGCATGTTCGGCGACATCGAACAGTTCCTGCAGCACTGGATGGACGCACTTGCGGACGACCATCGCAGTTACGTCACCGTGGCCATCGGCTGCACGGGCGGTCAGCACCGCTCGGTCTTCCTGGTCGAGCAACTGGCCCGCACCTTCGGCGAGCGCTGGGTGACGCTGCGGCGGCACCGCGAGATGGACGCCGAATAACCACTGGTGGCCCGGGCTCCACAGCCCCGGGCGAGGCGTCCTGACCCGGGGTCCCACCCGGCGGACTCAGCCGATCCGGGCGGCGCGCTCTTCCAGCAACCGACGCACCGGCGCAGGCAGGCCCAGCGCCGGCCAGTCCTCGGCCGCCACCCACCGCCCCTCCAGGCCGGCCATGTCGCTGCGCGCCGCGTCGACCTGGACGGGGTGCAGATGCAGGTCCTTGTGCGTGAGCACATGCAGGAAAGCCGGCAGATGCTGCAACGCCGAGCGCAAGGTCTCTGGCATGACCGCTTCCAGCGCTTCGGCGCTGTCGAAGACCGGCAGCGCATGCAGGCCGGCCCAGATGCCGCTGGCCGGCCGCTTCTGCAACCACACCGCCTGCCCGTCGGCCGAGCGCGCCAGCAGCAGCCACAGCGACTGCGCGCTGCGCTTGAGCTTGCGCGTCTTGATGGGCAGCCGCGCCGGATCGCCCTGCCGGCGGCCTTCGCACAGCGCCTCGACCGGGCAGATCAGGCACTGCGGCTGGCGCGGCAGGCAGACCGTGGCGCCCAGATCCATCAGCCCCTGCGTGTAGCGGGAGATGGCCTCGGTGTCGCCCTCGGGCGGCAACAGTTCGTCGGCCGCCTTCCACAGCAGTTTCTCGTTGGCGCTGCTCGCCAGGTCGCCCTCGAAGGCCAGCAGGCGCGAGAGCACGCGCTTGACGTTGCCGTCCATGATCGACACCCGCTCACCGAAGCAGAAGGCGGCGATGGCGGACGCCGTGGAGCGGCCGATGCCGGGCAGCGTCTGCAGCAGTTCGGCGCTGTGCGGAAAGCTGCCGCCGAAGCGCGCGACCACGTCCTGGGCGCAGCGGTGCAAGTTGCGTGCGCGGCTGTAGTAGCCCAGTCCGCTCCACAGGCCCATGACCTCGTCTTCAGGTGCGGCAGCCAGGTCCGCCACCGTGGGACAGCGCGCCAGGAAGCGCTCGTAGTAGCCCAGCACGGTCGACACCTGCGTCTGCTGCAGCATGATCTCGGACAGCCAGACCCGGTAGGGGTCGCGGGTGTTCTGCCAGGGCAGGCTGCTGCGGCCATGCGTCTTCTGCCAGGTCACCAGGCGCAGCCAGAAAGCATCGGCGCATTGGCGCGCCTGCCGCACGACCGGTGCGGCGTCGGTCGCGGCGGATCTCACGCCGCGCGCAGTTGGGTGTCGCCGGCAGCCGGCGGGGCGCCAGGCTCGGGCTTGCGGCCGACGAGCACCTCGCAGAGATCACGCAGCCGTTGCTCCAGGGCACGAAGCTGCGCGCCCTGGCCGGCGAGTTCCGCCAGGCGCTCGTCCAGGCTGCTGGCGGCGTCGCGCACGCGGGCCATCGACTCCACGCGCCGGGCATAGGTCGCGCGGCGCTCGTTCATCTGGCGGTCCATCTGGGAGAAGGCGCTGCGGCGCCAGTCCTCGATCTCGCCCAGCGCGGCGTCGCGGACGGTGCGCACGCGGCTGGACAGGGCCTGCGCCAGCCGCTCGCAGAATTCAGATTGCACGAGGCGCAGGATGTTGCCCATGCCGAGGTAGTGCAGATGGCTCTGCTCGATGCTGCTCATCTCGGCAATGTACTTCGACAGATCGGGCTCGGCCGGGGCCTGCAGGGCAAAGCCATGTTCGGCATTGAGCTGGCGGAAGGCCGCATGCAGCATGGCCTGCAGCTCGGCCATGGTGGCCTGCACATCGCCGAGGTTGGTGCGCAGCCCGTCGAAGGTGCGGGCGTAGACCTGCGCAAGCTGCAGCTTGATGCCGGGCCGGCCCAATGCCTGCGCGAACTGCGCCATGTCGGACCTGAGTGCCGTCGGGCCGAGCACGGCCTGCATCTCGCGCATGCGCTTGCCAAGGACGGCACGCAGGGCCGAAACGCGTTCGGCGCCCGCCTCGAACTCCGACTGTTCCTGCTCGACCCGGCGCATCATGTGCCGCAGCGTGGCGGTGTTCTTGCCGCGCAGGCCTTCGAGCTCCATGCCCTGCTCCGTCAGCTCCCGCTGGCGCAGGCGCAGGATGCGCTGCGCCTCGGCGCGCAAGGCGTCCAGCCCGCCCTCCACGGCGCGGCGCAGGATGGCCTCCCTTTCGGCGAGCAGCCCCTGGCCCAGCAGCGCCTCAAGGGCCGGCAGCCGGCTCGCCTGCAGCAGCGGTGCATCGCCTGCGATGCGCGCCTGCAGGCCCTTCTGCGCCGACACCGGCAGCACGCGCCGGCGGGGCACGCCCAGCATGTCGGCGGACAGGGCGCACTGCCGCTCGATCTGGGCCTCGATCTGTCCGGGTGCGCTGAGCGAATCCCACAGCGTGTCGATCTTGTTCAGCGCGACGATGCGCGAGGCAACGGCCGGTGCGGCCCCGCCCAGGTGTTCGCGCCAGATGGCGAGGTCGGAGCGGGTCACCCCCGTATCGGCCCCCAGGATGAACAGCACGGCGTGGGCCTGGGGCAGCAGGCTCATCGTGAGTTCGGGCTCGGCGCCGATGGCATTGAGGCCCGGCGTGTCCAGGATGACCAGGCCCTGCTCCAGCAGGGGATGCGGAAGGTTGAGCACCGCATGGCGCCAGCGCGGGACCTCGACGTGCCGATGGGCATCCACGGGCAGGGCGTCTTCGCCGGCATCGTCGCGCCAGAAACCCAGCGCCTTGGCCCGTTCGAGCGGGACACGGTCGACCTCGGCCACTTTCTGCATGGCGGCCGCGAGCTGCTCGCCGTCATCGGGCGACAGGGCAATCCCGGTCCAGCCCTCGGACGATTCGCGCCACTGCTGCAGCGACCGGGGCACGAGCCGCGTGTCGATCGGCAGCAGCCGCAGCCCGGGGGCCTGCCCCGCGTCATGGCGAAGCTCCACAGGGCACATGGTGGTGCGTCCGGCGCTGGCCGGCATGATGCGCCGGCCATAGTCCGCAAAGAACAAGGCGTTGATCAGCTCAGACTTGCCGCGCGAGAACTCCGCGACGAAGGCCACCATGACCCGGCTGTCACGCATCAGGGACTCGGCATCCCTCAGCCGCTCCGCCACGGCGTCGTCGAGCAGGTCGTTGTCGCCCAGCCAGGAAGCCAGCCAGCGAAGCCGATGTGCCAGGCTGCGTCGCCAGGCGCCGTGCTGCTCGAACTGCTGGGAGAAAGGAACGCTCACGGACGCCTGCAGAAGAATTTACAAAATATAACAGTTGCGAATACCCCTCACGGCCCAGCGGCAAGGCGGTCGCACCCGGCGAGGCCGGCCCGCAGGGCCCTCAAGCCTTCTGGCAATTCGGACAGAAATAGGTCGAGCGCTGGCCCTGCCGCAGGAGCCGGATCGGCACCCCGCACTGCCGGCAGGGCTCGCCTGCCCGTCCGTAGACCATGGCCTGCAGCTGGAAGTGCCCAGCCTGACCGTCGATGTGGGAGAAATCGCGCAGCGTGCTGCCGCCCGCCTCGACCGCACGCGCCAACACCTCGCGGACGGCGGCATGCAGCCGTGCGGCACGCGGCCGTGAAATGCGGGCCGCCGGCACCGTCGGCCGGATGCCGGCAAGGAACAATGCCTCGGACGCATAGATGTTGCCCACCCCCACCACCACGTCGCCGGCCAGAAGCACCTGCTTGACCGGCGCGCGCCGTCTTCTGAGACCTTCGTGGAAGCGGCCGAGGTCAAAGGCATCGCCGAGCGGCTCCATGCCCAGCCCACCCAGCAGCTTGCGCGCCAGCGGCGCATCCTCGCCATCGACGTGGATCACCGCGCCGAAGCGCCTCGGGTCGTTCAACCGCAGCGTGCCACGCGTGGTGGTCAGGTCGAAGTGGTCGTGCGGTCCGGGCTCGGGCAGCGCCGGCGCAAACCGGAGGCTGCCCGACATGCCAAGGTGCACCAGCAGCATGCCCCGGTCGAGATCGACCAGCAGGTACTTGCCACGCCGCCGCACCTGCACCACGGTGCGCCCGACCAGCGCGCCCGGATCCACCTCCAGCGCCCATCGCAGCGGCTTGCCCACACGCAGGGCGGTGATGACGCCGCCGGCGATGCGGTCGGCAAAACCGCGGCGGGTGACTTCGACTTCTGGGAGCTCGGGCATCGGAACACGCCGCATGCGCAGGAGCAGCGGACCATCGCCCTCGCCCCAGATGCGGACAAAGGCTTGGATTATTATGGTTCGATGAGTCCCTTGCCCCGCCGTCGCCATCTGGCGACAGCCGTTCTGACCCTCGCCTCGCTCAGCGCCGCCGCGCAGTCGGTGCCCCCCGGCCCACCACCCGCGCCGCCCGCCCCGGCCGCGGAACCTGCCCAGCCCTCGGCCATGACGGCCGAGCTGTTCTACGAAGTGCTGCTGGGCGAACTCAACGCCCGCGACGGCGATCCGGTCGAGGGCTTCCAACTGCTCCTGGACTCCGCTCGCCGTACCCGCGAGCCGGCCCTCTTCCAGCGCGCCGTCGATGTCGCCGTGCGCGCACGCTCGCCGGAGGCTGCCCTGGTGGCCGTTCGTGCCTGGAAACAGGCCATTCCCGACGCCCGGGAGCCGCGCCGGCTGGAGTTGCAGATCCTGATCCTGCTGGGCCGCCTGACCGAGACCGTGGACCCGCTGCGTGCCGACCTCGCCGCCACGCCGGTACCGGAGCGCCCCGCAGCGCTCGCGAGCGCCGTCCGGGCCTACAGCCGGGCGTCCAACAAGCAGGCCGCTGCCCAGGCCTTCGAACAAGGCCTGTCGGATGAATTGAAGGCGGGCGCCCGCTCGGCTGGCCTGGCCTGGGCGGCCGTCGGCCGTCTGCGCCTGAACGCGGGCGACACCGCCGGCGCCCTGGCGGCTGCCCAGCAGGGCAACGCCGCCGACCCGAAGGCCGACGCGCCTGCCGTGCTGGCACTCGAACTGATGGATCCGTCCCGGCCCGAAGCCGAGGCACTCGTGCGCCGCTACCTGAGCCAGGAGGACGCCCTGCCCGAGGCACGCGTGGCCTATGCCCGCGCACTGGCACTGGGGCAGCGCTACGACGAGGCCACGGCGCAGATGGAGACGCTCACGCGCAGCCGACCCGACCTGCCCGATCCCTGGCTGCTGCTCGGCTCCCTGCAGGCGCAGGTCCATCAGGACGCGGCCGCGCAGACGTCCCTGCAGCGCTACCTGGACCTCGCCACCCGCCAGAGCGATGCGGACGAGCGCGCCCGCGGCATTGCTCAGGCATACCTGCAGCTCGCCCAGTTGGCAGAACGTCGCAAGGATTTCGCCGCCGCCGAACAGTACCTGTCGCGCGTGGAGGGCGACGAGGACATGGCGTCCGCCCAGTTGCGTCGGGCGATGCTGCTGGCCAAGCAGGGCAAGGTCGCCGAGGCACGCCAGATCGTGCGCAGCATGCCCGCACGCACGGATGCCGACCGCCGCCAGCAATTGCAGGCCGAAGCCCAGGTGCTGCGTGAGGCCAAGATGAACCAGGCGGTGTACGACCTGCTTGCCGCCGCCAGTGCCCAGGCACCGAACGACACCGACCTGCTCTACGACCTCGCCATGGCGGCCGAGAAGCTCAACCGCGTGGACGAGACCGAACGGCTGCTGCGCCGCGTGATCGCCCTCAAGCCGGACAGTGCCAACGCGTACAACGCGCTGGGCTATTCGCTCGCCGATCGGAATGTCCGTCTCCCCGAAGCCCGCCAGCTGATCCGCAAGGCGGTGGAACTGTCGCCCAACGACCCTTTCATCGCCGACAGTCTGGGTTGGGTCGAGTTCCGGCTCGGCAATATGGCCGAGGCGCAGCGCATCCTCGAAGGCGCCTACAAGACGCGGCCCGATCCGGAGATCGGGGCCCACCTCGGCGAGGTGCTGTGGGCGCAGGGCCAACGCGACCGTGCATTGAGCATCTGGCGCGAGGCCTCCATGGCGGACGCGGAGAACGAGACCCTGCAGGCCACGCTGCGGCGCCTGCGCGTCAAGCTGTGAAGCGACGCGTGCTGATGGCCGGCGTGGCGGGCGCCACCCTTGCGCTGGCCGGCTGTGCCGCCCCCCAGGCGGCACGCCGCGCGGACACGGGCAGCAGCCACTGGAGCGGCCGTCTGTCCCTGTCGGTCGACAGCAACCCGCCGCAGTCCTTCGCAGCCGTGTTCGAGCTGGACGGCAATCCGGAGCAAGGCGAGCTCTTGCTGACCACGCCGCTTGGCAACACCCTGGGCGCCTTGCAATGGAGCCCGGGCACCGCCGTGCTGCGCGATGGCGCACAGCAGCGACGCTTCGCCTCCATCGCCGCGCTGACCGAGGCCGTGACCGGCGCGGCGCTGCCCATCGATGCATTGTTCGAATGGCTGCAGGGCCGCCCGGCCCCGGTCCCGGGCTGGCGGGCCGAACTGTCGCAGGTGGCGCAAGGCCGACTCCAGGCGACGCGCGATGCCCCCTTGCCCACCGCGCAGCTGCGTGTCGTCTTCGAGCGCCCTTCGCCGTGAAGGCCCTCTATGACCTGCCCGCGCCTGCCAAGCTGAACCTCTTCCTTCACATCACCGGTCGGCGTGCAGATGGCTACCACCTGCTGCAGTCGGTGTTCATGTTGATCGACTGGTGCGACACGCTGCATGCGGACTTGCGCCTGGACGGTGGCCTGTCGCGCGAAGACCTGGGACAACCCCTGCCCGCCGACGATCTCGTATTGCGCGCCGCCCGCGCGCTGAAGAGCGCGACTGGCACGCAGCAGGGTGCCCACATCGGCGTGCACAAGCGCATACCGGCGCAGGCGGGCATGGGCGGCGGCTCATCGGATGCGGCCACCTGCCTCCTGGCACTGAACCGGCTCTGGCGGTTGGATCTGCCACTTGCCGAACTCGAACGCATCGGCCTCAAGCTCGGCGCCGACGTGCCCTTCTTTCTGCGCGGCCGCAATGCATGGGTCGAGGGCATCGGCGAGCAGATCACTCCGCTGACGGTGCCCGCAGCCCGCTTCGCCGTGCTCAAGCCAGAGGCTGGACTCGACACACGCCGTATTTTTTCTGCGGATGATCTTCACAGGGCCACAAAACCTGCTATAGTTTCTGTCTTCGCTGCTCAGGACGGCAAACGAATCTTCCGATTCGGACACAACGACCTGCAGCCGGTTGCCCAGCGGCTCTGTCCGCAAGTGAGTCAGGCCCTTCAGTGGCTCGATGCACAAGGCCTCAGTGCCAGGATGACCGGCTCCGGAAGTGCCGTCTTCGCGCAGCTGCCGAACGATGCGCCGCAAGGCCCGATCGATCATCTCTCGAAGGATCTTCCCGAGGGTTGGCAATATCGGATCTGCAGCAATCTCGCGCACCATCCCCTCCAGGGCTGGGCCGCGTAGGCAATAACCAGTCGCTCGCGATTGGTTGCGACATTCATCGGTGGATGGTCACTGGACCGTCCTCCTGTGTAGGGGAGTCGCCAAGTTGGTTAAGGCACCGGATTTTGATTCCGGCATTCGAGGGTTCGAGTCCTTCCTCCCCTGCCAAATGCTCTAAAGCATCAGGCCCCACCTTTTCTCTCTGACCGCCGGGAAGCACACATGCAGGCCCCACATCCTGACTTCATGGTTTTCACCGGCAATGCCAACCCGGGCATGGCAGCAGAGATCGTTCAGCATCTCGGCACCTCGCTTGGCGCTGCGCGCGTCGGCCGCTTCTCCGATGGCGAGGTCACGGTCGAAATCAACCAGAACGTGCGGGCGCGTGAGGTCTTCGTGGTGCAGTCCACCTGCGCGCCCACGAACGAAAACCTGATGGAACTGCTGATCATGGTCGACGCACTCAAGCGCGCCTCGGCCGAGCGGATCAGCGCCGTGATCCCCTACTTCGGCTATGCCCGCCAGGACCGCCGCCCGCGCTCCTCGCGCGTGCCGATCTCGGCAAAGGTCGTCGCCAACCTGCTGCAGACCGTCGGCGTATCGCGCGTGCTGACGATGGACCTGCACGCCGACCAGATCCAGGGTTTCTTCGACATCCCCGTCGACAACATCTACGCCTCTCCGGTTCTGCTGGGCGATCTGCGCACCAAGAACTACGAAGACCTGATGGTGGTGAGCCCCGACGTCGGCGGTGTGGTGCGTGCCCGTGCCATCGCCAAGCAACTGGGCTGCGACCTGGCCATCATCGACAAGCGCCGCCCCAAGGCCAACGTCAGTGAGGTGATGCACGTCATCGGCGAGATCGAAGGCCGCAACTGCGTGATCATGGACGACATGATCGACACCGCTGGCACGCTGGTAAAGGCTGCCGAGGTGCTCAAGGAGCGCGGCGCCAAGAAGGTGTACGCCTATTGCACGCACCCGGTCTTCTCGGGTCCCGCCATTGAACGCATCGCCCAGGGCAGCGCGCTCGATGAGGTCTGCGTCACCAACACCATCCCGCTGTCCGACGGCGCCCTGGCCTGCGGCAAGATCCGCCAGCTGTCCGTGGCCCCCCTCTTCGCGGAAACCATCCACCGTATCGCCAATGGCGAATCGGTCATGAGCCTGTTCTCGGATTCGGACAGCGCCGCCTGAGGCACATTCCGGTCCTGGAACTTTCAGTGGGCGCCCTCGCGGCGCCTTTTTGTCGAACGGCACCGCACTGGTCGCGGTGGGTGCCACAGAGGCGGGCCTTCGGCCCAGGCCTCACAGGAGTCACTTATGAAATTCGTCGCTTTCGAGCGCGCCAAGCAGGGCACGGGTGCGAGCCGCCGTCTCCGCAATTCGGGCAAGACGCCCGGCATCGTCTACGGTGGCGAAGGCCAGCCGCAACTGGTCGAGCTCGACCACAACGCCCTGTGGCACGCCCTGAAGAAGGAAGCCTTCCACTCCTCCATCCTCGAGATGGACCTGGGCGGCAACGTGACCAAGGTGCTGCTGCGCGATGTGCAGTACCACCCGTACAAGCAACTGGTCCAGCACGTGGACTTCCAGCGCGTCGATGCCCGCACCCGCCTGACCGTGAAGGTGCCGCTGCACTTCAAGGGTGAGGAAGAGTCCGAAGCCGTCAAGCTGCACCAGAACCTGGTGAACCACGTGATGACGGAAATCGAAATCAGCGTGCTGCCGGCCGACCTGCCCGAGTTCATCGAGGTTGATCTGTCGGGTCTGGCTGCCGGCGGTACCGTGCACCTGGCCGACATCAAGCTGCCCGGCCGCGCCAAGGCCATCACCCATGGCAAGCCGAACCCCGTGATCGTGTCGGCCGTGGCGCCTGTGGTCGAGGAAGAGGCGCCTGCTGCTGCGCCCGCTCCGGCTGCCGAGCCCGCCAAGGGCAAGGGCAAGAAGAAGTAATTGCTTCTTCGCCCGAGGCTGCGCACCTTCGGTGTGCCCGCCTCACGGCTCGAACAGGCCCGCCTCGCGCGGGCCTTTTTCATGGGCCGATCGTCCACTCCTTCTCTCCTTGGCCCGGCCAGGCGCCGGGATAATCCATCCATGATCAAGCTCTTCGTCGGCCTCGGCAATCCGGGGCCCGAGTATGAGGACACGCGCCACAACGCCGGCTTCTGGTGGATCGACGCCCTCGCCCGCGACTGGAAGCTCCACCTCGCACCCGAACGCAGCTACCACGGCCTGGCGGCCCGAACGAATGTGGGCGGCCAGACGGTCTGGCTGCTGGAGCCGCAGACCTTCATGAACCTGTCGGGCAAGTCGGTGGCGGCGCTCGCCCGCTTCTTCAAGATCGCGCCGGAAGAAATCCTGGTGGTGCACGACGAGCTGGACGTGGTGCCCGGCCAGGCCAAGCTCAAGTTCGGTGGCAGCCACGCCGGCCACAACGGCCTGCGCGACATCCACGCCCAGCTCGGCACCGGCGACTACTGGCGTCTGCGCATCGGCATCGGCCATCCGGGCGTGAAGTCCGAAGTGGTGAGTTGGGTGCTGAAGAAGCCGCTGCGCGAGCAGCGCGAAGCCATCGACGACGCCATCGTCCGCAGCCTGCGGGCGGTCCCCACCCTCCTGGCCGGCGACATGACCGCCGCGATGCAGCAGATCCACACCCACAAGCCGCCCCGGCCCAAGCCGCCGCGCCAGGAGAGCGCGCCTGCGGATAAACCGCCAGGCTAAACCACCTACTTTCGATCAGGGAGAGACCGTGCGACCCCATCACCACCTACAAACGGCGCACACCGATCAGTCCAGGCTCCACAGGAGTCGCCAGGCCACGCTGGTCCTGCTGACGGCGCTGCTGGGCGCCACCGCAGCAGCGCAACAGCCCCAACCCGCACGCAGCGGCACCATCTGGCGTTGCGGCAACCTCTACAGCCAGATTCCCTGCGACAACGGCCGGTCGCTCGACGAGGCGCCAGCGTCGTCGCCGCAGAAGGCGCGCGAGGCACAGGCCCAGACCGACCGCATCCAGCGCCGCGCGGACGCCATGGCCCGCGAGCGCGAGCGGCTGGAGGACCGTGCCACGGGCCAGCGCCCCGCCGTCTTCGAGCATCCGCAGCCCCAGCACACCGGGTCTGCGCTGGCTGACAACCACCTCGATAAGCCCCGCGCTCCCAAGCGCGCCACCGTCGGCGGCGACTTCAGCGCGCGCGCCGCGGGCGAGGCACCCGCTGGCACAAAGAAAAAGAAGAAGAAAAAGTCGGACGCATGACGCGGCCCGGTGCCGCGTCGCTCAACGCTGCGGCGCTGCCGGCTCCAGATGCACGGCAGCCGTGAGCCGCTCGTACTTGGCCATCAGCATCGGCCGGGTCTCCACATGCGCGGGATTGACCGGAATGCACGCCACCGGACAGATCTGCACGCACTGCGGTTCGTCGAAGTGGCCCACGCATTCGGTGCAACGGTGCGGATCGATCTGGTAGAAGGATTCGCCCATCGAGATGGCGTCGTTGGGGCACTCCGGCTCGCAGACGTCGCAGTTGATGCATTCGTCGGTGATCATCAAGGCCATCCCCGGATTATCCCTGGGCGGGCACGCACGTTGCATGCGCGTGAATCATTCCCCTGTCCGGTTATGCTGCGCCGCTTGCCTTCGCGGGCCCAGCTTTCACGATGAGTCTCTTTCTTCTCAAGCGTCTGGCGACGCTGGTCGGCACCCTGATCGGGGCGTCCGTCATCATCTTCCTCGTTCTCGAAATCCTGCCCGGCAACGCGGCTCAGATGCTGATGGGCCCGGATGCCTCGCCCGATGCCGTGGCGGCCCTGGCCACCAAGCTGGGCCTGGACCAGCCGGCCTGGACGCGCTACTGGCACTGGGTGGGCGGCATGCTCACCGGCAATCTGGGCGACAGCTACACCTACGGCTCGCCGGTGGCCGAACTGATCCTGGAGCGGTTGCAGCTGACCATTCCCCTCGCCTTCATGGCGATGCTGCTGACCACGGTGCTGGCACTGTTGGTGGGCATGACCGCCGCCGCGCGCCACAACCAGCTGGGCGACGTGGGGCTGATGGGCCTCACCCAGGTGGGCATCGCCATTCCCAACTTCTGGTTCGCGATCCTGCTGATCCTGCTGTTCTCGGTGAAGCTGCAGTGGTTCTCGGCGGGCGGCTTCGATGGCTGGGGCGAAGGCATGGGCGGCATCCTCGACGGCGTGAAGTCGCTGCTGCTGCCGGCGCTGGCGCTGGCGGTGGTGCAGGCCGCCATCCTGGCGCGCATCACGCGCTCCGCCGTGCTCGAGGTCATGCGCGAGGATTTCGTGCGCACCGCCCGCGCCAAGGGCGTGAGCCAGCGCGCCGTGCTGTGGCTGCACGTGCTGCGCAACGCGCTGATCCCGGTCATCACGGTGATGGGCATGCAGTTCTCCGAACTGCTGGCGGGCACCATCGTGGTGGAGAACGTCTTCTACCTGCCCGGCCTGGGCCGCCTGATCTTCCAGGCCATCAGCAACCGCGACCTGGTCGTGGTGCGCAACTGCGTGATGCTGCTGGCTGCCTTCGTGGTGATCGTCAACTTCGTGGTCGATGTGCTCTATGCCGTGATCGACCCGCGCATCAAGGCTTCCGACATATGAGCAGCGCCGGCATTCCTGCGGCCTCGCCCTCCGCCACAGCAAGGCCTGCAGGCCGGCACGGCTTCTGGCAGCGCGCGCTGCGCCACCGCAGCTTCATGATCGGCGGCGTGCTCACGCTGGCGCTGATCGTGGCGGCTGCGCTTTCGTTCGTGTGGACGCCCTGGTCGCCCTACGACATGGACATGGCCAACAAGCTGGCCGGTCCGTCGGCAAAGCACTGGCTGGGCACAGACGCCTTCGGCCGCGACGTGGCCTCGCTGCTGCTGGTCGGCGCACGGGCGTCGATCCTGGTGGGCATCATCGCGGTGGGCATCGGCCTGGTGGCTGGCACCGCGCTGGGCCTGCTGGCAGCGGCAAAACGCGGCTGGGTCGAGGAGGCCATCATGCGCCTGACCGACTTCTCGCTGGCCTTCCCGGCGATCCTGCTGGCGATCATGCTGACGGCCGTGTTCGGCGCGGGCATCGTCAACGCCATCATCGCCATCGGCATCTACAACATCCCGATCTTTGCGCGCATCACGCGCGCCTCGGCCAATGCCGTGTGGTCGCGCGAGTACATCGCCGCGGCGCAGGCCTGCGGCAAGGGGCCGTTCGCGATCACGATGCAGCACGTGCTGCCCAACATCTCGGCGGTGCTGATCGTGCAGATCACCATCCGCTTCGCCATCGCCATCCTGGCCGAGGCCGCGCTGTCGTACCTGGGCCTGGGCACGCAGCCGCCGCAGCCCTCCTGGGGCCGAATGCTGAGCGAGGCGCAGACGCTGATGTTCCAGCAGCCGCTGCTGGCCGTGTGGCCCGGCGCCGCCATCGCCATGGCGGTGCTCGGCCTGAACCTGATGGGCGATGGTCTGCGTGACCTGCTCGATCCCCGCTTGGCCCGCGCACGATGAACCGCATTCCCTTCGCCTTCCTTTACGCGCCCGGCCTGCACCGGGCGGCGCGCTGACCATGGCCCTGCTCGACGTCAACGACCTGCACATCGGCCTGCAGACCCACCGCGGCCCGGCCGAAGCGGTGCGCGGCATCTCCTTCTCGCTGGAGCGCGGCGAGACGCTCGGCATCGTTGGCGAATCCGGCTGCGGCAAGTCCATCACCGTGATGGCACTGATGGGCCTGCTGCCCAACACCGCACGCGTGACCGGCAGCATCCGCTTCGACGGCCAGGAACTCGTGGGCCTGCCCGAGAAGGCGATGTGCGCCCTCCGCGGCAACCGCATCGGCATGGTGTTCCAGGAGCCGATGACGGCGCTGAACCCGGTGCACACCATCGCCCGCCAGGTGGGCGAGCCGCTGCGGCTGCACCGCGGCCTGTCGAAGGCCGAGGCGCGCAAGGAAGTGCTGGCCCTGCTCGACCGCGTGGGCATTCCCGATGCAGCCTCGCGGCTGGACGCCTATCCGCACCAGTTTTCCGGCGGCCAGCGCCAGCGCATCGGCATCGCCATGGCGCTGGCCTGCGGGCCCGACCTGCTGATCGCCGACGAGCCCACCACCGCGCTGGACGTGACCATCCAGAAGCAGATCCTCGATCTGATCCAGGACCTGGTGAAGGAGCGCGGCATGGGCCTGATCCTCATCTCGCACGACCTGGGCGTGATCGCCAACAACGTCCAGCGCATGCTGGTGATGTATGGCGGCAGCGTGGTCGAAAGCGGACCGACAGCCTCGGTGTTCGCGGCCAAGGCGCATCCCTACACGCAGGGACTGTTCGCGGCCCGGCCGGTGCTGGGTGCGCCGCGCGGCGGCCGGCTGGCCACCATCCGCGGCAGCGTGCCCGAGCTGGTCGACCTGCCGGTTGGCTGCCCTTTCGCGGGCCGCTGCAGTTTCACCGAAGACTATTGCCACACGACGCCGGTGCCGCCGACGCCGCTGCCGGGCGACCATGCGGTGCGCTGCCTGCGGCTGGAGGCCGTTGCTGCGGCTGCGGCCGAAGGAGTCGAGGCATGAGCGCAGCCCGAGCCCTCACCATGCGCGAAGACGCAGCCAGCGCGCTGCGTGACGCTTCTCTCCTCTCCGGGGCTTTCCGATGAGCACCCCA
Source organism: Pseudacidovorax sp. DMC4 (assembly GCF_056314265.1). NCBI lineage: Bacteria > Pseudomonadati > Pseudomonadota > Betaproteobacteria > Burkholderiales > Comamonadaceae > Pseudacidovorax > Pseudacidovorax sp. DMC4. Next base: position 255,003 of record NZ_JBQUYR010000003.1, on the reverse strand, counting down.
CCCCTGCTGAAGGTCACCGACCTGGTCCGCCACTATGCGCTGCCGCGTGAGAAGCTCTTTTCTCCGCCGCCCACCGTCAAGGCCCTCAACGGCGTGAGCTTCGAGGTGCAGGCCGGGCGCAGCCTGGGCATCGTGGGCGAGTCGGGCTCGGGCAAGTCCACCATCGCCCGGCTGGTGATGGCCCTGGACAAGCCCACGTCCGGCCGCATCGAACTGCTGGGCCGCGACCTGAACCGGCTGTCGGCTGCCGAGCTGCGCACCGCGCGCCGCGACTTCCAGATGGTGTTCCAGGACCCGTACGGCTCGCTCGACCCACGCCAGACCGTGGGCCGCATCGTGGCCGAGCCGCTGGACGCGCTGGCCAACGCCTCGCGCGCCGAGCAGCGCGAACGCGCCGCCGAATCGCTGGCCGCCGTGGGCCTGCGCAGCACCGACATCGACAAATATCCGCACGAGTTCTCGGGCGGCCAGCGCCAGCGCATCGCCATCGCCCGCGCCCTCATCACCCGGCCCAAGCTCATCGTGGCCGACGAGCCGGTGAGCGCGCTGGACGTGTCGGTGCAGGCCCAGGTGCTCAACCTCATGCAGGACCTGCAGCAGCAGTTCGGCGTGAGCTACCTGCTCATCAGCCACGACCTGGCCGTCGTCAACCACCTGTGCGACGACGTCTGCGTGGTGCTCAAGGGCCGCATCGTCGAGCAGGGGCCGCCCGAGCGGCTGTTCCGCGAGGCGGAGCATCCCTACACCCGCAGCCTGCTCGAAGCCGTTCAGCACGCGCCCTCCGGCGACGTGCTGCACGCGGCCTGAAAGCCGCTCCAGAGTTGGGCCACAATGGCCCGCGCCGAGGGGCCGCCGGCCGCTCGTGAACCGTTTCCGTCAGCCTTTTCGGAGATCTCACCTCATGTTGAATCGTCGCACCCTCCTGGTCACCGGCAGCGCCTCGGTCGCGCTGGCCAGCCCCCTCGCCTCGCTGGCCCAGAGCCGCAAGGACACCATGGTGCTGGGCATGACGCTGGAGCCGCCGGGCCTGGACCCGACCGCCGGCGCCGCCTCGGCCATCGGCGAGGTCGTGCTCTACAACATCCTCGAGACGCTCACCAAGATCAATGCCGACGGCAGCGTGTCGCCGCTGCTGGCAGAGAGCTGGGAGGTCTCGCCCGACCTCAAGACCTACACCTTCAAGCTGCGCCGCGGCGTCAAGTTCAGCAACGGCGAGCCCTTCAATGCGCAGACCGTCAAGTTCGCCTTCGACCGTGCCGGCGGCGAGAAGAGCACCAACAAGGACAAGCGCACCTTCGCCGCCATCAGCACGCAGGCGGTGGACGAGTACACCGTGGTGCTGATCAACAAAGAGATCGACCCCGACCTGCCCTTCGTGCTGGGCCAGGCCACGGCCGTGATCGTCGAGCCCAAGAGCGCCGACGGCAACGCCGCCAAGCCCGTGGGCACCGGCCCCTACAAGCTGGACGCCTGGGCCAAGGGCTCCACGCTGACGCTGAGCAAGTGGGAGGGCTTCCGCGATCCCAAGCTGGCCAAGCTCAACAAGATCGTCTTCCGCTTCATCTCCGACCCGGCGGCGCAGGCCGCCTCGCTGATGGCCGGCGACGTGGACGCTTTCCCGCGCATCGCCACGCGTGTGGTACCGCAGTTCAAGGCCAATCCGCAGTTCCAGGTGATCCTGGGCGGCTCGCGCGCCAAGACCATCGTGGCCATCAACAGCAAGAAGAAGCCGCTGGACGATGTGCGCGTGCGCCGTGCCATCCTGGCCGCCATCGACCGCAAGGCCTTCATCGATGGCGCGGCCGACGGCTTCGGCACGCCCATCGGCAGCCACTACGTGCCCGGCGCGCCCGGCTACGTGGACACCACCGGCATCAACCCCTACGACCCCGAGAAGGCCAAGAAGCTGCTGGCCGAAGCCGGCGTCAAGCTGCCGCTGGAACTCACCATGACGCTCCCGCCCCCGCCCTATGCCCGCCAGGGCGGCGAGGTGATCGTGGCGCAACTGGCCAAGGTCGGCATCACCGTGAAGACGCAGAACGTGGAATGGGCCCAGTGGCTGAGCCAGACCTATGGCGGCGGCCACAACTACGACCTGTCGATCATTTCGCATGTCGAGCCCTTCGACCTGGGCAACTATTCCAAGCCCGACTACTACTGGGGCTACGACAGCAAGGCCTTCACCCAGCTCTACGACAAGATCAAGACCACGGGCGACGCCAAGGAGCGCAACAAGCTGCTGGGCGACGCGCAGAAGATGCTGGCCCAGGACGCGGCCAACGGCTTCATGTACCAGCCGCAGTTCCCGGTGATCGCCAAGAAGAGCGTGAAGGGCCTGTGGACGCAGATGCCCATCTTCTGCAACGACCTGGCGGCGCTGCACTGGGGCTGATGCCCGCTCGATGAGGCGGCGGCAGAATGGATGCATGCCCGCCGCCTCCAACTTGCCCGCCGACCCGTTCGGCAACCCGATCAGCGTCAGCGACACCACCAGCCGCCGGCTGATCGACGACTTCGCCTCGGGCTTCCTGGCCTGCGAATCCAGGGCGGCCAACCTCGTCACCGACGGCCACGACGACGACGCCCCGCTCTTCCAGGCCTATGCCGCGGCGCTCCAGATGTTCGCGGAGACGGGCGATGCGCCCGCAGCCGCCCGGCCCCACATCGAACGCGCACGGGCGGGCGCTGCCGGCGTCACGGAACGCGAACGGCGCTTCATCGAGGCCGTCGCTGCCTGGGTCGACGGCGACATGTGCCGTGCGGTGCAACTGCATGAGGAACAGGCCCGCGAGTTTCCGCGCGACCTGGTCTCGGTCAAGCTGGGCCAGTACCACTGCTTCAACCTGGGCGACTGCGCCGGGATGCTGCGCCTGGGCCTGGCTGCCCTGCCCCATGCGGCCGACGTACCGCAAGTGCATGGCATGGTGGCCTTCGGCTTTGAGCAATGCCATCGACTGCGCGAAGCCGAGGCCAGCGCCCGCCGCGCCATCGCCCTGCAGCGCAAGGAACCCTGGGCCCACCATGCGCTGGCGCACGTCATGCTCACAGAAGGCCGGCTGCGCGAAGGCCTGGCCTTCATGGAGGACGTGAGCGAGACCTGGACGGGCCTGAACTCATTCATGGTCACGCACAACTGGTGGCACTTGGCGCTGTTCCTCATCGACCTGGGCCGCGCCGACGAGGCGCTGGCGGTGCATGACCGGCACTGCTGGGGCGTGGCCAAGGCCTATTCGCAGGACCAGATCGGCGCCGTCTCTCTGCTCGCCCGGCTGGAACTGGTCGGCCAGGACGTGGGCGAGCGCTGGACCGAACTAGGCGGCTATCTTGCCCAGCACACGCAGGATCAGGTGCTGCCCTTCCTGGACCTGCAGTACCTCTACGGCCTGGCCCGCGCCGGCCGGCCCGAGGCCGACGGACTGCTGGCACGCATCGAGGCCTTCGCGCCCCGGGCGCCAGAAGCCAGCCGCCATGCCTGGCAGAAAGTCTGCGTGCCCGCAGCCCATGGCTTGGTGGCACATGCGCGCGGCGAGTTCAAGAAGGCCGCAGAGGCACTGGGCACCGCGCTGCCCCGCATGATCGAGGTCGGCGGCAGCCATGCGCAGCGCGACCTCTTCGGCCAGATCCATGTCGATGCGCTGGTGCGCAGCGGCGAGGCCCGCCACCTGGCGCAGGCGCTGGATGTGGTGCAGCCGCAGCGCAACGGCCAACCGGAATCGCTGCGGCTGGCGCGGCTGGCCGATACGATCCACGCCGGCCTGGGGCTGCCGCCGGTGGCGCACTGAGCACGCGGCCGCTGCGGCGGTGTGCGCGACACGCCGTCGGCGTGCGCTGCTGGCGCCTCGCCTCCATCGGCCTCTGCCCCGCATCCCTCTATCGTCTTCGGCCTCCGCCCTTCCATGACCACGCCCGTCCCGCATTTCACCGAGCCGACGACCCACTACTGGCAGCAACTGCTGCCGGCCGACGCCGCACCGGCGCCCATGCCGCCCTGGCGCCACGGCGTGCCCGCCACGCTGCCGGACGGCCGGGTGCTGGTGCTGCCCATCCGCCAGATGGCCGACGACCCGGGTCTGGCGGTCGCCTCCTTCCTGTGCAACCAGGCTTCGCTCGACGTGGTGGATGAACTCGGCCGCCTGCTGGCCGAGCGCGTGGCGCCGCTGACGCCCGAGGTCGTCATCGGCCTGCCCACGCTGGGCCTGACCTTCGCGCCCCTGGTGGCCCGCCACCTGGGCCATGCGCGGTACGTGCCGCTGGGCTACTCGCGCAAGTTCTGGTACGACGAGGCGCTGTCGGGGGCGGTGCAGTCGATCACCACGCCGACAGGCGGCAAGCGCGTCTACCTCGACCCGCACCTGCTGCCGCTGGTGCAGGGCAAGCGCGCCGTGATGGTGGACGATGCCGTGAGCAGCGGCCGCACCCTGCTGGCGCCCTGGACCATGCTGGAGTCTATCGGCGTGCAGGTGGCGGCCGTGGGCGTGGCGATGCGCCAGGGCAACCGGTGGCGCGACACGCTGGGGCCGGAGCGCGCCGCGCGCGTGGTCGGCGTCTTCGAAAGCCCGCTGCTGCGCGCCACCGACGAGGGCTGGGTGCCGCGGGACTGAGCGCCGGCGGAGCCCGCCTGGGCGTCGCGGTCGTCGCTCTGGTGCCAAGGTGGTACGCAAACTGCTTGAAGCAGCCGCATCGCCCTTCCGTATCCCTTTTCGTATACGTTCTGGTGCATGCAGCGGCTCGCGCCTCGGCCGCGCTGCTGCCGCGCCAGGGTGTGCGATGGAGCCCCGCATGTCCCGATCCACCCTGACCGCCCGTCCTCCCCTGCCCGCAGGGACCCTCACCCGCCGCAGCTGGCTGCAGGCCGCCGCAGCGGCCGGCGCCACCATCGCCGCCCCGGTCCTGGCGCAGACCCGCGCCATCAGCATCACCCTGCCGTGGGTGGTCAACGGCTCCAACTACTGGCCGATGGTCGGCAAGGAACTGGGCTTCTTCAAGAAGCGCGGCATCGACCTCACCGTCTCGCGTGGCAATGGCTCGGTGGCCGCGGCCCAGGCCGTGGCCAACAAGCAGTTCGACATGGGCGTCGTGTTCTTTGGCGGCACCCTGGTCAACATGGCGCGCGGCCTGCCGCTGCAGGCGCTGGCCACCGTGGGTTACGACTCGCTGATGGGCAACCTGGTGCTGGCCGACTCGCCGATCCGCGGCCCCAAGGATTTTGAAGGCAAGCGCGTCGGCACCGTCGCCACGTCGGCCGAGTCGCCCTACTGGGCCGCCTACGCCGCCAAGACCGGCATCGACCTCACGAAGGTCACGCGGCAACAGCTCGATGCGCGGCTGATCGAACGCGCGCTCATGGACAAGCAGGTCGACGCCATCACGGCCATCGGCTCGTCCAGCATTCCCGTGCTCGACTCCCTCGGCGTCAAGACCCGCTTCCTCCCCTGGTCCGCCGCCGGCATCGAGCTGTATGCGGCCCAGGTCATCGCCCGCACCGAGACCATCCAGGCCGACCCGGGGCTGTGCCAGGCGATGGTCGACGGCATCCTCGAATCGGTGGTCTACACGCTCAAGAAGCCCGAGGAATCGCTGGAGATCCTGTTCAAGGCCCAGCCCGAGATCGCCTTGACCAAGGGCGGAAAGGAGAACGCCCGCCTCTCGCAGGGCCTGGCCCAGGCCACCATGGTGGCGCCCGAGGCCATCGAGCACGGCATGGGCTACAGCAGCATTCCCAAGCTGGCCGGCATGATCTCGCTGGCCGCCCGCGCCGGCGCGCTCAAGGCCGATGCCAAGCCGCTGGTGCCCGAGGACCTGGCCACCAACCGCTTCGCCGGCCGCATCAAGCTGAGCGCCGCCGAATGGGACGCGGTGCGGCGCAACGTGGCACCCTACGCCAAGCTGGTGGGCATGGCCTGATGGCCGCGCAGGCCAGGGCGATCACGCTGCCGACACTGCCGGAGCCGCTGGAGGCCTGCGCCTCGCAGACGGCGCTGGTGGTGATCGACATGCAGAACGGCTACCTGTCGCCCGGCGGCTACCTGGACCTGGCCGGCTTCGATGTCAGCGGCACGCCACCGGTGATCGAGCGTGCGACGCAGGTGCTGCAGGCGGCACGCCGCGCGGGGCTCATGGTGATCCATGCGCAGAACGGCTGGAGCCCCTCGCTGGCCGAAGCAGGGCCACGCCGCTCGCCAATGTGGCACAAGTCCAACCCACTCAAGTACATGCGCGCCCATCCCGGCAGCCAGTTGCTGATCCGCGGCACCTGGGACCATGCGATCGTCGAAGCCCTCCAGCCGCTGCCGCACGAAACCGTGGTGCACAAGCCCCGCTACAGCGCCTTCGCCGGCACCCACCTGGAGATGATGCTGCGGGCCCACGGCATCACCACCCTGGTCTTCGTCGGCGTCAACACCAACGTGTGCGTCGAGACGGCCGTGCGCGATGCCTTCCACCGGGAGTTCTTCGCCGTGATGGTCGCCGACGCCACGCTGCAGGCCGGCCCGCCGTCCGTCTACGAATCCAGCGTGTTCAACATCCAGAAGTTCTTCGGCTGGACCGCCACGACCGCCGACATGGTGGCTTTCCCGGAGGGCCTGGCGGCGCCGGGCGCCGAGGCCATCGCCCCATGACAGCACCGTTGCGCCGCATCGTCCTGCCGCTGGCCTTTGCCCTGATCACCCTGCTGGCCTGGGAGGCCGCGGTGCGCGTCTTCGCCATCCGCGAGGTGCTGCTGCCGGCGCCCAGCGCCGTTGCAGCGCGGCTGGTCGACACCTTTCCGCTGCTCATGCAGCATGCCTGGCCCACGGTATGGGAAAGCGTGGCCGGCTTCGCCATCGCATCGGTGCTGGGCGTGGCGCTGGCCGCCCTGCTCAGCGCATCGGCGCTGATGCGCGACATGCTCTATCCCAACGTGGTGCTGTTCCAGCTCATTCCCAAGATTGCGCTGGCGCCGTTGTTCATCGTCTGGCTGGGCATCGGCTTCCAGTCGCGGCTCACCTTCTCGGTGTTCATCAGCTTCTTCCCGGTGGTGATCGCCACGCTCGCAGGCTTGGACCATGTGGACCGGTCGCTGCTGCGGCTGTGCCGGGCGCTCACCGCGTCGAGCTGGCAGGTCTTCGCCTGGGTGCGGTTGCCGCATGCACTGCCCTACGTGTTCAGCGGCATGAAGATCGCCACCACCTTCGCCATCATCGGCGTGGTGGTGGGCGAGTTCATCACCTCGCAGGCGGGGCTGGGCTACCTGGTGCTGTTCGCCTCGGCCCAGGCCGACACCGCACTCATCCTCGCAGCCATCCTGGTGCTGTGCTTCTTCGGACTGGCCTTCTATGGCCTGGTGGCGCTGCTGGAGCGCTGGACCCAGGGCCGCTTCGGTGGCTGATGCCATGACCATGACCCCGAACGCACCTTCCTGGCTGCTGCCGCGCAGCACGGACCCCGACCGCACGGCGAGCTACCTCAGCGTGCAGGACGCCGGCAAGACCTACGACGGCCGCAGCGGCGCCGTGCAGGCCGTCGCGCATGTCGACTTCGACATCGACGAGGGCGACTTCGTGAGCCTGGTCGGCCCGAGCGGCTGCGGCAAGAGCACGCTGATGTCCATGATCGGCGGGCTGGAGTCGCCCAGCACCGGCCGCATCCGCGTGGGCGGCACGCCCGTGGACGGTCCGCGGCGCGACTTCGGCTACGTGTTCCAGGACGCGACGCTGCTGCCCTGGAAGAGCGTGCTGGACAACGTGCTGTTTCCCATCCGCGCGCACCGGCGTCCGGTGGCCGAGTTCCGGCCCGAAGCGGAACGGCTGCTGCGCCTGACCGGCCTGTGGGACTTCCGCGACAAGCGCCCGGCAGAACTCTCCGGTGGCATGCGCCAGCGCGTGGCCATCTGCCGCGGGCTCATCCACGACCCGCGGCTGCTGCTGATGGACGAGCCCTTCTCGGCGCTCGACGCCATCACCCGCGACGACATGAACCTGGCGCTGGCCCGTCTGTGGGACCAGCAGCAGCGCCGCACCGCCGTCTTCATCACCCACAGCATCCGCGAGGCGGTGCTGCTGTCCGACCGCGTGCTGGTGATGAACGCGCGGCCCTCGCGCATCGTGGCCGACATCCGCGTGCCGCTGGCACGGCCGCGTCATGCGGGGCTCCAGGAGGACCCGGTGTTCAACCAGATCTGCGCCTTCGTGCGCGACAGGATCCACGAGGGCCATGGCGAGCGTCAGGCCTGAGGCTGTGGCGCTCGCGCCAGCCGCAGAGAGCCCGCTGGCACGCCTGGTGCGCGAACGCCTGGGCACCGCGGGTGCACGGCCGACCACCGACGACATCGTGCACGTGCTGCACCAGGCCATCGTGCGCGGCCTGCTGGCGCCCGGGCGCGCACTGCGCCAGGACGAGCTGGCCGCCCTGTTCCACGTCAGCAAGATCCCGGTGCGGGAGGCACTGCGCACGCTCGAAGCGCAGGGTTTCGTCGAACTGCAGCTCAACCGCGGCGCCCTCGTCAAGGCGCCTACGCTTGCGCAACTGCGCGACGCCTTCGAGCTGCGGCTGATGATCGAGCCGCACCTCATGCGCACGGCGGCGGCGGGGCTCACACCCACGATGCTGGACCAGGCCGAATCGCTGATCCGGGACATGGACGACGCCACGGACGCCTGGCGCTTCAGCGACTGCAACAGCCGCTTCCACGAACTGCTCTATGCGCCGGCCGAGCTGCCGCTGTCCCGCAACATCCTGGCCATGCTGCAGGGGCACATCCAGCGCATGTCCTTCATGCAGCTGTCACTGGCCGGCTTCAACCGCAGCTCCAACGAGGACCACCGCGTCATCGTGGCGGCCTGCCGCCACGGCGACGCCGAAGGCGCCGCCCGGGCCGTGGCCGCGCATGTGCAGAGCGTGCGCGACATCGTGCTGGGGCTCTACCTTCGCCATCACGCCGAAGAGGGCTGAAGCGGTGGGCGCCTGGCCGCTCCTACACTCGGCGCCCCATGAACGCCGCCACGCCGCCCGCCCTGCCCCAGGTCCGCGAACTCTTCGCGCGGATGCAGTGCCGGGCGGCAGAAGCGGGCGTGCCGCTGCGCCCACCGCCGCCCGAGCCCACCACCTGCTGCGGCCGCGGCTGCAACGGCTGCGTGTGGGACGGCTTCTATGCCGCCGCCGACTGGTGGATGGAGGACGCGCAGGACGCCCTCGCCGCGGCCAAGGCTGCAGCCGACAGTCAGCGCAGGTAAGCCTGAACCAGCGACACCCAGTAGCTCGCCGTGCTGGGCAGGATCTCGTCGTTGAAGTCGTAGCCGGTGTTGTGCACCATGCAGCCCGGCCCGTTGCCCGGCGTGCCGTCGCCGTTGCCCACGATGAAGTAGCAGCCCGGCACCGCATTCAGCATGAAGGCGAAGTCGTCGCTGGCCTGCAGCGGCGCCATGTTCTCGATCAGCGCGCGCTCGCCCATCGTCTGCAGCGCCACCTCGCGGGCGAACGCCGCCGCGTCGGCATCGTTGACGCAGGGCGGCATCTTCCACTGGTAGTCGACCCGGGCCGTGGCACCGTGCACCGCGGCCTGCGCCTGCGCCATGGCCGTGATGCGCTCGCGCAGAAGGGCCCGCACCTCGGGCCGCCGTGCGCGGACGGTGAGCTTGAGCTCCGCCGTGTTGGGGATGACGTTGGGCGCCAGCCCCGCATGCACCGAACCCACGGTGACCACCGCCATGTCGTTCGGGTCCACCTCGCGCGAGACCAGCGTCTGCAGGGCCAGGATGAGGTGCGCCGCCACCACCACCGGGTCCACCGTGGTGTGCGGCATGGCGCCATGGCCGCCCTTGCCCTCGATGGTGATGACGGCCGTGTCGGAGGAGCTGTAGATCGGCCCCGCCAGGAAGCCGAAGCGCCCGGCCGGAAAGCCGGGCTCGTTGTGGTACGCGTAGACGGCGTCGCAGGGAAAGCGTTCGAACAGGCCCTCCTCGACCATGCGCTTGGCGCCCATCAGGCCTTCCTCGGCGGGCTGGAAGATGAGGTTGAGCGTGCCCTCGAACGCACGACTCGCGGCCAGCACCTGCGCCGCCGCCAGCAGGGTGGCGGTGTGGCCGTCGTGGCCGCAGGCATGCATGCGTCCGGGCTGGCGGCTGGCCCAGGGCAGGCCGGTGGTCTCGGTCATGGGCAGCGCATCCATGTCGGCACGCAGGCCCAGGCGCTTGCCTCCCGCGCCCACCGTCAGCGTGCCCACCACGCCGGTGCCACCCAGGCCGCGGTGCACGGTGTAGCCCCAGCGCGCGAGGCGCTCGGCCACCAGTGCGCTGGTCTGCTCTTCCTCGTAGCCCAGCTCGGGGTTGGCATGGATCTGCCGGCGCAGGCCGACCATGTCGTCGAGGTGGGCGGCGATGCCGGGATGGATAGGGACGTCGATCATGCGAAGGGTCTTGCAGTTGCCATGCCACACGGCGACGGGCAGGCGCCGGTCAGCCGAAGGCGCGCATTCTGCGCCGCTGCGCCAGCCCCCGGCAAATGGCCCTGAACTTGCTATAAACAGTGCCCTCCCGGCCTGCCCAGAACCCACAACACCATGGCTCCCTCCGACCTCCCCCCTTCCCTCACCCGCCGCCAGCTCGGCCTCGGCGCCATCGCCCTGGCCGGCGGACTGGCCGCGGGCCCACGTGCCTGGGCCGCCACCGGCAAGGGCACGGCCGTGCTGGGCATCGATGCCGACCCGCCCACCCTCAACCTGGGCACCACCACCGACTTCGCGGCCGGCGACGTGTCGGCCAAGATCCTCGAGGGCCTGGTCTGGCTGGACCAGCAGTACAACCCGCAGCCCTCGCTGGCCACGGCATGGACCGTGTCGCCCGATGGCAAGACCTACCGCTTCACGCTCCGCAAGGGCGTCAAGTGGCATGACGGCCGCGACTTCAGCAGCGCCGACGTGCGCTTCTCGCTGACCGAGATCGTGGGCAAGCTGCATCCGCGCGCCGCGCCGGTGTTCAAGAACCTGGGTGTGGAGGTGGAGGCGCCCGATGCCTCTACCGTCGTCATCAAGCTGCAGAAGCCCTATGCGCCCTTCCTGTCGCAGATGACGGTGTTCGACGCACCCATCCTGCCGAAACATCTTTACGAGAACGGCAACGTCGGCACCAACCCCGCCAACCAGAAGCCGGTGGGCACGGGCCCCTTCAAGTTCAGCGAATGGAAGCGCGGCTCCACCCTCTCGCTGGTGCGCAATGACCAGTACTGGGACGCCGGCAAGCCCTATCTGCAGAGCCTGATCTTCCAGGTCATCCCGCAGGCGGCCAACCGCGTGCCGGCGCTGCAGACGGGCGAGATCGACGAACTGCTGGACTTCTACACGCCCAAGCCCGAGGTGCCGCGCATCCTGGCCGACAAGGGCCTGGCCACGCGCCGCGGCGTCAACATCCCGGCCATCTATTTCCTGATGTTCAACACCCAGTCGCCGCTGCTGTCGAAGGTGGAGGCGCGGCATGCGCTGGCCTTCGCCATCGACCGGCCGCGGCTGGTCAAGCAGGTGATGGGCGGCATCGCGCGCCCCGGCGCAGGCGCCTTCGGCGACGGCTTCAAATGGCTGATGAACGACGAGGTGGGCTACGACCGCAAGTACCCGCTCAATCCCGCCAAGGCAAAGGCCCTGCTGGACAAGCTCGGCGTCAAGCCCGGCACGACCACGCTGCGCATGCCCTTCGACGCCGGCCGCGCGCAGATGCGGGCACAGGCCCAGATCATCCAGGACAACCTGCGCCAGATCGGCCTGGAGGTGAAGCTGGAGCCGCTGGAGCGCTCGGTGTACTACGACCGCGTGTTCGCCAAGCGCGACTTCGACATGACGCTGGCCTCGTACTTCTCCGCGGGCGATCCGGCCATCGGCTACACGCGCCTGTACAACACCTACACGGGCACGGCGCCCAACACCAACGCCAGCGGCTACTCCAACGCGAAGGTCGACATGCTGCTGGCCGAGGCCGCCACCTCGGTGGACCGCGCCCAGCGCGCCCGCGACTACAAGGCGCTGCAGGTCATCCTGAACGAGGACCTGCCCTCGCTGGTGCTGTTCGACGAAGAGACGGTGGACACCGCCTCGAAGAAGCTCAGCGGCGTGTTCCCGGCCCTCGACGCCCGCGACCAGTGGGCCGGCGTGCGGCGCGCGGACTGAGCGCAGCGCCAGTCCGATGGGTCGCTTCATCCTCCGACGCCTGCTGCAGGCGCTTCCGCTGCTGCTGGCGGTGGTGGTGCTCAACTTCCTGCTGATCGCCTTCACGCCGGGCGATCCGATCACGCTCTTGGTCGGCGACTTTCCGGCGCCGCCCGAATACCTGGCCCAGATGCGCCGCGACTACGGCCTGGACCAGCCGGTGTGGATGCAGTTGCTGCACTATCTGGGCAAGGTGCTGCAAGGCGACTTCGGCTATTCCTTCGCCAACCAGCAGCCGGTGGCCAGCCTGATCCTGGAGCGCCTGGGCGCCACGCTGGAGCTCACGCTCACGTCGCTGGGTCTGGCCAGCGTGCTGGGCGTCGCCTTCGGCGTGCTGGCCGCCCGCGCCCGCGGCGGGCCGGCCGACTCGGTCATCCAGGCCGCATCGTCCGCCGGCTATGCGGTGCCCGACTTCTGGCTCGGCCAGCTGCTGATCCTGGCCTTCGCCATCGGTCTGGGCTGGCTGCCCTCGCAGGGCTACAACCCGGTGCGCGGCGTGGCGCCGGGCTGGGAAGGCTTCGTGCAGCACCTGCGCTACCTGCTGCTGCCCGCCCTGGCGCTGTCGATGCGCTACCTCACGCTCATCACCCGCATCACCCGCGCTTCGATGCTGGAGGTGATGAATGCGAACTACATCCTCGCCGCCCGGGCACGGGGCAGTGCCGAATGGCAGGTGGTGCTGGGCCATGCGCTGCGCAATGCCGCCGCGCCGGTGCTCACCGTGATTGGCTATAACCTCGGCTTCGTGCTGGCCGGCTCGGCGCTGATCGAAGCCGTCTTCGCCTGGCCGGGCATCGGCCGGCTGCTCTACGAATCCATCGCCAAGCGCGACTATCCGGTGATGCTGGCCATCCTGCTGATGGTGTCGGTGACGGTGGTGCTGGCCAATCTGTTGACGGACATCCTGCATCGGCTGCTCGATCCCCGTCTGGAGCGCGCATGACGCACGGCTCTTGCGCTCAACGACGATGACCTCCCCCTCTTCTTCTTCCTTGCCGCTGGCCACCGAGCCCGCCGTGGGCACGGCCTTCCAGCGCGCCGGCTTCTGGCGGCGCCTGCTGCGCCGTCCCGGCAGCCGGCTGGCCCTGGCCTGGCTGGTGCTGCTGCTGGCTGCGGCGCTGCTGGCGCCCTGGGTCGGCCGGGTCGATCCGCTTTCGGGCGGCGGCGATGCGCTGCTTCGACCCTTCTCTGCCGGGCACTGGCTGGGCACCGACGACCTGGGCCGCGACGTCTGGGCACGCGTGGTGCACGGCTCGCGCATCTCGCTGATCGTCGGCGTCGCCAGTGCGCTGCTGGCGGTCGCCGTCGGCGTCATCGTGGGCGCGCTGGCCGGGTACTTCGGCGGCCTGCTCGACGCGGTGCTGATGCGCACGGCCGAGTTCTTCCAGACGCTGCCGCGCTTCGTGGTGGCGCTGATCGTCATTGCGCTCTACGGCACCAGCGTCTTCAAGATGGTGCTGGTGATCGCGGCGCTGTCGTGGCCGCAGCTGGCCCGCGTGGTGCGCGCCTCGGTCGCCAGCCTTCGGCAGTCGCAGTTCGTGGAGGCGGCGCGCGTGGCGGGCATGGGCCATGGCGGCATCATCCTGCGCCAGATCCTGCCCAACGTGGCGGCGCCGATCATCGTGCTTGGCTCGCTGGACATCGCCATGGCCATCCTGATCGAGGCCAGCCTGAGCTTCTTCGGCCTGGGCGATCCGAACCAGGTGTCATGGGGCACCATGCTCAACGAGGCACAGCAGTACCTGCGCGATGCCTGGTGGATGTCGGTGTTTCCCGGCCTGGCCATCGCGCTCACCGTGCTGGGCTTCAACCTGATGGGCGACGCCCTGAACGATGCGCTCAATCCGCGCGGGGAGTCCTTCCGATGACGGGCCTGGAACCCACCACGCCGTTCGGCGTCGATCCCCACGCGCCGGAAGCCGGGCCACCGCTGCTCGACGTCCGCGGCCTGTCGGTGGATGTGGGCCGGGGCGAGCGGGCCCTGCGGGTGGTGCGCGACGTGAGCTTCAGCGTGCGCCGGGGCGAAGCCGTGGGCCTCGTGGGCGAGTCGGGCTCGGGCAAGTCGATGACCGCCTTCGCGCTGATGAACCTGTTCCCCTCGCCGCTGGCCCGCGTGGCCGAGGGCCAGGTGCGGCTGGAGGGCCACGACCTGCGCGCGCTCGATGCGCAATCGATGCGGCAGGTGCGCGGCGCGCGCATCGGCATGGTCTTCCAGGACCCCACCAGCTACCTGGACCCGCTGATTCCCGTCGGCCGGCAGATCGCCGAGCCGCTGCGCGCTCACGGCCGCACCGACGGCCTCGACGCCCGAGTGCGGGAGCTGATCGAGCTGATGGAACTGCCCCAGCCCGCGCAGACGGCGCGCAAGTACCCGCACGAACTCTCGGGCGGCCAGCGCCAGCGCATCCTGATCGCGGCGGCGCTGGCCATGCGGCCCGCCCTGCTCATCGCCGACGAGCCCACCACCGCGCTCGACGTGACGGTGCAGGCCGGCATCCTGCAGCTGCTGGCGCGGCTGCGACGCGAGCTGGACCTGGGCATCCTGCTGATCACCCACGACCTGGGCGTGGTGGCCGAGACCTGCCAGCTCGTCAACGTGATGTACGCCGGCGAGATCGTCGAGCAGGAGGCCGTCGGCCCGCTCTTCACGGCACCGCGCCATCCCTACACGCAGGGGCTGCTGGGCAGCATCCTCACGCCGCGCTCGCGGGCGCACTCGCTGTTCTCCATTCCCGGCGCGGTGCCAATTGCCGGACGCTGGCCGCCGGGCTGCCGCTTCCATCCGCGCTGCCCCATCGCGCGGCCGGGCCTGTGCGACGTGCAGGCGCCGGCGCTGCTGGGCAGCGGCATGGGCGAAGGCGCGGACCGCTGCCACCTGAGTGCCGAACGCGGCAGCGCCAATGCATGGCGCGCGGTGGAGGCCGACGCATGACCGCCCCCCGGTTGCCAGGCGAAGCCGACACCGCACGCCTGCCTGCCGGCGGCCAACAGGCCACTGGCCCGGTGCCGCTGCTCGAGGCCCGTGCCGTCGGCCGCGGCTTTGCCCAGCGTGGCACCGGCGGCCTCTGGCGCGCACGGCAGACGCAGCTCGCGGTCGACGACGTCTCCCTGCAGATCCACCCCGGCGAGGTGGTGGCCCTGGTGGGCGAAAGCGGCAGCGGCAAGACCACGCTGGGCCGCATGCTGCTGGGCCTGACGGTGCCCAGCAGCGGCCAGGTGCTGTTCCGCGGCCAGGACGTGACCGGGCTGCGCGGCGAGGCCTGGCAGCGCTTCCGGCGCGAGGTGCAGGTGGTGTTCCAGGACACCGGCGGCTCGCTCAACCCGCGGCAGACCATCGGCCAGAGCGTGGCCCTGCCGCTTCGCCACAACCGCGGCCTCGACGCCGCCGCCAGTGCGCGCGAGGTCGATGCATTGCTGGAACAGGTCGGCCTGCCGCCCGCGCACTTCCGCCACCGGCTGCCGCACGAGCTGTCGGGCGGCCAGCGCCAGCGCGTGGGCATCGCCCGGGCGCTGGCCTCGCAGCCGGCCGTGATCGTGGCGGACGAGCCGGTGTCGGCCCTGGACGTCTCGATCCGCGCACAGATTCTTCGGTTGATGGCCGAACTTCAGCGCGAACGTGGCCTGGCCTACCTGTTCATCACGCATGACCTGGGCGTGGTCCGCGCCCTGGCCGACCGCGTACTCGTGATGACTGGCGGCCGCGTGGTCGAAAGCGGCAGCGCCGACGAGGTGCTGGAGCGGCCGCAGCATGCGTACACCCAGCGGCTGCTGGCGGCGACGCCGGTGCCGGATCCTGGACGGCAGCGGACCGACTGAAGCACAGACGACGACCGGCTCCTCCTCGTTGAATCGCCTGAGGACGCGGCCGCTGACGTTCAGCCCTGCGCCATCAGCGCATCGCACTCGCGCGTGAACGCGGCACGCCAGTCCCGGCGGGTGCTGTCGTCGATCCAGGCCGCATCCAGGCCGTTGAACATGAACTCGCGCAGGTCCCCGCGCGTGAAGCCGAAGTCGCTCACCATCTTGCGCCAGGCCTGCGTCGGCGTGACCAGGTGCAGCGTGGGGTCGTCGGTGTTGGGATGGATGCGCAGGCCCAGGCCCGGCATGCGGCGGATCGGATGGTCAAGCGCCCAGCGCTCGGGCGGCAGGGTGCGCAGGTAGTAGGAGTTGGTCGGCACCACGGTGAAGACGATGCCGCGCTCGGCGCATTCGCGCGCGAAGTCGGGCGCGTCGACGATGGTGTAGCCGTGGTCGATGCGGTCCACCTTCAGCAGCTCGACGGCGGTGCGCACATTCGTCCAGGGCATGCCGAACTCGCCGGCATGCGCCGTGGTCTTGAGGCCGGCCTCGCGTGCCAGCGCATAGGCGGGTGCGAACCATTCGGGCGGATGGTCGATCTCGCTGTAGTCGATGCCGATGCCCACCACCTCGTCCACGCGGTGCGCGCGCACCCATTCGACCATCTCAACGGCGGCCTCGGGCGAGGCCTCGCGGTCGATGGCGGGAATGAGCCGGCCGACGATGCCATGGTCCGCCTCGGCATCATGGATGGCACGCACGATGGCAGCCAGGGCCTGCGGATAGGCGATGCCCGACTTCTGCGCCGTGCCCGTGGGGTTCCAGAAGAACTCGGCATAGCGCACGGTGTGGGCGGCGGCGTCCTGCAGGTATTCGTAGGTCAGTCGGTGCAGGTCGTCGGGCGAGCGGATGAGCTGCGCATCCAGCGTGCGCAGCGCCTTGAGCACACCCACCGGCTTCTCGCCGCGGATGTAGAAGGCGTCGATCTCGGGCTGGGTGATGGCCGCCTGCGCACGCCGCGCCAGGTCGCTGAAGGTGGCGTGGCGTACGGTGCCGAGCAGGTGGCAATGCAGTTCCACCTTGGGCAGGGCATGGCAGAAGTCGGTGAGCGCGTCGGTCATCGGGGCATCGTAGTGCCGGGCTGCTCGGTGAGCGTGATGTGCAGCGTCCGACCCAGTGCAGGGCTCGGGCTCAGGTCGCCGCGGCGGCCAGGGCGTCCAGCACCACGCGCCGCACGCGCGCCTCGTCGGCGATGTGGGCCACGCGCGCATTGGCCGGGGCCTTGCGCGGCACGCGCCACTCCACCACGGTCATGCCGCGGGTGTGGCGGCCCTCGCACTCGGCCACCACATGGGCCGGGCGCCACTGCATGCAGTCGGCGTCCACCAGCGCCGCGGCGGCCGTAGGGTCGTACAGCGACATGGGCAGGCGGCCGTCGGGGCTGGCGATGCGCACATAGCCCAGCAGCAGGTCGCCCAGCAGCCGGCCACGCGGTGTGCCCAGGTCGCGCAGGCGCTGCGCATCGTCGGCATGCACGCGCACCTGGCGGCAGGCATCCAGGCCCACCATCTCCAGCGGCACGCCGGCATCGAGCACGACATTGATCGCCTCAGGGTCCACCGCGGCGTTGAACTCGGCCGCGGCCGTGTGGTTGCCCGGGCCGGCGCTGCCGCCCATCCAGACCAGCCGGCCGATGCGCGGTGCCAGCGCGGCGTCGCGCTGCAGCAGGGTGGCGACGTTGGTGAGCGGGCCCAGGGCCAGCACGGTGGCCGGCGCGTCGGCCTGCCGCAGCAAGGCGGCCAGGGCGTCGAAAGCAGGCAGCGCATCGAGCACCGCACGCGCAGGCGGCAGTTGCTCGCCAGCCGAGGCCATCGCGTCCTCGCCCAGGATGTTCTGCGCCGTGACCAGCGCGCCCACCAGCGGCGCAGAACAGCCCGCATGGATCGGCATGCGCCAGCCGAAGCAGTGCGCCGCGCGCAGGGCGTTGTCCGTCACCACCGGCAGCGGCGCATTGCCGGCCACCAGGGAGAGTCCGTCGATGGTCCAGCCCGGCTGCTGCGCCACCGTGATCACTGCGGCCAGGTCGTCGAAGCCGAGGTCGGTGTCGATCCAGACGTGGTTCATGCGTCGGCTCAGCCGATCTTGAGATGCCGCCGCTGGTCGTAGCTGGGCTGCGGGCCCAGGCCTTCCAGGTGCGCTGTCTCGGCCCAGCCGACGATGGCCAGCGCCTCGGGCCGAGCGGGGTCGTCGATGCGGATGCGGCTGATGCCCGCGTTGGGAATGTCGCTCTGCCGCGGCCCGTCCAGGCCCAGGCCGTGCACCGTGCGCCAGACCATGTCGAGCACACCGCCGTGCGTGACCACCAGCACCGGGCTGCCCGCATGCTGCGCGGCGATGTCGGCCAGCGCCTGCATCACGCGGGCATGGAACTGCCGCGTGCTCTCGCCGCCCGGCAGCGAGCGGTCGGCCTCGAAGCGCAGCCAGCCGTCCCAGGCTTCGGGATGCTTCTCTCGGATCTCCTCGGCCCGCAGGCCCTCGCCCACGCCGAAGGCCTGCTCACGCAGCGTGACCGTGGTGCGCACCGGCAGGCCCAGTTGCTGCGCCGCGGGCGCCGCCGTCTGCTGGGTGCGCAGCAGGTCGCTGCAGACGATGTGCTGCACCGGCTCACGGGCCAGCGCCAGGCCCAGGCGGCGGGCCTGCTCGTGGCCGGTGTCGTTGAGGGGAACGTCGATGTGGCCCTGGAAGCGCAGTTCGCGGTTCCAGTCCGTCTCGCCATGGCGGATGAGGATCAGGTCGGTGGGCATGCGCCGGCCATTGTCCATGGCGGGCCGGCCCTGTTCCTGTCAAGCCAGAGGCAGAGCCAGGGGCAAGGCCCCCACCGGCATGCGAGGAGCGGGTGTGAAAACCGACAGCAGCGCACCCAGCACCAGCGAAGCCACGATGGCGCACAGCGCGAACACCACCGTGTAGACCAGCGCCTTGTCCGCCGGGCATTTCATGAGCACCGGCACGCCGGTGTAGAAGAGATAGACCGAATAGAGGCCCACCAGCGCCCCCAGCACCGCGAGCGAGGGCAGCAGGCTGAAGATGCCGCCCACGAAGCCGGCGGTGCTGGCATAGGCCACCAGCTTGAGGGCCTGGATCGGGCTGCGCTGCCCGCCGAAGCTGGGCGCCAGCGCGTCCACGATCAGCGCCAGCACATAGACCATCACCAGCGACAGCACATAGCTCACGACGGCCTGCACCAGCCCGGTCACGATGGGCAGCCGGAAGCTGACGCCAAACGCGCCGGCACCGACGATCGACAGGCCGATGAAGCCGGCAATGGCCGGGATCGCCGCCAGGATCAGCACGTACTCGCGGTAGAGCGTGGCCGCGTCGGTGGATTCGGCCTCGATCTCGGGCCAGGTGCGCTTGGGGTGCAGCAGGATGTCCTGCACGCGTTGGACCAGGTTCATGGAAAGGGGCTCCGGCGTTGGATCGACGCGCAGTCTAGGCAGCCGGGACCGCGCTGGCTGCTGGCCGTGCAGCCTATGCCGATGGCGCACCGCGCGACGGCCGCTGCAACAATGGCCGCATGTCCGACACCGCCCTGCCCCGCCTCGTTTTCCTGCCCGGCCTTGCCTGCGACGAACGCCTGTGGGAGGCACAGATGCCGGCCATGCCCGCCGCGCTGCGCCCCCGTGTGGCGGACGTCAGCCGCCACCACGACACCATCAAGGCCATGGCCGCCGCGCTGCTGGCGCAGGAGGACGGCCCGCTGCTGCTGGCCGGTGCCTCCATGGGCGGCATGGTGGCCATGGAGGCCGCGCGCCAGGCGCCCGGGCGCATCGCCGGCCTGGCGCTGCTCGGGACCTCGCCCCTGCCGGAAACGCCGGAGATGCATGCGCTGCGCAGCGCCGCCATCGAGGAGTTCGCCGCCGACCGCGCCGAGGCGGTGATCCGCGCCAACGTGGCCTTCGCCTTCCATCCCACGAATGCCGCGGACCCGGCACTGGTGCAGCGCTACCTGGCCATGGTGCTGGATGCCGGTGCCGAACAGCTGATCCGCCAGAACCGCGCCGTCATGGCACGGCCTGATGCGCGGCTGCACCTGGGCGACCTGCGCTGCCCCGTGCTGCTGATGTGCGGCGAGGCGGACCGGCTCACGCCACCGGACTGCACGCACGCGATGGCGGCGCTGATCCCGCAGGCCGAGGTGGTGTGGCTGGCCGAGGCGGGCCACATGCTCACCATGGAAGCGCCGGACGCGGTGAATGCCGCGCTGCTGCGGTGGCTGGCGCCCTTCCTGCGCTGATCACCATCCACGTCGCGCGCCCAACGAAGCGGCGCCCGTCCCCGGCGTCACCCGCGCCACACACGCCGCCGGACGTATGCTCGGCCTCCCGTCCGCTGCCGAGGTCGCCCATGAGAAACCTCTGTTCCTGGTCTTCGGAAAGCCTGCCCGAGCCCCAGCGGCTGCGCGGCTGGCGCGATGCGCTGCATGCCACCGTGCTGGAGATGGACGCCGTGCCGCTGCAGCGCGACGGCTTCTTCGGCAGCATCGAGCGCTGTGCCCTGCAGCGCATCCTGCCGCACCAGGCGCGCGGCACGCCGCAGAAGATCGTGCGCGGCGCGGCCGACATCGCACGCAGCCAGCACAACGCCTACTACCTGCTCTCCCAGCCGCGCCTGCCCTGGCGCGCCGCCCAGGCGGGCCACACGGCCCTGCTCCAGCCGGGCGATGCGGTACTGATCGACTCGCGCGAGCCCTATGCCTTCGACTTCGGCGCGGGACTGGACGACCTGTCCATCGAACTGCCCATCGACTGGGTGGCGCACTGGGTGGCCGACCCGGCCCGGCTCATCGGCCGGCCGCTGCGGGCCGATGCCGGCTGGGGCCTGGCGCTTCGCGGCGTCAAGGAGGCGCTGGTGCCCCGGGCCTTGCGCCAACAGCCGGCCGACCATGACGCCTTGATCGAGGCCCAGTTGGGCGGCCTGCTCTCGCTGCTGGGCGATGCGCACGCCCCTGCGCAGCCCGAGCCACCCGATGCGCAGGCCCGCATCCTCGGCGTGCTGCGCGCGCGCTTCATGCAACCCGGGCTGACTGCGGCCGAAGTCGCCACCGAGGCGGGCGTGTCGCTGCGCGCCCTGCACCGCGCCATGGCGGCGCAGGGCCGCGGCTTTCTGCCCACGCTGATGGCCCTGCGGGTGGAGGCCGCCGCCGGCATGCTGGCGCAGCCGCGCCTGCGCCACCTGGGCGTGGCCGAAATCGGCCGGCGATGCGGCTTTGCCGATGCCTCGCACTTCGCACGGCAGTTCCTGCGCCAGCGCGGCATCGCGCCCGCCGCCTTCCGCGCCCAGGCACTGCGCTGAGCGCTTGCGCGCTGGCACGCAGCGGCCAGCCGGTTGGCGCGATACGGCGAGCCGCCGGCGCCCCGGCTTCCTAGACTTTTTCCGGCAGGCCGCCCGCGCGGCCGCCGCGCCCGCATGCGTACCCCGGCAGGCGCGCTTCCAACGACACAGGAGACAGACATGACCCTCAAGACGACCCTCGACACGATCCTGGCCGAAGGCGTGGCCAGCGGCCAGGCCCCCGGCGTGGTGGCCCTGGTGGCCGACCGCGACGGCCTGCGCTACGAAGGCGCCGCCGGCGAGCGCCAGCTTGGCAGCGGCGTCGCCATGACGCCCGACACCGTGCTCTGGATCGCCTCCATGACCAAGGCCGTCACCTCGGTCGCGGCCGTGCAGTGCGTGGAACGCGGCCTGCTCGACCTGGACGCGCCCGCTGCCCGCGTGGTGCCCGCCATCGGCGAGCTGGGCGTGCTGACCGGCTTCGACGCCGAGGGCCGGCCGACCACCCGGCCGCCCAGGCGGCCGGTCACGCTGCGCCACCTGCTCTCGCACAGTTCCGGCTGCAGCTACGAGATCTGGAACCCCGACATGCAGAAGGTGCAGGCGGCGCTGGACATCCCGGGCGTCATCGGCTGCCAGCTCAAGGCCCTGACGCTGCCGCTGCTGGCCGACCCTGGCGAGCGCTGGGAATACGGCGTGGGCATCGACTGGGCCGGCCGCATGGTCGAGGCCGTCAGCGGCCTGACGCTGGGCGAATTCATGCGCCAGAACCTCTGGGAGCCGCTGGGCATGGCGAGCACCGGCTTTCGCATCACGCCCGACATGCGCCAGCGCCTGGCCGGCGTGCACCTGCGGGGCGAGGACGGCGCCTTCGCGCCCTTCCCCTTCGAGATCGCGCAGGAGCCCGAATTCCACATGGGCGGCGGCGGGCTCTACAGCACCATGGGCGACTACGCGCGCTTCATGCGCATGGTGCTCAACCTGGGCCAGCTCGACGGCGAGCGCGTGCTGCGGCCCGAGACGGTGACCACGCACCTGTCGCTCAACCAGATCGGCAATGCGCGCGTGAGCCTGCTCAAGGCGGCCATCCCGCTCACGGCCGACGCGGAGTTCTTTCCCGGAATCACCAAGCGCTGGAGCCTGGCCTTCCAGATCAACGAGCAGCCGGCGCCCACCGGCCGGCCCGCCGGCAGCCTGTCGTGGGCGGGGCTGGCCAACAGCTTCTTCTGGATCGACCCGCACACCGGCATCGCCGGGCTGCTGGCGACGCAGACCTTCCCTTTCGCGGATGCACGGGTGATGGAGCTGCTCTATCGCTTCGAGAAGGGCGTGTACGACACGCTGGGCTGAGCGCCTGCGCTGCCTGCCCGGCGCCAAGGGCGAAAGCGAGCGTCAGCCCGCGAAGGGCGCGACGCCGATGCCCTCGGCCGCCAGGCGCTCGCGGATGCGGCGCGCGAAGGCCAGCGCATGGGCGCCGTCCCCATGCAGGCACACGCTCTGCGCGTTGACCGGCACCACGCTGCCGTCGATGGCGGTGACCTGCCGGTCGCGCACCAGCGACAGCGTCTGCGCGAGCGACTGCTCCTCGCTCTCGATCAGCGCGCCCGGCTGGCTGCGCGGCACCAGGCTGCCGTCGGGCATGTAGCCGCGGTCGGCGAAGACCTCTTCCACGGGCGTGAGGCCGGCGGCCCGCGCCGCGTCGATCATGCCGCTGCCGGCCAGGCCGAAGAACTTGAGCGAGGGGTCGAAGCGGCGCACCGCCTCGCACAGCGCTGCGGCCAGCTCGGGTTCCTTCACGGCCTGGTTGTAGAGCATGCCGTGCGGCTTGACGTGCGCCAGGCGTCCGCCTTCGGCGCGCACGATCGCGTCCAGCGCGCCGATCTGGTAGAGCATGTCGGCCACGATCTGCGCTGGCGGCAGTTGCATGGCGCTGCGGCCGAAGTTCTCGCGGTCCGGAAAGCTGGGATGCGCGCCGATGGCCACGCCCTTGGCCAGCGCCCAGCGCACGCACTGCTGCATGGTCACGGCATCGCCGGCATGCCAGCCGCAGGCGATGTTGGCCGAACTCACCAGGCCCAGCAGGGCTTCGTCGTTGCCGGCGCCTTCGCCGAGGTCGGCATTCAGGTCGATCTGCATGGTTCCTTGCTCCAGAAAGAGAGTCAGAGGCGTACTGGCGGCGCGGCCGGCCAGCCGAGCGCGGCGAGGCCGCGGTCGATGTCGTGGCGCCAACGTTCGAGCGCCTGCCAGGCCCGCGCCGCCGCGGCGGCGTCGACCTCGACCATGTGCAGCCGGCTGCCCAGCGGCGCCTGCGCCAGCTTCCACAGGTCGGCGCGGATCACCACGCCGATGCGCGGATAGCCGCCGGTGGTCTGGGCATCGCCCATCAGCACGATGGGCTGGCCCGAAGGCGGGACCTGGATGGTGCCGGGCACCACACCGGCGGAGAGCATGTCGGCCTCCTGCTCGCGCCGCAGCGGCGGGCCGTCGAGCCGGCTGCCCATGCGGTTGCTCTGCGGCGTGATGCGCCAGGCGGCCTGCCAGAACTGCGTGCGCGCCGCGGCGCCGAACTGCGCGTATTCGGGCCCGGGCATCACGCGCAGCGGCCACACGCCCTCTTCGGGCGGCAGCACGCAGACCGGCTCCGCCGCGCCCTCGTCGCGCCAGGGGTCGAGCGGATGGATACCGAAGGCGGGCCGCGCGCGCTGCGCCTCCGTCAGCGCGGACACGCCCAGCGGCAGCCGGTCGCCCTTCTTCAGCGCCCGACCGTCCAGCCCGCCGAAGCCGGCCTTGAGGTCCGTGCTGCGCGAGCCCAGCACCTGCGGCACGTCGATGCCACCCGCCACGGCCAGCCAGCTGCGCACGCCGGCCTTGCCCGCCTGCGCATTGACGCCACCCAGCACCAGGCGCGCGCCCGCCTGCACGGGCACGCTCCACCCCGGGCGCAACGCGCGACCGTCCAGGCGGGCGCCGAAGTCGTCGCCCATCAGTGCGATGCGCGTCGGCGCCTCGAAACGCAACTCGGCGTTGCCCATCGTGAGTTCGAGCCCGGCGGCGCCACACGCATTGCCCACCAGCCGGTTGGCCACCGCCAGCGCCGCGCGGTCCAGCGCGCCGCCCGGGCAGATGCCGCGCTGGCGATGGCCCTCGCGGCCCAGGTCCTGGACCGAGGCGAGCAGCCCGGGCTTGTGGACGAGGATCACAGCGTCACGCTCTCAGGCACGAAGCGCACCCGATCGCCCGGCTGCAGCAGCGTGGGCGGCTCGGCCGCCGGGTCGAACAGCGTGAGCGCGGTGCGGCCGATCAGCTGCCAGCCGCCCGGCGAGTCGAGCGGATAGATGCCCGTCTGCGCACCGCCGATGCCCACCGACCGCGCCGGCACCGCGGTGCGCGGCTCGCGCCGGCGCGGCGTGTGCAGCTCGGGCGCAAGGCCGCCCATGAAGGCGAAGCCGGGCAAAAAGCCCAGCAGGTAGACCACGTACTCGCCGGCCGCATGGCGGCGCACCACCTCGGCCGGAGACAGGCCCGTGTGACGGGCGACATCGTCCAGGTCGGGGCCGTGCTCTCCGCCATAGGCGACCGGGATCTCCACGACGCGGCCAGCGCCCGGGGCCTCGACGGCGAGCGCGGGCCATGCGGTGAGCACGCGCAACTCCAGCTCGCCGGCATCGACCTGCTGCGGATCGAACAGCAGGGTGAGGTTGTTCATGCCCGGGAGCACCTCCTGCACCTCGGGCCACGCGGCGGCCTCGCGCGCCAGGGCCCAGATGCGTTGCTGCGCCAGCAGCGTGGCAGGCGGCGGCAGCTCGCACAGCAGGGCGGCGTCGCCCAGGGCGTGGAGGCGGGGAAGGGCCCGCGCGTTCATGCCGCGCGAAGGACGGCGGGCGAGCCCGGAATGTGCACGGGTCCGCCCACCCGCCTCATTCGCGGCCCAGGCTGCGCACCTTGGCGGCCAGCCGCTCCTGCACGTGCGGCGAGACAAACTTGTCCACCTCGCCGCCGAGCATGGCGATCTCGCGCACGAAGGTGCTGGAGATGAACTGGTACTTGTCGCTGGGCGTGAGGAAGACGGTCTCGACCTCGGGCATGAGCGAACGGTTCATGCCGGCCAGCTGGAATTCGTAATCGAAGTCCGTCACGGCGCGCAGGCCGCGCACCATGGCCTTGCCGCCGCGCTCGACCACGAAGTCGCGCAGCAGGCCCGAGAAGCTCTCGACCGTCACCCGGTCGCCAAAGGGCTCGGCCACGGCGCGGGCCATCTCGATGCGCTCGGCCAGCGAGAACAGCGCCTTCTTGTGGTGTCCGGCCGCGACGGCCACGATCACCTTCGGGAACAGCTGCGTGGCACGGCGGACCACGTCCTCATGGCCAAGCGTCATGGGGTCGAAGGTGCCGGGGTAGACGGCTATCACATCGGTCGTCATCTCTTCCTCCTGGGTCGGGGGCCGGGGGTTGTCTCGGCGCGCATTATGTACGCCACGCTGCACTGCACCATATCGCGCCCGGGTACGCGCGGACGCGCGTCAGGTCGCCGGTGCCAGGGGCTTGAGCAGGTGCGCATGCACAGCGCCTGCCTTGAGGTGGCGGAAGACGGCCAGCCCGTAAGGCGCAAGGCGCTCGTCGGTCCAGGCCTGGTCGGCCTCCAGATAGACCACGCCGTCGGGCTGCAGCGCTGCCGCCGCGGCCTTGAGTGCGCGCTCGTACAGCGCCGCCTGTTCGAAGGGCGGGTCGAGGAAGATGGCATGCCAGTGGCGCGGGCTGCTGCGCTCCAGCCAGGCGGTGCCATCGCCACGCTGCACCTGCACGGCATCGGCCTGCAGCTTGTCGCGCGTGGCCTTCATCTGCTGCAGCAGCGCGGCATCCTGCTCGCAGACCAGCACCTCGGCCGCACCGCGCGAGGCCGCCTCGAAGCCGAGCGCGCCGGTACCCGCGAAGACGTCGATGCAGCGCCAGCCCGGCAACTCCCCGCCGCTGGCACCCGCCAGGCTGGCCAGCCAGTTGAAGAGGGTCTCGCGGACCCGGTCGGGCGTGGGGCGCAGACCGGGCCGATCGGCGACGGGCAGCCGCGTGCGGCGCCACGCGCCGCCGATGATGCGGACTTCGTGGGGCCGGCCCGCACCGGCCTTCGTGGAGGACTTGCTTCGGTTCATCGGGCCGAGCTTAACGGCGCCCATGACCCGGACCGAGGACGCGGGGGCGCCGATGCGCCCCGCGCCGTGCTCAGCGCGCCTTGTCCGTGCCGCCCACGATGACCGTCACCATGCGCTGCGGCTGCAGCTTGCGCTGGAAGGCGGCGCGCACATCCTCGACGGTGACGGCGTTCACGCGTTCGCGCCAGGTGTCGAGGTAGTCCAGGGGCAGGTCGTTCCACGCGATGTTGGCCACGTTGCCCAGCAGCTTGCGGTTGCTGTCCAGCAGCAGGGGAAAGCCGCCGATCAGGTTGTCCTTGGCCGCCTGCAGTTCGGCCGCCGTCGGCCCCTCGGCGACGAACTTCTCCAGCACCTCGCGCGCCACGGTCACCGCCTGCTCGGCCTGTTCGGGCCGGGTCTGGAAGCCGATGCGGAAGGCCCCTGCATGCAGCCCGGGCGAGAAGCCGCTGTAGACGCTGTAGGCCAGCCCGCGCTTCTCGCGCACCGCCTCGGTCAGGCGCGAGACGAAGCCACCGCCGCCCAGGATGTAGTTGCCCAGCGTGAGCGCGAAGTGGTCGGCATCGGCCCGGCGGTAGCCCGGCTGGCCGATCCACACATGCACCTGCGCGGCGTCGAAGGGAATGCGCTCCAGACGGGCCTCGGCCAGGGGCGGCACCTCGGGCACGGCGGCGAGCGCCGGGCAGCTCTGCTGCGGCAGGCGCGAGAGCAGCTGCGTTGCCAGGCGCTCGGCGCCCGGCCGGTCGATGGCACCCACCACGCTCACCTTGGCCCGGCAGGGCCGCACGAACTCGGCATGGAAGCGCCGCATGTCCTCGATGCCGATGGCCGCCAGGGTCGCCTGGGTCATCTCCTGGCCGTAGGGATGGCCGCCGTAGACATCGCGCGCGAAGGCGCGTCCGGCGACGCTGGCCGGCCGGGTGTCGGCCTCGCGCAGGCCGGCGGCGATGCGCTCGCGCTCACGGCGCCAGACCTCGTCGGGGAAGGCCGGCTCGCCGATCTCGCGCGAGGCCAGGGCCGCCGCGCGGGCCAGCAGGGCCGGGTCGGCCAGGCTGCGCAGGCTGAAGCTCATCCGGTCGGCGCTGGCGCCGACGTCGAACTCGGCGCCCAGGTCGGCCCAGGCCTCGCCCAGCTGGTTCTCGTCCAGCGCGGGTTCGCTGCCGCTGGCCCGCACGCCCTTCTCGGCCATGCCGGCCGTGGCGCCCGCCAGGCCGGACTGGGCGGCGGGGTCGCGCCGGCTGCCGGCGTCGACATCGATCTGCACATCGACGATGGGCAGGGCCGGGGTGCGCGCCAGATAGACCTGCGCGCCGTTGGCCAGGCGCCAGTGTTCGATCGCCACGCCCGCCTGGGCCAGGCCGGCGGCGCCGGCCAGCACGGCCAGCAGGGCGGTGCGGCGACAGCGCCGCATCAGGACAAGAGCGCGCTTCATCGGATCTCTCCCACCGGGCCGAAGGGGCTGCGCGGCCGCTTGGCCGCCGACGACATGGGCTGCGGCCGCAGCGTGGCGACGGTCAGTTGGTCGTCCCCGAAATAGCGGCCGGCGACGGCCTGCACCTGGGCCGGCGTCACGGCCAGCAGCTTGGCCAGCATGCGGGCATCGGCGTCGAGCGGCAGGCCCTGCACCCACTGGCTGCCCAGCTCGCGCGCCTGGGCCATGACCGAGTCGCGCTTGTAGGTTTCGCTGGCGACCCACTGCGTCTTCACGCGAGCGAGTTCGGACTCGGAGACGCCTTCCTGGGCGATGCGCGCCACCTGGGCACGCAAGGCGGCCTCGACAGCCTCGGTGGTCTTGCCGGCCGCCGGAACGCCGGTCAGGTAGAAGAGCTGCGGCCCGCGGCCGTACAGGCCGTAGCCGGCGCTCACGCCGTCGGCCACGCGCTCGGGGCCGCGCACCAGGGCACGGTCCAGCCGCGAGCCGTTGTAGCCGTCCAGCACCGCCGCCAGCACCAGCAGGGCCCAGGCGTCGGAGTCCTCGTCGAGGGAATCCAGCTGCGGCACACGGAAGGCCAGCGACACATAGGCCTGCTCGGCGGGTGCCTTGAATTCGATGCGCCGGATGCCGCGCTGCGGCAGCTCGGTGTAGGGCTTGCGAACCGGCACGGCGCGCGCCGGGATGCGACCGTAGTAGCGCTCGGCCATCGCCCGCACCTTCTGCGGATCGACATCGCCAGCCACCACGATGGCCGCGTTGTCGGGCACGTACCAGCGTCGATAGAAGGCACGCACGTCGTCGGGCGTCATGGCCGACAGGTCGCTCATCCAGCCGACCACCGGCCGCCGGTAGGGCGAGGCGTCGAAGATGGCCGCGTTCTGCTGCTCGCCCAGCAGTGCGCGGGGCTGGTCTTCGGTGCGCATGCGGCGTTCTTCCTTCACCACCTCGATCTCGCGCTTGAATTCGTCGTCCGGCCACTGGTTGCTGGCGAAGCGGTCCGCCTCCAGCCGCATGGCCTCTTCCAGCCGTTCGACGGGGATCTGCTGGTAGTAGCCGGTGTAGTCGCGGGTGGTGAAGGCGTTCTCCCGCCCGCCCAGCGCCGCCACGCGGCGCGAGAACTCGCCCGGCTTGAGCTGGGCCGAGCCCTTGAACATCATGTGCTCGACCACGTGCGCGACACCGCTGGTGCCGTCCAGCTCGTCGACGGAGCCGACACGCACCCACAGCATCTGCACGGCCGTGGGGGCACGGTGGTCGGGCTGCACGATCAGCGTCAGGCCGTTGGCCAGCCGGAACTGCTGGGGCGGCTGGGCCGCCGAAGGCAATGCGGAGGGGGTGAGGGGCGCCCCTTCGGCGGGGGGCTGCTGGGCATGGACGGGCGCTGCCAGGGCAAGACAGGCCGCCAGCAGGGCCGCAGCAAGGGGCCGGCGGCTCGGCGGGGGGTGTTTCATAGAATGGCTCGGATTCTAAAAAGCGCCTGGATGTTCAGTTTTTTCAAGAAAAAGCCGCCGGCGGAGCCTGCGGCGCCGGCCGGCTCCCCGCCCTCCCCTGCACCTGCGCCGGCCCCTGAAGCCGGCGGCGGGCGCTCGGTGTTCTCGCCGTCGAGCTGGTTCGGAAACAAGCCGAGCGCGCCGACCCCGGTGCCTTCGCCCCTGCCTCCCGCCGCGGCACCGGTGGCGCCCGCGCCGACGCCGGTCGCTCCCGCATCGCCCCGCCCGTCGGTTACACCGCAGCTCCCGACCTCGACACCCAGCCCGGCGCCGATGCCTGAGGTGCCCCCCGTCCTGCCGCCGGCCCAGGCACCCGCTCCTGCCGGCCGCGACATCCCATCGGTTGCCCCGGCACTGGTGACGCCACCGACCCCACCGACCCCACCGACCCCACCGGCTCCCACAGCGCCGCCCGCCAGTGTCGCCACGCCCGCCCCCGTGCCGGTCGCCCCGCCGACGCCCGTGGTGCGGTCGGCACCGCCCGTCGTCGCCGAGCCGGCCTCCGAGCCTTCGCGGCAGGGCTGGCTCAACCGCCTTCGCACCGGGCTCAAGAAGACCGGCAGCGGCATCCAGGCCGTGTTCGTCAATGCCCAGATCGACGACGAGCTCTACGAACAGCTGGAAGAAGCGCTGCTGATGGCCGACACCGGCATCCCGGCCGCGGAGCACATCCTGCAGGACCTGAAGGACCGCGTCTGGCGCCACAGCGCCACCACACCCCAGGCCGTGCGCGCCCTGCTGGTGGACGCCGTGGCCGAGGTGCTCAAGCCGCTGGAAAAGCCCCTGGAGATCGGCCGCCACACGCCCACCGTGATCATGGTCGCGGGCGTCAACGGCGCGGGCAAGACCACCTCCATCGGCAAGCTCACCAAGCACCTGGCCAACGAAGGCTGCACGGTGCTGCTGGCCGCGGCCGACACCTTCCGCGCTGCCGCGCGCGAGCAGCTCGCCATCTGGGCCGACCGCAACCTGGTCGAGATCGTCAGCCAGGCGGGCGGCGACCCGTCGGCGGTGGCCTTCGACGCGGTCAACGCCGGCAAGGCGCGGGGCAAGGACGTGGTGCTGGTCGACACCGCCGGCCGCCTGCCCACGCAGCTGCACCTGATGGACGAGCTCAAGAAGATCAAGCGCGTGATCGGCAAGGCCGACACCGGCTCGGCCGACGGCGTGGCCGCCCCGCACGAGGTGCTGCTGGTCATCGATGGCAACACCGGCCAGAACGCCCTGGCCCAGGTCAAGGCTTTCGACGATGCGCTGGGCCTCACCGGTCTGGTGGTGACCAAGCTCGACGGCACGGCCAAGGGCGGCGTGCTCTGCGCCATCGCCCGCTGGGGCGAGGAACGCGCCCGGACCAAACCGGGCACGGCGCCGGTGCCGGTCTACTTCATCGGCGTGGGCGAGAAGCTCGAGGACCTCGAAACCTTCGACGCCCGTGAGTTTGCCCAGGCGCTGGTAGGCTGATTGCGCCACAGGCCCGGCGGCTCGCCATGCGCGGCCGCCGCTTCGGCGGACCGGC
This sequence comes from Pseudacidovorax sp. DMC4, assembly GCF_056314265.1. Lineage (NCBI taxonomy): Bacteria > Pseudomonadati > Pseudomonadota > Betaproteobacteria > Burkholderiales > Comamonadaceae > Pseudacidovorax > Pseudacidovorax sp. DMC4. The sequence continues at coordinate 224,114 of NZ_JBQUYR010000003.1, read as the reverse complement.
GCAGCTGATCGCCGGCCTGCCATGGCCCCGCCCGCAGGAAAGTCTGGCTGCGTCGAACCGCCCGTCGCGCGCGGGCCGCGGGAGGGACAAGCCCCTGCCAGCAATTGGCCGTGCCGATTCCGATTGGCCCCTGGCCTCGAATTTCAATTCCCGGATTGGCCAGCAACCCGTACGCAAAAGAATTGTTTTTCCACGGTTCGGTCTATTTCTTCCGAATTGAATTTCGACGTTTCGCGCAGCCTCATGGCGCCCCTTAGACACCCGGCACGTCACCGCTTCGTTACCGCAGCCGTTACGTAACGCCCGCCGGAACATCCTGGGCAAGGACCCCGGCATCCCCCTCAAAACGCCAAAAAATCCACACTTTTGTGCGTGCCCGTGGCCGCTTTCGCTGCGGCACACGTCTTGCCCCCTGCATCCGCATCTTTCAACCAGACGCGTGGAGCAAGAGCGATGGCAACGACGACGACCGATACGGCCGGCAATTCCGGCATGGCCCCTGTACTCATGGCGCAAGCCTCATCTGCGGGCGTCATGGCCACGCCAATTCCGATGGGGGGTGGCAGCGCCAATGCCGCCGGCGGAATTGGAACGCTGACCAGCGTTTCGCCCGGCGTGATGGTGGTGCGCGATGGCGTGGACATCCCGGCGCAGGCCAACCAATTGCTACAGGCGGGTGACCGGGTCTTGGTGCCGCAGGACGGCCAGGCAGGCGTGGTGTTCAACCCGACGGGGCCGAACACCCAGCCGATCAGCGGCACCTTCGTCGGTGGCACGGACGCCACCGTGACCACCCGCGCGCTCGAAGGCGGCGGCTCCCAGCTCGATGTGGGGCTTGCCTCGGGCGACCTGCAGGTCGACTCGGGCGTCGACTCCGCCGCGCTGGCCGTGAAGAAGGGCGCGCCCCCGATGGCCGGCGGCCTCGGACTCGGCGAGTTCGCCCTGGCCGCCCTGGGCGGTGGACTGGTCCTGGGCGCACTGGCCGGCGGCGGCGACGACAACGGCACGGCCTTCCCCGTCTTCCTCACACAGCCTGGCGGCACCAACCCGCCCACGACCCCGCCTGATGACGGCGATGCTGACGCTGACGCTGACGCTGACGCTGACGCTGACGCTGACGCTGACGCTGACGCTGATGCCGATGCCGATGCCGATGCCGATGCCGATGCCGATGCCGATGCCGATGCCGATGCCGACGCCGACGCCGACGCCGACGCCGACGCCGACGCCGATGCCGATGCCGATGCCGATGCCGACGCCGATGCCGATGCCGATGCCGATGCCGACGCCGATGCCGACGCCGATGCCGATGCCGATGCCGATGCCGATGCCGATGCCGATGCCGACGCGGATGCCGATGCCGATGCCGATGCCGATGCCGATGCCGATGCCGATGCCGATGCCGATGCCGATGCCGATGCCGATGCTGACGCGGATGCGGATGCGGATGCGGATGCGGATGCGGATGCGGATGCAGATGCAGATGCAGATGCAGATGCCGATGCCGACGCAGACGCAGACGCCGATGCCCTGCTCGATCCCACCGACAGCCTCGGCGGCACCGTCGTCGGTGGCGTCTCCGATGCCCTGGGCCTGGGCGACTCGCTCAACCCCGTGGTCAGCGTCGTCGACAACGTGACCACCGTGCTGGACAACACCCTCTCGCCCCTGGTCGGCTCCGAATTCACCGCCAACGACCCCAACGCCCTCGACCCCGTCGACCAGAGCGTCGACAGCGTCACCGACGGCCTGGGCACCGTGCTCACCCCTGTCGTGGACGACCTCCTGGGCAGCGGCACCACGGGCGCCGTGCTCGGCTCCCTCGACACCCAGGTCGACTACGTCACCGATGCCGTCGTCAACCTGCTGGACAACCTCGTGAGCAGCGACGGCCCCCTGGGCGGCGTGCTCGGCGCCACCGGCCTGGACGGCGTGGTGGACGGCCTGCTCGCCGAGGACGGCGTCGTCGGCAACCTGCTGGGCGGCGTGCTCGGCGACGACGGCCTCGTCGGCGGGCTGCTGACCGAGAACGGCCTGGTGGGCGGGCTGCTGGCCGAGGATGGCCTGGTCGGCGGCCTGGTGGCCGACAACGGCCTGCTCGGTGGCGTGGTCGGCAACGGCGGCATCGTCGACGGGCTGACCGACACGCTGCTGGGCGAGGACGGTCTGATCGGCGGCTTGGTGGGGGGCACGCTCGGCGGCCCGCTGGATGCCGTGCTGGGCGACCAGGGGCTGCTGGGTGGCGTGCTGGGCGACAACGGCCTGGTCGGTGGCCTGCTGACCGAGGACGGCCTGGTGGGCGGTCTGGTCGGCGAGAACGGCGTCGTGGGCGGCCTGCTGGGAGGCGAGCTCCTCGGCGGAGACCTGCTCGGCGGCGTTCTCGGTGAAGACGGCCTGCTCGGTGGCCTCACTGGTGGTGACTTGCTGGGCGGCGGCGTGCTGGGTGAAGACGGGCTGCTGGGCGGCCTCGCCGGTGGTGACCTGCTGGGTGGGGATCTGCTCGGCGGCGTGCTGGGCGAGGACGGTCTGCTGGGTGGCCTCACTGGTGGTGACTTGCTGGGCGGCGATCTGCTCGGTGGCGTGCTGGGTGACGATGGCCTGCTGGGAGGCCTCCTTGGCGGCCTGACCGGCGGGGGCGACGGTGGCACGGGCAACCAGCTGCTGGACCCCGCGGTGGGCGTGGCCTCCGACACCGTCGCCAGCCTGGACAGCCTGCCCCTGGTGGGCGAGCTGGGCCTGTCGGACACGCTGGCACCGGTCACGGGTCTGGTGGACAACGTCGGCGGCACGGTCAGCGGTGCGCTGTCGCCGCTGCTGGGCGACAGCTTCACGGCCAACGATCCGAACGTGCTGGACCCCGTGGATGACGTCGTGGGCACGGCCACCGGTGCGGTGGACGGCCTGGTCTCGCCGCTGAGCGAAGGGCTGCTGGGCTCGAACATCGTGCACGACGTCCTCTCCGGCGTGACACAGCAGGTGGACTACGTGACCGACAGCGTGGCGAACATCACCGACGGTGCACTCGGCGGCGACCTGCTGGGCGGCGTGCTCGGCAGCGACGGCCTGCTGGGTGGCGTCACTGGGGGTGACCTGCTGGGAGGTGACTTGCTCGGCGGCGTGCTGGGCCAGGACGGTCTGCTGGGTGGTCTCACCGGCGGTGACCTGCTCGGCGGCATCGCTGGCGACACCGGCATCGTGGGCGGTCTGCTCGACACCGTGGCCGGCGACGGCGGCCTGCTGGGCAGCGTGACCGGCGGCGAACTCCTGGGGGGCGATCTGCTGGGGAATGTGCTGGGTGACGATGGCCTGCTGGGCGGCATCGCCAGCGGCAACCTGACAGGCGGCGACGCCGTCGGCGGCCTGCTCGGCGAAGACGGCATCGTCGGTGGCCTGCTGGATACCGTTGCAGGCGCCGACGGCGTGCTGGGCAACGTCACGGGCGGGGATCTGCTGGACGGCGTCCTGGGTGGTAACGGGCCGGTCGGTGGTGCGCTGAGCGGGGCCACCGGCGCCAATGACCTGTTGGACAGCGTTCTGGGCGACAACGGCGCGCTGGCTGGCGTGCTCGATACCGTCGCCGGAGACAGCGGGCTGCTGGGTGGCGGGCTCGCCGGCTCTGCAGGGGGCCTGCTTTCCGGTGACGGCGCGGTCGGCGGGCTGCTGGGCAGCCTGGTCGGCACCGTCGCGAGCACCACCGAGCCCGTGTCCAGCGGTACGGCCACGGGTGCGGCGAACAGCCCCGTGGGCGCCGTGTCGGGCCTGCTCCACAACCTGCTGGGTTGAGCCGGAAAGGCGCTGCGTTCCGCCCCGGCGGGAACGCAGCGCCACCAGCCGAGCTCTAACCCAGCCAGTCGGTGCTCTCCTTCGGGCGAAGCGGAGCTCATGGACTCCACCAAGGTGGGTTCAGCCCGAGCGCAGGACGCGTCGGCGTATCGGCGGCGTCCACGTCCTACCAATAAAAACTATCGACTATGCGGGAATGATGGGAACTCACCCGGGCGTTAGCACTCCAACCTCCCGAGTGCTAATATCCTCAAGCAAGGAGTAACCCCGATGTCCAACCTGTCTGCTGTGTCTTCGCAGTCACTGGCCGTTGCCAACCCGTGGGCGATGGTGCCCCCGCTGGGCAACCTGGACGCCTACATCTCGGCGGCCAATCGCCTGCCCCTGCTCTCCCAGGAAGAAGAGCGCAACTTCGCGCGCCGTCTGCGCGACGAAGGCGACCTGCAGGCCGCCGGTGCGCTGATCCTGTCGCACCTGCGTCTGGTGATCTCGATTTCCCGCCAATACCTGGGCTATGGGCTGCCGCACGGCGACCTGATCCAGGAAGGCAACATCGGCCTGATGAAGGCCGTCCGCCGCTTCGATCCAGACCAGGGCGTGCGGCTAGTGAGCTACGCGATCCACTGGATCAAGGCCGAGATTCACGAGTACATCCTCAAGAACTGGCGCATGGTGAAGGTGGCGACCACCAAGGCCCAGCGCAAGCTGTTCTTCAACCTGCGGTCGCTCAAGCAGGGTTTCAAGGCCGAGGCGGTTGATGCCGACACGCATCGGGAAACCCTCAACAGCGAGGAGATCGGCCTGGTGGCCGAGCACCTGAACGTCAAGCGCGAAGAAGTCGTGGAGATGGAAACCCGCCTGTCGGGTGGTGACGTGATGCTGGACCCGACGCCTTCGGACGGCGACGACGAGGCTTTCGGCCCCATCGCCTATCTGGCCGACGCAACGCAAGAGCCGACGGCGCAACTCGAGTCGCGCCAGCGCGATCGCCTGTCCACCGACGGCATCGCGACCGCGCTGGAGACGCTGGACCCGCGCAGCCGCCGCATCGTGGAAGAGCGCTGGCTCAAGGTGAATGACGACGGTTCCGGCGGCATGACGCTGCACGAGTTGGCCGCCGATTACGGCGTGTCGGCCGAGCGCATCCGCCAGATCGAGTCGGCGGCGATGAAGAAGATGAAGAAGGCGCTGGCCGAATACGCCTGAGCTTCGCCGCGCGCTACCAATGAAACCCGGCCGAAGCCGGGTTTTTCATTGGGCGTCCGCCCTCCGGCACACCTTGCGCGCGGATGGCGCACCCGTCAACGGTCTGGCTCAGCTCGACGCCAGCAGCGTCTTGAGGTCCGAGGCCATCGCGTCGGTGCCCAGGCCGTAGCGGGCGTACAGACGCAGCCGGCCTTGCGGGTCGTAGACGAAGCTCGCGGCCGAATGGTCCATCGAATAGCTGGTGGGCGTCTTGCCCTCCACCTTCTTGTAGTAGACCTTGAAGTCCTTGGCCAGCGCGGGCAGTTGCTCCGTCGTGGGGATCAGCGCCAGGAAGCTGGGGTCGAAGGCGGTCATGTAGGCCTTCATCACCTCGGCCGTGTCGCGCTCCGGATCGACAGTGACGAACAGCACCTGCACGCGCTGGCCATCGGCACCCAGCTTCTCCCGCACCTGGAGCATCTCGCTCATGGTGGTGGGGCACACGTCGGGGCACTGTGCGTAGCCGAAGAAGAGCACCACCGCCTTGCCCTTGAAGTCCGCCATGGTGCGCTCGCGGCCGTTCATGTCGGTCAGGCGGAAGTCCTTGGCATAGTCGGCACCGGTTATGTCCACGGCCTGGAAGCTGGGCTTGGGATCGGTGCAGGCACCCAGCGCCACGGCAGCGCAGCCGGCGCCCAGCAGTTGCAGCGCGCGGCGCCGGGCCGGCAACGTATGCGCGAGCGTCGAGGAAGGCGAAGGCAATCGGTCGGTCATAGGACGTAGTGGTCCACCAGCAATGCTGCGAACAGCACGCTCAGATGGATGAGCGAGAAGCGGAAGGTCTTGCGCGCCAGTTGGTCGGAATAGCGGCGCCGCAAGGCGTAGGCATAGCCGCAGAAGCCCACGCTCACGGCAATGGCGGCCAGCAGGTAGAGCCAGCCGCTCATGCGATAGATGAACGGCATCAGGCAGGCCGCGAACAGGATCAGCGTGTAGAGCAGGATCTGCAGCCGCGTGTATTCGTTGCCGTGCGTCACCGGCAGCATCGGCAGGCCGGCGCGGCGGTAGTCCTCCACACGGTAAAGCGCCAGCGCCCAGAAGTGCGGCGGCGTCCACAGGAAGATGATGAGGAACAGGATCAGCGCCTCCGGGTCGACGCTGCCCGTCATGGCGGCCCAGCCCAACACCGGCGGCATCGCGCCGGAGGCACCGCCGATCACGATGTTCTGCGGCGTGAGCGGCTTGAGCACCACGGTGTAGACCACGGCATAGCCCACGAAGGTGGCGAAGGTGAGCCACATCGTCAGCGGGTTGACCGCGAACCACAGGATGGCCGAGCCGAGCGCACAGAGCGCTGCAGAGAACAGAAGCGCCTGTCGGTCGGAGAGTTCACCACGGGCGGTCGGCCGCCAGGCCGTGCGCTTCATGCGGGCGTCGATGCCCTTCTCGACCAGGCAGTTGAAGGCTGCGGCCGCACCGGCGACCAGCCAGATGCCAAGGCAGGCCTCGGCCATGCGCAGCAGCTCTGCCAGCGTAGGCACCTCGGGCACGGCCAGCACCATGCCGATGAGGGCGCAGAACACGATCAGCTGCACCACGCGCGGCTTGGTGAGCGCGTAGAACTGCCGCCACACGCTGGTGGCCGGCATCTGGGCGGGATGGGCTGGCGCGCTCACGGTCGAGCCTCCTGCGGACCGAAGGCCGGACGCCGCGTCGGTGCCTGCGGCAGGCCGCCCCGTTGCACTCGGCTCTCGCACAGCGCCCAGGTCATCACCGTGGCCAGCGCGGCGGCACCGCCCGTGTGCAGCACGGCCGCAGCCAGCGGCCAGCCCAGCAGCACGTTGCCGAGACCGGTGGCCAGTTGCAGCAGAGCAAGGCCCCCGAGCCAGCGGGCCTGGGTGCGCAATGCGGGAACATGACGGAGCTTGAGGAAGAGCACGATGAGAACGGCAAAGACCGCGTAAGCCATCAGTCGGTGTGTGTAGTGGATGGCCGTGAGCGAGGCGAATTCGATGGGCGCCCCGGCGGTATCCATGCCGAGGTGGCGCCAGGGCTGGAAGCCCTGGGCGAAATTCATGGTGGGCCACCAGCTGCCCTGGCACTTCGGGAACTCGGTGCAGGCGAGGACCGCATAGTTGGTGCTGACCCAGCCCCCGAGTGCGATCTGCACGACCAGCAGGCCCATGCCCAGCCACAGCCATCCGCGCAACGACGAAGTGACGGCGGCCGGCCGCCGGGCCGCGGCCGCCTGCTGGTAGCGCACGGCCTGGATGCACAGCAGCATCAGCAGCACGACGGCGCCCATCAGATGCAGCGTGACGATGGCCGGGAACAGCTTCCAGGTGACGGTGAAGGCACCGAACGCGCCCTGCAGGCACACCCACACCAGCGTGGCCGCGGGCCACAGGGGACTGAGGACCTGCGGCTCACCGCCCTGGTGAAGCCGCTGCTGCCGCCGCGCCCACCAAGTCGCCAGTGCCAACGTGACGATGAGTGCCCCGACGCCCGTGGCCAGGTAGCGGTGGACCATCTCGATCCAGGCCTTGGCATGCGTGACGGGGCCCGTCGGCTGGGCCGACTGCGCCATGGCGATCTCGTGGCGCGCGCCCAGGGGGCTGGCATTGCCGTAGCAACCCGGCCAGTCGGGGCAGCCCAAACCGGAATCGGTGAGGCGCGTGAAGGCGCCGAACAGCGTGAGGTCGAAGGTGAGGAAGAGCGTCAGCACCGTGAGCGCATGCAGGCGGCGCGCCGCGCCCGCGCCGGCGTTGCGTCGCCACACCCACAGCACCGGGCCGAGCGCCAGCAGCGCACCGCCCAGCAGAAGCAGCGCAACGGGTTCGAAGTCATAGAGGGCCTGCGTCTGCACGTCGATCACCGCCCCGGCTGGTCCCACGAACTCGACGCGCGCAGCAGGCGGTCGAGATCGCGCTTGGCCTTGGCCGCGCCCTTGAGGTCCATGCGGGCGGGAAAGCGCATCATCCAGTTGCCCATCGGGTCCACCACGTACAGGTGCTCGCCCAACGATGCGCCTGAGGCCGGCGCCAGCCACCCCCCCAACGTGTCTGCGGGCACGCGCAGCACCGTCGCACCGTCGAGCGCCGCCTTCAGCCGCTGGGGAATGGGTGCATCGTCAGACACCAGCCAGACCCGATCCACGCGGTCCTTCTCACGGCCAAGCGTCTCCCGCAACTGGCGCTGCAGGTAGAGCTGCTGCTCGCACAGTTCGTTGCACGCGCCGCCGGCCACCGCCACCAACAGCCACTGGCCCTTGAGCTGGGCGAGCGGCTGCGGGGTGCCATCGGCCGTGCGGACGTCGATCGGCGGAAGCGGCCGCTGCGGATCGATCAGCTCGCCGAATACGCTGCGGCTCTGCGGCCGGATCACGTAATAGGTGAAGTAGGAGGCGATCACCGGTGCCGCGCAGCACAGCAGAACCAGCGTCATCTGCCAACGGCCCCGCTTGCGCTGTCGGCCGGCGTCGGCGCCCATGCCCAACGCCTCGCCCGGCGAAGGCATGGAATGGACGGTCAGGCCCAGGGGCTCGTCAGCGAGAGCGGCGACGGCGGGGCGCGATGAGTTGGAACCAGACATAGAGGATGACCACCAGGGCGGCGAGCCCGAACCACTGGAAGGCGTAGCCGTAGTGCTTTTCGATGCCCAGCGCCGGTGCCGGCCACTCGCGCAGCAGGCCTTCGGAGGCAGGGCCGACCTGCTGCAGCGAAAAATCGGTGCGCAGCGGCAGCCCGGTCTCGTTGCGGAAAGTCTCCAGGTCCAGATTCTGCCGGATGCGGGCGTGGGCCACGTCTGCGGGCTTTTCGGTTCCGGGCTGCGCGGCGGACGCGGGCTGGGCCGGCGGATCGGCACCCAACTGCAGCAGCTTGGCGGGCGGCAGTTCGATGCGGGCCTCGATGTCCACCAGGCCGGCGGGTGTGTCGATCGGCGGCAGTTGCGTGCGGTCCGAAAAATTGCGCGGGACCCAGCCGCGCTGGACCATCAGCGTCTGCGTGGTGCCCTCCAGGGCGAGGGGCGTGAGCACGTAGAAGCCGGGCTGCCCGTGCATCTGGCGGTTGTCGAGGAAGACCGTCTGCGTCGGCAGCCAGAGCCCGCGCAACCGCACCTTGCGATGGAGCTCGGTGGTGGGCTGCTCCACCGCGAGGAAGTCTTCCATTGCCAAGGCGGGATACGCCTGCTGCGTCTCGATGCTGGCCTGCAGAGCCTCCTTCTGCGCGGCACGGGAAAGCTGCCAGCGGCCCAAGGCGACCGCTGTGGCCGCGACCAGCAGGGCCGCCAGGGTGATGATCCAGAAACGCACGGCAGGGTGCGCGCGCGACGAGGAAGAGGAAACCCGCATCCGGTCACGCATGGCAATGAACGCGGCCAGGGCCGCACATAATCGAACTCATGAAATATCTCGTGGCCCTGGGCTTCATGGGCATCCTGGGCAGCCTGGCATGGGCGCTGTACCACATGCTCACCGGCGGACGCGACGGCAAGTCCAGGCCGGGTGGCATGGCTCGCGCGCTGACCGTTCGGATCGGGTTGTCGGTGGTTTTGTTCCTGTGCCTGCTGCTCGCCTGGAAGCTCGGCTACATCCAGCCGACGGGCTTGCCGGCCGGACGCTGAGTCCTCAGCGGACGACAACAAAAAAGCGCCTTGCGGCGCTTTTGTGCTTTCTGGACCTCGATCATAGCGAGGCCCCTTCGGCAGCCTTGTCGGTCAAAGCCAATAGACGAGCACGTACAGGCCAAGCCAGACCACGTCCACGAAGTGCCAGTACCAGGCCGCGCCCTCGAAGCCGAAGTGGCGCTCCGGCGTGAAGTGGCCCTTCATCAAGCGCAGCGTGATGAACAGCAGCATCAGCATGCCGACGAACACGTGCAGGCCGTGAAAGCCGGTGAGCATGAAGAAGGTAGAGCCGTAGGCGCCCGAACTCAGCTTGAGGTTGAGTTCGGTGTAGAGGTGGTAGTACTCGTAGCCCTGCACACCGAGGAAAATCACGCCCAGCAGCACCGTGATCCACATGAAGCGGATGGTCTGGGCACGGTGGCCGGCGCGCAGCGCATGGTGGGCGATGGTGAGTGTCACGCCCGAGGACAGCAGCAGCGCCGTGTTGATGGTGGGCAGCCAGAAGGGTCCCACGGTCTGGAAGGGCTCGACGATGCCGGCGGGCGAGCCAGTGGCACCGGCCTGCACGCTGGGCCACACGGCCCTGAAGTCGGGCCACAGCAGCGCGTTGTCCAGGCTGCCCAGCGCCGGCAGCGAGTGGGTGCGGGTCCACCACAGGGCGGTAAAGAAGGCACCGAAGAACATCACCTCCGAGAAGATGAACCAGCTCATGCTCCAGCGGTACGAGAGGTCGATCTTGGCGCTGTACTTGCCGGCCTCGCTTTCTCCCACCGCTTCACGGAACCACTGGAAGAGCACCACCCACCACCAGATCAGGCCGAAGGCGAGCGAATAGGCGCCCCATGCATGGTCATTGATCCACTGCCCGGCCCCGAGGATGACGAAGAACAGGCCGATGGCGGCCATCAGCGGATGACGCGATGGGCCCGGCACGAAGTAGTAAGGCGCGGTGCCGTGGGTGGTCGAACTCATGTTGCTCCTCAGGCTTGATCTCTGTCTTGTGGGTTGCAGGGGAACGGATGTCGGCTCAGGTCGAAACGGCGAACTTCACCAGCGCAAGCAGCACTGCGATGAGCACCAGCACCGCGACGAAGCCCACCGCCACGATGTGCAGCGGTGACAGGCGCGAAATGTCTTCCTGGTACTCGCTGTGCTTGCGCACGCCGAAGAAGCCCCAGGCCACTGCCTTGATGGTGCGCCACAGCGACGGCTTGGGCACCGGGCGGCCATCTTCCGGCGCGGTCACGAGCGCGGCTCCCCGTTGCCGGCCGCCGCCGTGGGCGCGGGCGGCGTACGGCCGCCGACCTCGAAGAAGGTGTACGACAGGGTGATCGTCTTCACGTCCTTGGAGATGCGCGGATCGATCACGAAGGCCACGGGCCACTGCTTCTTCTCACCGGCGTCCAGCGTGTACTGGTTGAAGCAGAAGCATTCCAGCTTGTTGAAGTACGGCGCGGCCTGCTGCGGCGCATAGCTGGGCACGGCCTGTGCAGCCATGCGGCGGTTCTGGACGTTCTGGAACTCGTACATCACCGTATGCAGTTCGCCGGGATGGACCTGCATCGAGCGCTGGGCGGGCGCGAAGTCCCACAGCCCGTGTGCATTGGCATCGAACTCCACCGTGATGGTGCGTGACAGGTCCACCTGCGTATTGGCCGGAACCTTGACCGCCGAGCCGCCCTTGGCGCCACCCGGCACGTCGAGTTCGGACCGGGCCAGCACATTGATGCCCGTGACCTCGCAGATGGCACGGTACAGCGGCACCAGCGCATAGCCGAAGGCGAACATGCCCGCCACCACGATCGCGAGCTTGCCCACCATCTGGAGGTTCTCGCGGCGCAGGCGCCGGGCAAAGTGCAGGGCCATGGAAGATCCTCAGTGGCCCAGCCAGGCCATCCGGATGATGAAGCCGATGAAGAACAGCACCGCGATGGAGGCCAACGTCAGGCCCATGCGGCGGTTGTTCTTCTTCTGGTCGGGCGTCATGGCAGGTGGGGACACGTGTTCAGCCTCAGCCGATCACCTTGGTCGCGGTGGCGTCCAGGCGGGGCGGGTTCTCGAAGGTATGGAATGGCGCTGGCGACGGCACTTCCCACTCCAGGCCTTCGGCGCCTTCCCAGGGCTTCTGGGGCGCAGGCTCGCCCTTGCCTCGCATGGCGGGCAGCACGACGAAGAGGAAGAAGTACACCTGCGCCAGGCCGAAGGCAAAGGCACCGACCGAGGCGATGGCGTTGAAGTCGGCGAACTGCATCGGATAGTCCGCATAGCGACGCGGCATCCCCGCAAGACCCAGGAAGTGCATCGGGAAGAAGGTGACGTTGAACGAGATCAGCGACCACCAGAAGTGCAGCTTGCCCCGCGCCTCGTCGTACATCACGCCGGTCCACTTGGGCAGCCAGTAGTACACGCCAGCGAACATGGCGTAGAGCGAGCCGGCCACCAGCACGTAGTGGAAGTGCGCCACCACGTAATAGGTGTCCTGCAGCTGGATGTCGATGGGCGCCACGGCCAGGATCAGGCCGGTGAAGCCGCCCATGGTGAACACGAAGATGAAGCCCACGGCGAAGAGCATCGGCGTCTCGAAGGTCATCGAGCCCTGCCACATGGTCGCGATCCAGTTGAAGATCTTCACGGCCGTCGGCACCGCGATCAACATGGTCGCGTACATGAAGAACAGCTGGCCCGTCACCGGCATGCCGGTGGTGAACATGTGGTGGGCCCACACGATGAAGGACAGGATGGCGATCGAGCTGGTGGCGTACACCATCGAGGCATAGCCGAAGAGCTTCTTGCGCGCGAAGGCCGGCACGATCTGGCTGATGATGCCGAAGGCCGGCAGGATCATGATGTAGACCTCGGGGTGACCGAAGAACCAGAAGATGTGCTGGTACATCACCGGGTCGCCACCGCCGGCGGGGTTGAAGAAGTGCGTGCCGAAGTGCCGGTCGGTCAGCGTCATGGTGATGGCGCCGGCCAGCACGGGCATGACGGCGATCAGCAGGTAGGCGGTGATCAGCCAGGTCCAGCAGAACATCGGCATCTTCATCAGCGTCATGCCGGGGGCACGCATGTTGAGGATGGTCACGATGATGTTGATCGAGCCCATGATCGACGAGGCACCCAGGATGTGCATCGCGAAGATGCCGGCATCCATGGAGGGGCCCATCTGCAGCGTGAGCGGTGCATAGAGCGTCCAGCCCGCTGCCGGTGCGCCGCCCGGCAGGAAGAAGGAGCCCACGAGCATGAGGGCGGCGGGAATCATCAGCCAGAAGCTGAAGTTGTTCATCCGCGCAAAGGCCATGTCGCTGGCGCCGATCTGCAGCGGGATCATCCAGTTCGCGAAGCCCACGAAGGCCGGCATGATCGCGCCGAACACCATGATGATGCCGTGCATGGTGGTGAACTGATTGAACAGCTCGGGATTCACCAACTGCAGGCCGGGCTGGAACAACTCGGCGCGGATGAGCAGCGCCAGGATGCCGCCGATCATCAGCATGGTGAAGGAGAACAGCAGGTACAGCGTGCCGATGTCCTTGTGGTTGGTGGCGAACATCCAGCGGCGCCAGCCGTGCGGGTGGTCGTGGTGTTCGTCGTGCACATCGCCACCGTGGGCGGTGTGGCCATGCGGGTCGAGGACTGCGCTCATGTCGTTATTCCTTGGCTGACTCTCGGAGGGACTGCAATGGCGCCGGCATCACTTGCCGCGCTGTGCCAGCACCTCGGCCGGCTGCACGAGCTGGCCTGTCTTGTTGGACCAGCTGTTCTTGGTGTAGGAGACGACTGCCGCGATATCGGTATCGGACAGTTGCTTCCACGACGGCATGGCGCCGTTGTTCTGGCCGTTGAGCAGCACATGGATCTGCTTCGTGTGGTCGGCGTCGAGCACCACGGCGGACCCGTCGAGGGGCTTGATGGGGCCGGCGCCCTTGCCGTTGGCCTGGTGGCAGGCCGCGCAGTTGGCGGCGTACACGCGCTCGCCGCGGGCCAGGATGTCGGGCAGCGTCCAGACCTTGTTGGGGTCGTCCTGCTTGGCGGCGGCTTCCTTCTTCTTGGTGTCGACCCACGCGGTGTAATCGGCAGCGGACAGGACCTTGACGTGGATCGGCATGTACGCATGCTCCTTTCCACACAATTCCTGGCATTGACCATAGAAATCGCCAGTTCGCTCGGCGCGGAACCAGGTGTCGCGCACGAAGCCGGGAATCGCGTCCTGCTTGATGCCGAACTGCGGCACGGCGAACGCGTGGATCACGTCGTTGGCCGTGGTGATGATGCGGATCTTCTGCTTCTCGGGCACCACCAGCGGGTTGTCGACCTTGAGCAGGTAGTCGTTGGGCACATCGCCCTTGGCACCAGCGTCGGACAGGGCACGGTGCGAGCTGTCGAGCGTGGAGATGAAGGACAGGCCTTCCCCTTCGCCCTTGAGGTAGTCGTAGCCCCACTTCCACTGGTAGCCGGTCACCTTGATCGTGAGGTCGGCGTTGGTGGTGTCCTTCTGCGCCACCAGGATCTTGGTGGCAGGCAGGGCCATCAGGATCACGATGATGAAGGGGACGATGGTCCAGACCACCTCGACCACCACGGACTCATGGAAGTTGGCGGCCTTGTGGCCCACGGACTTCCGATGCTTCCAGATGGAATAGAACATCACCGAGAAGACACCGACGAAGATCACGAAGCACAGCAGCAACAGCACGTTGTGCAGGAAGTGCTGCTCCTCCGAGATGCGCGTCGCCCCCACCGGAAGGTTGAGCTGGCGCACCATCGGGCCGCCCGGCAGATCCTCGACTGCATGCGCGGCGCCACTGAACGCCACGCCAGCCGCCAGCATCCATCTTGCCGGCACGGTCCAAATGCTCTTCATCGTGTTCACTTTTTTCAGACCTTCAAACAATCCACCGTCTCCACCATCCACCAGCGCCGCGCGAAGCTAGGCTTCGCGCAACGCGCTGCGGATCTCCCGTGCCAGTGCGGCCCGAAGCTCGGGACGCACATAGCGTCCCACGCAGACCGAACGCCCCTGCGCCGACACCTCGATCAGCGAGCGGTCGCTCGCCTGGGGCTCCACGCGCACCTGGTGCCGAAGAAATTCAGCCCGCTTGACGCTGCCGCCATGCTCGTGCTCGATCACGAGCCGACCGTCCTGCAGCGCGATGCGCTCGCCGTCCGTCGCATGCCGGGCATAGAACATGAACGCCAATCCCACCGCCGCCAGTTCCAGCCAGGCGAATGGCAACACGAGCTTGGCGCCCTGCAGCCAGAAGACACCGGCGATCCCGAGAGACACCACGCACAACGACGCATAGGCCCACCCGAGCTGGCTGGGCGTGATCGAGCAATTGCGCCGCAGGAACCAGTGGATGCTCTGGCCCGAAACAGTGGCGAAGCGAAACACGGGATTCGGCACGGGCGGGAGGGGCTCTTTCGAGGGGGTGCCGCTGCAGCCGAGGGCCAGTCCCAGGGCCGCAAGCACTCAAGAATTGTAGCGTGGCACCCTGTTTCGGCAGTCGGGGCAAGCCCTGCCCCGAAGCCCCTTCGCGAGCGTCGCCTGAGCGGTTAGGCGCCGTCGCGGCCGCGTCGCAACATTTGACGCATGTCATTCAGGCCGATGGCGCTTTCCGGGGCGACCGCCACCCGCGAAACCGGCTTGAAGGCATGGCCATAGATGATCTCGAAGGTCAGGGCGATGCGTCCGCCGTGCTCGTCGGACGCCAGGCCGGCCAGCAGGTCGAGCATCTGCGCGCGCCAGCGCCGCCCGCGCAGGGCCGGGAAGCGATCCCGATGCAGGTTGCGGCCCAGCGTGCGCAATTCGGCCAGCGCCGCCTCGGGCGTGCCCCAGGTCAGCACGATGCGCTCCATGTCCATGACCGGCTCGGCAAAGCCGGCATGCACGAGCATGTCGCCCCAGTCGTGCATGTCGGTGAAGGCATGGGCTGGCTCCGGCCAGCCGCGAGCCCGATAGGCGGAACGCAGTTCCATCAGTGTGTCGGGGCCGAGGCCGGAGAACATCAGGAAACCGTCGGTCGCCACGCGGCGGTGCCATTCGGCGATCAGGACCTCGGGGTCCGGCGCCATGTGCAACCCCATGTTGGCCCACAGCAGGTCGACGCCCCCTTCAGGCAAGGCGCCGAAGACTTGCGGCCGGCCGCCCCGCCAGCGCTTCGCGCTCCACCAGGGTGCGGCAAAGGCGGCCGCCGTGAGGGCGTGCAGGGCCGGCTCCGGCTCCTGCACATAGGCAGCCGCCTGGGGATAGCGCTGCGCCACCCGCTCATGCACCTCCAGGCCACCTCGAAGCGGCGACCAGTCGGCCCAGTGCCGCGGCGTGGCCTTGATCCACTGCAGGCGCTCTTCCATCCGCCGGCCCACTTCCTCGTGGAGCCAGGGCGCCGCATCGCCGGGCGCCTGCCGCGCCCAGCGGCGGGCGGCCACCGGGTCGATGGTGGGCGGCCGGGATGCGGAAGAAGAAGACATGTCGATGAAGAGGCGCGCCGCGTGCGAATCGTCACGGCGGCGGGCGGGGTCGGCGAGGGGCGCGCCAGTATATTGAGCCGATGCCGACCTCTGCGCCGACCCGGCTTCGCCTCCCGGCTGCCCGACTGTTCAGCGCCCTGCTCGACCTGCTTCCCAGCCAATGCGCGCTCTGCCGGGCCTGGCCGGACGAGGTGCTCTGCCGCGCCTGTCTGGACCAGTTCGCCGTCCCCGTCCCGCGATGCCGGCACTGCGCACTGGCGGTGCCGCCGGGCCAGCCCGTCTGCGGTGCCTGCCTGCGCGATCCGCCGCCCCTGGACGAATGCGTCGCCGCCTGCGACTACGACTGGCCCTGGAGCGCCTGCGTCTCGCGCTTCAAGTTCGCGGGCGAAGCCGGCTGGGCGGCGCCGCTGGCGGCCGTGCTGCGCCGCCACCCACGGGCGGCGGACCTGATCGACGCCGCCGACCTCGTGCTGCCGATGCCGCTGTCGCAGGAACGGCTGCGCGAGCGCGGCTTCAACCAATCCCTGGAACTGGCACGCCGGCTGGCGCCGGGCCGCTGCAATGCCCACGTGCTGCTGCGGCCGGTCCACACACTGCCGCAGTCGGGCCTGAGCCGGGCCGACCGGCTGCGCAACCTGCGGGGGGCCTTCGCGGTGGAGCCCGCGCGCGCTCACGGCCTGCGGGGCCGCGCCGTGCTGCTGGTCGACGATGTGATGACCACCGGCGCCTCACTGAGTGCCGCCGCCCGGGTGCTTCGGCAGGCCGGCGCGGCGCAGGTGACGGCCCTGGTGCTCGCGCGCACGCCCGCCCCCGGCGACGCGTGACGGATGCACCATCGCCGCGTCGCACGGGGCCATCCAGCGGCGGTTAAGCTCGCCGCCCCTCCCTGCCTGGTCGACCGTCCCATGTTCCGCATCGTTCTCGTCGAGCCCGAGATCCCGCCCAATACCGGCAACGTGATCCGTCTCGCGGCCAACACCGGCTGCGAGCTTCATCTGGTGGAGCCGCTCGGTTTCTCGATGGAAGACCGACTGCTGCGGCGGGCCGGCCTCGACTACCACGAGTTCGCCCGCGTCGAGCGCCATGCCAGTTGGCAGGCGCTGGTCGACCGGCACGCGCCGGCGCCCGAGCGCCTGTTCGCCCTCACGACGCGCGGCACGCGCATGGTGCACGACGTCGCCTTCCAGCCCGGCGACTGGCTGGTGTTCGGGGCCGAGACCCGCGGACTGGCGCCCGAACTGCGGGAGCGCTTCGCCCCGCCGCAGCAGTTGAAGCTGCCGATGCGGCTGGGCCAGCGCAGCCTCAACCTGTCGAACGCGGTGGCCGTGACGGTGTTCGAAGCCTGGCGACAGAACGGGTTCGCCACGGAAGGTTGAGTCGGGGCGGCGCCAGGGAACGTGTATCCGTTGGCTACACGTGAATCCAGGCAGAGGGCGCGGGCGTATCTGGATCAGGCCCCTGTGCAGCCTCACGGCGGCCAAGCGCCATCCCTCCACCTCTTACCAAGGAAGCCTCCCATGATCCGCAAGCTCACCGCCGTTGCCCTCGCCACCCTGTTCACCGCGGGCGCTGCCCATGCCGTGGACGGCGAGATATCGCCCAACCCGCCGGCCCCCTTCCAGTCCACGCTGTCACGGGCACAGGTGCAGGCAGAGGCCGGCAATGCGCCGACGCCCAACAACGGCAGCACCGGCGTGCTCCAGGTGCGCGGCAACACGGATCGGGCCGTGGTCCAGGCCGGTGCGCGGGCCACGGCGCGCGAGGGCTGCGCCAACTGCGCCGAAGTCGGCACGCTGTGAGCCGCCGCGGCGCGCCCTGATTTCAGGGGTAGCGCCGCACCACCGACTCGGCCACGCAGGCGGGCTTCGCGGCGCCTTCGAGTTCGATGGTGCTCTGCCAGACCATCTGGTAGCCGCCGCCTTCGATGGCTTCGCTCGACAGCAGCTTGATATGGGCCCGCAACCGGCTGCCGACCGGCACCGGCGACATGAAGCGCACGCGATTCAGGCCATAGTTGACCCCCATGCGGGCCTCGACCACTTCGACCGCGGTGTCGAAGAAGGTCGGCAACAGCGACAGCGTGAGAAAGCCGTGAGCGATGGGCGCGCCGAACGGGCCGGCCTTGGCGCGCTCCACATCCACGTGGATCCACTGGTGGTCGCCCGTCGCCTCGGCGAACTGGTTGACCTGGGCCTGCGTCACGGTGGTCCAGTCACTGGTGGCGATGTCCTGGCCGACGCAGGCGCTCAGGTCGGCAAGGGTCTGGAAGATGCGCTTGGTCATGCGGCGGATGATGCCCCGGGCCCGCCAGCCCTGCTGTCTGCGCCGGGACAGGAGCGGTCGGTGCTTTCCCGCAAGCGGCTGGCGCCAGGCCGTCAATCGTCGAGCCACTGGATCAGCGGCTGCCACTGCGCCAGGTCGCGCTCGTAGCGCGTGGGCGAAAGGTCGAACAGGGTCAGGCCGTGGGCCGCGAGCTGCACATAGTTCTGCGTCTCGCGCAGTTCCGTGACCAGCGGCATCTTCATCTGCATGGCGAATTCGCGCAGCCGTTCGGCGGCCAGCGTGCGCGCCCCTACCCGCATGCCCACCAGGCCGATGCGCGGCGCCCTCTTGCCCGGCAGGCGCTCCGCCAGCCGGTCGAGGAAATCGCGGGTCGCGAAGATGTCGAACAGGCTGGGCTGCACGGGCACGACCACCTTGTCTGCCAGCGCCAGCACTTCCTTGAAACGCCAGCCATGCAATCCGGCCGGCGTGTCCAGCACGGCGTGGGTTGTCCCCGCGGGTGGACGCACGATGCTGCCCTGCCCCTGCGCCTCCCAGCCGCGGATGCCGACGGCCTGCGCCGGCCGCAGCCAGAGCCAGAGCCGCGAGGACTGCTGCCGATCCACGTCGCCCAGCATGACCGGATGGCCCCGGCTCGCGAAATAGCCCGCGATGTGGGTCGCAAGCGTCGACTTGCCCGACCCACCCTTCGGATTGGCGACGAGAACCACCGGCATGCAGCGCTCCTGGCGTTGAACCAGGCTGCATGGTAGGCCCAGCCGATGCCGGCAGGCCGACACGCGTTTGCGCTATGGTCGCCGCCATGCCGACCATTCCAACCTCAACATCCGGCGCCCCCTCCAGCGAGCCTGACGCGGCCGCGGTCTATGTGCTGGCGGCGCATCCCCACTGGCGGGAATCCCGGGCCAACCGGCGCCTGCGCGACGCCGCCCTGGGTCTTCCACACGTGCAGGTCAACGACCTGTACGCCACCTACCCCGACTACGCCATCGATGTGGCGACCGAGCAGCGGCGACTGGACGCCGCCGAGCTGGTGGTGCTGATGCATCCGATCCAGTGGTACAGCATGCCGCCCCTGCAGAAGCTGTGGCTGGACGAGGTCCTGGGCTACGGCTGGGCGTACGGCCCCGGTGGCCATGCACTGCGCGGCAAGTCGATGTGGCTGGTGGCCAGCACCGGCGGCGCCCAGGACAGCTACCACCCCGCAGGCTACAACCGCTATTTCTTCGACGCCTTCCTGCCGCCCTACGAACAGACGGCGGCCCTGTGCGGCATGCGCTTCCTGCCGCCGCTGCTGCTGCACGATGCCCGGCGCGTGCCCGAGCCCGAACTCGCGGCGCATGTGGAGGTCTTCGCCCAGCGCCTGAGCAGCTATCCGGACTGGCCCGAACTGGCGGAGCTGGAGGACTGCCCCGAATGCCTGGTGCCTGCGGGCGACCGACCCCAGGCCCAGGGGGTGCGCTGAGCATGGAACACGCACCCGCCTGGCTGACCAACAGCCTGATCTACCTCGGCGCCGCCGTGCTGGTCGTGCCGCTTTCGCGCGCGCTCGGCCTGGGCGCCATCATCGGCTACCTGGTGGCCGGCATCGCCATCGGCCCGGCCGGCCTCGGGCTGGTGTCCAGCGTCGAGGAGGTGCTGCACTTCGCCGAGTTCGGCGTGGTGCTGATGCTTTTCCTGGTGGGGCTGGAACTGGAGCCGCGCCGGCTCTGGCTGCTGCGCCGGCCCATCTTCGGCTGGGGCAGCGCCCAGGTGCTGGGCTGCGCCGTGGTGCTCTTCGCGGTGGGTTGCGCGGCCGGCGCGCCCTGGCGGGTGTCACTGGTGGCGGCGCTGGGGCTGGCGCTCTCCTCCACGGCCATCGCGCTGCAGGTCTTCGGCGAGCGCAAGCTGCTCAAGACGGCCAGCGGCCAGGCGGGTTTCTCGATCCTGCTGTTCCAGGACGTCGCCGCCATTCCCATCCTGGCCTTGCTGCCGGTGCTGGCCAGCGGACCGGCCGACGCGCCGCTGGACGCCACGGCCCGCGCGCTCGAAGCCGCCAAGATCATCGGCGTGGTGGGGGGCATCGTGCTGGGCGGCCGGCTGGCGCTGCGGCCGATCCTGCGCTGGATCGCCCGCAGCAACACGCCCGAGATCTTCACCGCGGCCTCGCTGCTGCTGGTGGTGGCCATCGCGGCGCTGATGCAGTTCGTGGGCCTGTCGATGGCGCTGGGCGCCTTCCTGGCCGGCGTGCTGCTGGCCGAGAGCGAATACCGCCGTGAGCTGGAGACCGACATCGAGCCTTTCAAGGGCCTGCTGCTTGGCCTGTTCTTCATCGCCGTGGGCATGAGCATCGACTTCCGCGTGCTGCTGGCCCAGCCGCTGCTGATGGCCGCGCTGGTGGTGGGCTTCATGGCGCTCAAGTTCGGCGTGATCCTGGGGCTGGCGCGCGCCATGGGGCTGCCGGCGCGCGAGCGGCCGGTGTTCACGCTGCTGCTGGCGCAGGGTGGCGAGTTCGCCTTCGTCGTCTTCCAGGCGGCCGTCGGCGCGCAGGTGCTGGCGCCCGAAACCTCGTCGCTGCTGATCGGCGCGGTGGCGCTGTCGATGCTGCTGTCGCCGCTGCTGCTGGTGCTCTTCGACCGCCTCATTCCCGACCCGCAGATCCGGGCGCAGGTGGAGGAGATCTCCGAGCCGCAGGAAGCGCAGGTGCTGATCTGCGGCTTCGGCCGCTACGGCCAGATCGTCGGACGCGTGCTGCTGTCGCAGGGCATGCCGGTGACGGTGCTGGACCATGATCCCGACACGGTGCAAGGCCTGCGGGAGTTCGGTTTCCGCGTGTTCTATGGCGACGCGACGCGACTCGATCTGCTGCGCATCGCAGGCGCCGGCCAGGCCCGTGCCATCGTAGTGGCGGTGGACGAGGTGGCCACCTGCCTGGCCATCGTCGACCTGGTGCGGGAGCACTTTCCGCAGGCCGAGATCATCGCCCGCGCCCGCAACCTGGGGCACTACTACCAGTTGCGCGACCGCGGCATCACCCTGGCCGAACGCGAGCTGTTCGAGTCGTCGCTTCGCAGTGCGCGCTCGGTGCTGGAGACGCTGGGCTGGCCCGCGCACGAGGCCCGTGAGGCGGCGATGCAGTTCCGCCTGCGCAACATGCGCATCGCGGAAGACAGCTATCCGCACTACAAGGACCGCAAAAAACTCATTGCGGTGGCCAAGGAAGGCCGTCAGCAGTTCGAGGAACAGATGGCCCGTGAGCGCGAGGAGCGCCGACGGGCCCGCGACTCGTGGGGCGTGCGGCACGAGGCCCAAGGCGGCGCGACGCAGAAGGCCGGCAGCGCCGACCGGCCGTGACGCGCCTGCCGATCACTTCAGCCCGAGCAGACGCACCGCGTTGTCCTTCAGGATGCCGGGCATCACCTCCGGCTTGAAGCCGGCCTCCTGGAAGTCCTTCATCCACCGGTCGGGCGTGATCAGCGGGTAGTCGCTGCCGAACAGGATGCGGTCCTTCAGCAGCGTGTTGGCGTACTGCACCAGCTGCTTCGGAAAATACTTGGGGCTCCAGCCCGACAGGTCGATCCAGACGTTGGGCTTGTGCGTGGCCACCGACAGCGCCTCGTCCTGCCACGGAAAGCTGGGGTGGGCCATGATGATCTGCATGTCCGGGAAGTCGATGGCGACGTCGTCCAGGTGCATCGGGTTGCTGTACTCCAGCCGCAGTCCGCCGCCGCAGCGCATGCCCGAGCCGATGCCACTGTGACCGGTGTGAAAGATGGCCGGCAGCTTGTGCTCGGCAATCACCTCGTACAGCGGCCAGGCCATGCGGTCGTAGGGGTGGAAGCCCTGGACCGTCGGATGGAACTTGAAGCCCTTGACGCCATGCTCCTCGATCAGCCGGCGCACCTCGCGCGCCCCCATCTTGCCCTTGTGCGGATCGACGCTGCCGAAGGCGATCATGATGTCGCTGTTCTTCTGCGCCGCCTCGGCGATCTCCTCGTTCGGGATGCGGCGGCGGCCCAGGTTGGACTCGCTGTCCACGCCGAACATCACCAAGCCGATCTTGCGCTCGCGGTAGTAGTCGATGCTCTCCTGGATGGTGGGGCGCCGGCTGGAGCGGAAGTACTTGTCCGCCGCGCGGTCGTACTCCTCGCCGTAGTTGTCAAAGGGGTTCCAGCAGCTGATCTCGGCGTGGGTGTGGATGTCGATGGCGGTGAGGTTCGCGATGTCCATGGGACGCGTCTCCGTTCGGGTAAGTACTGAGGAGTTGGCCGTTCCGGGCCGTTGAATTGATTATTTCGGATAACCATAATCGATCCAACTTCCGAACGCAATCATGACTCATCAGGACCTCAGCCTCGACATCCAGGGCGACATCGCCATCGTCCGCCTCACGCGCCCCGCCAAGCGCAACGCGCTCAACGACGGCCTCATCCTGGCGCTGCGCAATACCTTCGAGAGCCTGCCCGACACCGTGCGTGCGGCCGTGATCGACGGGGAAGGTCCGCACTTCTGCGCCGGCCTCGACCTGTCCGAAATCAGCGAGCGCGATGCCGGTGGCGGCCTGCGCCATTCGCGCATGTGGCATGCCGCGCTGGAGCTGGTGCAGCACGGCCCCGTGCCCGTCGTCGCGGCGCTGCACGGCGCCGTGGTGGGTGGCGGCCTGGAACTGGCCAGCGCCTGCCACATCCGCGTGGCCGATGCCAGCACCTTCTACGCGCTGCCCGAAGGCACGCGCGGCATCTTCGTGGGCGGCGGCGGCTCGGTGCGCATCCCGCGCCTGATCGGGGTGGCCCGCATGACCGACATGATGATGACCGGCCGCGTCTACAACGCCGAGGACGGCGAGCGCGCCGGCTTCGCTCAGTACCTGGTGCCCGAAGGTGCCGCGCTGGACAAGGCTGTCGAGCTGGCCCGCCGCATCGCCACCAACGCGCCGCTCACCAACTATGCGCTGATGCACGCCCTGCCCCGCATCGCCGAGCAGAACGCCGACCACGGTTTCTTCACCGAGGCCTTGATGTCCGGCATCGTGCAGGACGCGCCCGAGGCCAAGGCCCGCGTGCGCGCCTTCCTCGAAGGCAAGGCCGCCAAGGTCAGCAAGGGCTGAGGCCCGGGCACCGGAGGACAAGAACATGCTGGAGACACTCGACATGCCCGCAGCCCAAACTGCAGCGCCCGCCGCCCGCTACCGCGCGCTCGAATTCGGCATCACCCGCGCCGTGCT
This sequence comes from Pseudacidovorax sp. DMC4, assembly GCF_056314265.1. NCBI lineage: Bacteria > Pseudomonadati > Pseudomonadota > Betaproteobacteria > Burkholderiales > Comamonadaceae > Pseudacidovorax > Pseudacidovorax sp. DMC4. The sequence goes on along the minus strand of NZ_JBQUYR010000003.1, from coordinate 200,563 downwards.
GCGCGAGGCCGAAGGCGGCGTGCAATACCTGCAGGCCGACAAGCCGCTGGGCCACCATGCCCACCGCATGACGGACCGCCTGGTGTACTGGGCCGCCATGGCGCCCGACCGGACCTTCGTGGCCCGCCGCGCGCGCAATGCCGACGGCAGCACCGGCGACTGGATCCGCATCAGCTATCGCGAGGCACTGGCCAAGGTCCGTGCCATCGGCCAGGCGCTGCTGGACCGCGGCCTGAGCGAGGACCGGCCGGTCGCCATCCTCAGCGAGAACAGCATCGAGCACCTGCTGCTGGCGCTGGGCGCACTCTATGTCGGCATTCCGCACTGCCCGGTGTCGCCGCCCTACTCGCTGGTCAGCAAGGACTACGACAAGCTGCGCCATGTGATCGGCACGCTCACGCCCGGACTGGTGTTCGCCAGCGATACGCGCTACGCCGCCGCCATCGCCGCCGTGGTGCCGGCCGACACCGAGGTGGTGCTGGGCGGCGGCGCGCTGGAAGGCCGCACGGTCACGCCGCTGTCGCAGCTGCTGGCCACCGAGCCCACCTCCGCCGTCGAAGCGGCCATGCACGGCACGCACCCGGGCACCATCACCAAGTTCCTGTTCACTTCGGGCTCCACCAAGAACCCCAAGGCGGTCATCAACACGCACCGCATGTGGTGCGCCAACCAGCAGCAGCTGCGCGCCTCCATCCCCGCGCTGGGCGAGGAGCCGCCGGTGCTGGTCGACTGGCTGCCCTGGAACCACACCTTCGGCGGCAACCACAACGTCGGCATCGTGCTGGACAACGGCGGCACGCTGTACATCGACGACGGCAAGCCCACGCCCGCAGGCATCGCCGAAACGCTGCGCAACCTGCGCGAGATCGCGCCCACGGTCTACTTCAACGTGCCCACCGGCTTCGAGTACATCGCCAACGCGATGGAGGAAGACCCGGTGCTGCGCAAGAAGCTGCTGTCGCGCTGCCGCATGTTCTTCTACGCCGGCGCCGCGCTGCCGCAAGCCGTGTGGGACCAGCTTCACCGCCTGCAGGAGGCCGAGATCGGCGAACGGCTGGTGATGGGCACGGGCCTGGGCATGACCGAGTCCGGCCCCTTCGGCCTGTACATCACCCGTCCCGAAGTGCGCACCGGCGACCTGGGCCTGCCCACCGCAGGCATGGAGATCAAGCTGGTGCCCACCGACGGCAAGATCGAGATCCGCTACCGCGGTCCCAACGTCACGCCCGGCTACTGGCGCATGCCCGAGGCCACGCACGAGGCCTTCGACGAGGAAGGCTTCTTCAAGACGGGTGATGCCGTCACCTGGATCGACCCCGAAAACATCCACCTGGGCCTGCGCTTCGACGGCCGCATCGCCGAGGACTTCAAGCTGGCCACCGGCACCTTCGTGAGCGTGGGCCCGCTGCGCGCCAAGGTGATCGCGTTCGGCGCGCCCTATGTGCAGGACGTGGTGCTCACCGGCATCAACCTGAAGGAAGTGGGGGCGCTGATCTTCCCGACCCAGGCGGTGCGCGAGCTGGCTCCCTCGCTGCCGGGCGATGCACCGCTGAAGTCGGTGCTGGAGCATCCGGAGGTTCAGCTGCACTTCCAGAAGGTGATCGACCGCCTGGCCGGCGACGCCACGGGCAGTGCCAACCGCATCGCCCGGGCCGCGCTGGTGGCAGAGCCGCCCTCCATCGACAAGGGCGAGATCACCGACAAGGGCTCAATCAACCAGCGCGCCGTGCTCAAGCACCGCGACGCCGCCGTGCAGGCCCTGCACGCCGACACGCTGCCTTTCACCATCAAGCCCCAGTGGCAGTAGCCATTGGCTCCCTCCCCCACTGGGGGAGGGCTGGGGTGGGGGCCTGCGGCGGTCGAAAAGCTGCAACGCATCCAGCGCCCAGGGCCCCCATCCCCACCTTCCCCAAAAGGGGGAAGGTGCAAGACCCGACAAGGAGATGAAGTCATGAAGATCGAAGGACAAAGCGCACTCGTCACCGGTGGCGCCTCCGGACTGGGCGAAGCCACGGCCCGCGAACTCGCCCGGCTGGGTGCCCGGGTGGCGGTGCTGGACCGCAATCTCGATCAGGCGAAGAAGGTCGCCGCCGACATCGGCGGCACGGCCTTCGCCTGCGACATCACCGACACGGCGAGCGTCGACGCGGCCCTGAGCGCCGCGGCCGAAGCCCACGGCCCGGCCCGCATCCTGATGAACGTGGCCGGCATCGGCAGCGCCAAGCGGATCGTCGGCAAGGACGGCAGTGCCGCCCCGCTGGAGGACTTCGCGCGCGTCATCCAGGTCAACCTGATCGGCACCTACAACGTGAGCCGTCTTTTCGCGGCCCGCTGCGCGAAGCTGGAAGCGCTCGAAGGCGGCGAGCGCGGCGTGATGATGTTCACCGCCTCGGTGGCTGCCTTCGATGGCCAGGTGGGCCAGCAGGCCTACAGCGCCTCCAAGGGCGGTCTGGTCGGCATGACGCTGCCCATGGCGCGCGACCTGGCGCAGCACGGCATCCGCGTTTGCACCGTGGCGCCCGGCATCTTCGCGACGCCCCTCCTGCTGGAACTGCCCGAGCCGGTGCAGCAGTCGCTGGCGGCCGCCATCCCCTTCCCCCCCCGTCTGGGCAAGCCCTCGGAATTCGCCGAGCTGGCCTGCCACATCGTGACCAACGGCCACCTCAATGGCGAGGTGATCCGGCTGGACGGCGCGCTGCGCATGGCGCCGCGCTGACCCCCGGAGCGGCCGAGGGGCCGCTCTTTCCTTGTGCGAGACCTTCACGAAGAACCACCACGGAGACACACCATGAAGAAGGAAGACGGCAAGACTTTCGCGCTGCGGGCCCTGGCGGCCGCCGCACCCCTCGCGCTGCTGGCGGCCTGCGGCGGCTCGGGCAACGACAACAACCAGAACGCCGCGCTGGCGGCGGCGCTGATCGCCGCCAACCGGCCCGCGCCTGCACCCGCCCCTGCGCCGGCGCCCGCACCGGCGCCTGCAGTCGAGACCATCCCGCAGCTGTCGGCCGCGGTGGGCGCATCGCTGCAGTCGTGCACCGATCTAGCCACGCGCATCAGCTTCGCCAACACCACCATCGCGTCTTCGACGCTGGTCGCGGCCGGCACGCTCAAGGTGGCCGGCACCGATGTGCCCGAGCACTGCCTGGTCACCGGCAGCATGTTCCCCCGCACCAGCAGCGTGGACGGCAAGAACTATGCGATCAAGTTCGAGATGCGCCTGCCGCGCGCCTGGAACGGTCGCTTCTTCTACCAGGGCAACGGCGGCCTGGACGGCAGCGTCGTGACCGCCACCGGCACGCTGGGCGGCGGACCGCTGACGGGCGCCCTCTCCACCGGCTTCGCGGTGCTCAGTTCCGACGCCGGCCACGACGGCAGCCTGGGCGCCACCTTCGGCATTGACCCCCAGGCGCGCCTGGACTACGGCTACCAGGCCGTGGCCAAGCTCACGCCCATGGCCAAGAGTGCCATCCAGACCGCCTACGGCAAGGGCCCCGACCGCTCGTACTTCGGCGGCTGCTCCAACGGCGGCCGCCACGCCATGGTCGCGGCCTCGCGCTATGCCGACCAGTACGACGGCATCATTGCCGGCGACCCCGGCACCCGCCTGCCGCTGGCGGCCACCGCCAACATCGCCGGCGCCCAGACCTATGCCACGCTGGCGACCACGCCGGGCGACCTGAGCACGGCCTTCACCCAGGCCGAGCGCACGCTGGTCACCAAGGCCGTGCTCGCCCAGTGCGACGGCCTGGACGGTGCCGCCGACGGCATGGTGCAGGACACCGCAGCCTGCCAGGCCGCCTTCGACATCAACCGCGACGTGCCCACCTGCGCCACCACGCGCAACGGCACCTGCCTCTCCGCCGACCAGAAGGCCAAGATCGACAAGCTGTTCAAGGGCGCCACCACCAACAGCGGCACGCGCATCTACAGCAGCTTCCCCTACGACGCGGGCCTGGACACGGGCGGCTGGTCGTTCTGGAAGTTCACCGTGCCGCTGATCCTCGACTCCGGCTCCGTCGGCCTGGTCTTCCAGTCGCCGCCGGAAGACCCGAGCTTCAACGGCCCGAGCTTCGCGCTCAGCACCAACCTGGACACCATCCTGGCCAAGGTGACCGGCACCTCGGGCATCTACACCGAGAACAGCATCTCCTTCATGACGCCGCCCAACTACGGCAAGCTGCCGGCGCTCAAGAAGCGCGGCGCCAAGCTGATGGTCTACCACGGCACGGCCGACCCGATCTTCAGCAGCGACGACTCGGTCGACTGGTACCAGCAACTGCAAAAGGACAACGGCGGCGACGCCTCCAACTTCGCGCGGCTGTACCTGATCCCCGGCATGAACCATTGCTCAGGCGGCCCCGCCACCGACCAGTTCGACATGCTCAGCGCCATGGTCAAGTGGGTGGAGCAAGGCCAGGCCCCTGACCGCGTGGTGGCCAGCGCCCGCGGCACCGGCAATGCCGGTGGCGCCAACACCGACCTGCCGGCGACCTGGTCCGCCACCCGCACCCGGCCGCTGTGCCCCTATCCGAAGGTCGCCCGCTACAACGGCACGGGCAGCCTGGAGGACGCGGCCAACTTCAGCTGCCGCTGACCCCGTTTTCTTCCTTCGCTCTCCGGAGACATCCATGCAACATCGTCGTCAATTCCTCCACACCCTCGGCGGCGCGGCCGCCCTGGGCGCCCTGTCGCCCCTGTCGGCCTTCGCCCAGGCCATCGAGCAGGTCAAGATCATGTACGGCTTCCCCGCCGGCAGCGCCGGCGACACCGTCGCCCGCCGCGTGGCCGAGAAGATCGCCGGCACCGCCTATGCCAAGGGCGCCTACGTCGAGAACAAGCCGGGCGCCGGCGGCCGCATCGCGGTCGAGACGCTGAAGAACTCGCCGCCGGACGGCTCGGTGCTCACGCTGGCGCCGGTGTCGGCCCTGTCGGTGTACCCGTACATCTATCCCAAGCTGGCCTACAAGCCGGAGGACGTCACGCCCGTCTCCATCGGCGCCATCATGTTCCACGGCCTGGCCGTGGGCCCGGCGGTGCCGGCCGAGGTGAAGACGCTGAAGGACTTCCTGGCCTGGGCCAAGGCCAACCCCGGCCAGGCCAGCTACGGCTCGCCGGGCGCAGGCTCCATGCCGCACCTGCTGGGCGCGCTGCTGGGCATGCGCTCGGGCGTGGAGCTGAAGCATGTGCCCTACCGCGGCACCGTGCCCAGCATCACCGACCTGGTGGGCGGCCAGATCGCCGCCGCCATGAACCCCAGCGGCGACTACCTCCAGTACATGAAGAACGGCCGCGTGCGCGTCCTGGCCACCTCCGGCAAGAAGCGCTCGCCCTACCTGCCCGATGTGCCCACCTTCACCGAACTGGGCTACCCGGACGTGACCTCGGAAGAGTGGTTCGGCTTCTACGCGCCGGCCAAGACGCCGGCCGCCACGCTGGCCTCGGCCAATGCGGCGATCAACGCAGCACTGAAGGACAAGTCGGTGATCGACTCGCTGGCGCTGGTGGGACTGGTGGCCCACGGCACCACGGCGCAGGACATGGCAGCCGACCAGAAGGCGGAATACGAGCGCTGGGGGCCCCTGGTCAAGCAGATCGGCTTTACGGCAGAGTCCTGATCACCCCAGGCTGACCGATCGCGAAGCCGGCTCTTACGATGCCGGCTTCGCGCCGTTTGCGAGACCCCGACCATGAACACCTTCCGCCTTGCCGCCATCGGCGGCGCCATCTCCCTGCTCAGTGCCTGCGGCTCGCGGCCGCCCGAAGCGGCCACGGCCATGAAGGCGGCGCGCCCCGGCGAACTGCACACCTGCGAACGCCTCGAAGCCGCGCCCGGCGTGGTGTTCACCGCGGTGCGCAGCGTGCCGGCCGGACCGGTGGCGGTGCGCGGCGGCAGCGAGCAGGCGCCGGCGCATTGCCTGGTGCAGGGCCGCATGGCCGAGCGCACCAGCACGGTGGACGGCCAGCGCTACGCCATCGGCTTCGAGCTGCGGCTGCCGCAGGCCTGGAACGGCCGCTTCCTGTTCCAGGCCAACGGCGGGCTGGACGGCGTGGTCGTGCCGGCGCTGGGCGGCATCGGCGGCGGCGGGCCGCGCACCAACGCGCTGTCGATGGGCTTCGCGGTGGTCAGCAGCGACGCCGGCCATCCGGCGCCCAATCCGCGCTTCGGCCTCGATCCGCAGGCGCGGCGCGACTACGGCTACAGCGCCGTGGCCCAGCTCACGCCCGTGGCCAAGCAACTCGTCGCACAGGCCTATGGGCGACCGGCCGACCGCTCCTACATCGCGGGCTGCTCCAACGGCGGGCGCCACGCCATGGTGGCGGCCTCGCGCCTGCCGCAGGCCTTCGACGGCGTACTGGCCGGCAACCCGGGGTTCCACCTGCCGCGCGCGGCCGTCGCGCAGCTGTATGGCGCGCAGCAGTACGCGGCATTGGCTACGGGCAAGACGGCGCAGGGCGAGCCGGATCTGCAGACCGCCTTCACGCCTGGGCAGCTGCAGACGCTCTCGCGGGCCGTCCTGGCGCGCTGCGACATGCTCGACGGCCTGACCGACGGCATCGTCGGCGACCTCAAGTCCTGCCAGGCCCGCTTCAACCTGGGCCGCGACGTGCCCACCTGCACCGCCGGCCGGCAGGACAGCTGCCTGGATCCGGCCCAGAAGATGGCCCTGGCCCGCGTCTTCGCCGGCGCCCGCGACAGCAATGGCCGCCAGATCTACAGCAGCTTCCCCTTCGACCCCGGCGTCTCGGGCGCCAACTGGCGCGAATGGAAGCTCGCCAGCCCGGCCACCCGCGACGCCGGTGCCGTGGCCTTCATCTTCAGCACGCCGCCGATGGCCGACCGGCCACAGGGCTTGGCCTTCGCGCTCGGCTTCGACATGGACCGCGATGCACCCCGCATCGATGCCACGCAGGCCCCGTACGACGAATCGGCCATGGCCTTCATGGCGCCGCCCAATGTCGAACGCCTGCAATCGCTGCGGGCCCGGGGCGGCCGGATGATCGTCTATCACGGCACCGGCGATCCGGTGTTCTCGTCCGACGACACGGCCGCGTGGTACGACCGCCTGCAGGCCACGCACGCCGGACGCGCGGGCGAATTCGTGCGCTACTTCCCGGTGCCCGGCATGAACCACTGCAGCGGCGGCCCCTCGACCGACCAGTTCGACATGCTCACGGCACTGGTGGACTGGGTCGAGGGCGGCCACGCGCCCGAGCAGGTGCTGGCCGAGGCCCGCGGCCCCGGCTCGCCGCAGCCCAACCCCGAGGTGCCCGCCAGCTGGGCGCCCGACCGCACCCGTCCCCTGTGCCCCTATCCCGCCGTCGCACGATTCCGCGGCGGCGACACCGAACGCGCGACCAGCTTCGCCTGCGTCGCGCCCTGACTTCCTGCCCGTTTGCCATGGATTACGCCCCTCGCCCTGAAGACGTCCGCTTCCTTCTCGACTCCGTCCTCGGTGCCTCCCAGCAGCTGTCCCGGCTTGCTCCCTTCGCCGAGGTCGATGCCGACCTGCAGGCCCAGGTGCTGGAGCAGGCAGCCACCTTCGTCGGCGAGGTGATCGCCCCGCTGCAGCGCGACGGCGACGAGATCGGCTGCCGCCTCGAAGACGGCCAGGTCCGTACGCCGCCCGGCTTCGCCGCCGCCTACCAGGCCTTCGTGGAGGGCGGCTGGCCCAGCCTCTCCGCCGCGGCCGAGGACGGCGGCCAGGGCCTGCCCGCCGTGCTGGAGGCCGTGCTCTACGAATGGCTGGCCGGCGCCAACCACGGCTTCACCATGGCGCCGGGCCTGCTGCATGGCGCCTACGAATGCATCCACCACCATGCCAGCGACGACCTCAAGGCCCGCTACCTGGGCAAGGTCGCCACCGGCGAATGGCTGGCCACCATGTGCCTGACCGAGGCCCATGCCGGCAGCGACCTGGGCCTGGTGCGCACCCGCGCCGTGCCGCAGGCCGATGGCAGCGTGCGCGTCTCGGGCACCAAGATCTTCATCTCGGGCGGCGAGCACGACCTCACGCCCAACATCGTCCACCTGGTGCTGTGCCGCCTGCCCGATGCGCCGGCCGGTCCCAAGGGCCTGTCGCTGGCGCTGGTGCCCAAGGTGCTCGACGACGGCGAGCGCAACGCGTTGCAGTGCGAGCGCATCGAGGAAAAGATGGGCCTGCACGGCAGCCCCACCTGCGTGATGCGCTTCGACGACGCCACCGGCTGGCTGGTGGGCGAGCCCGGCCGCGGCCTGGCCGCCATGTTCGTCATGATGAATGCGGCCCGTCTGCATGTGGCGCTGCAGGGCATCGGCCTGCTCGACGCCGCCTGGCAGAAGGCGAATGCCTATGCGCAGGAGCGCCGCCAGATGGTGGCCCCGGGCGCCGACCGTGCGGCCGGCCCCAGCCTGATCGCCGAGCATCCCGCGGTGGCGCGCGTGCTCGACGTGCAGCGGGCCTGGATCGACGGCGGCCGGCTCATCGCCTACCGCACCGCCTTGCAGCTCGACGTGGCGCGCCATGCCGAGGATGCCAAGGCGCGCGAAGCGGCGCACAAGTGGTGCAGCTACATCACGCCCGTGCTCAAGGCGGCGTGCACGCAGCAGGGCTTCGATGGCGCCAGTGCCTGCCTGCAGGTGTTCGGGGGCCACGGCTATGTGCGCGAATGGGGCATCGAGCAGATCCTGCGCGACGCCCGCGTGACCATGATCTACGAGGGCACCAACGAGATCCAGGCCATCGACCTGCTGGTGCGCAAGGTGCTGCCCGATGCCGGCGCCGGCTTCGCGGCCACGCTGCTGGCGCTGCGCGACGAACTGGACGCCTCGCGCGACATCGATGCCGACGCCCAGCGCCGCCTGGCCCAGCTGCGCTACCTGACCACGCAGATCGCCATGGCTGCCCACGCCCAGCCGCGCCTGCCCTACGAGCTGGCCGACGACTATCTGCGGCTGGTGATGGTGACGCTGCTGGCCTGGGCCTGGGCCCGGATCGAGCAGGCACCCGGCGCCGGCGAGACGCAGGCCCGCGCCGCGGCCGCCTTCCGCCGCTGGGTGCTGCCCGAGTTCGACATGCGCGCGGCGATCATCAAGAAGGCCTGCGAGCCGCAGAAGTGAGCGGGCCCTGCCGCTCTAGACTGCGCATGCCATGACCACCTCCAAGCCCCGCCCGCGCAAGCCCGTCCCGCCCCCGACCACCGCGCCCGAGCCGCTGGACAGCCATGTGCTCGAAAGCCTGGTGGGCTACAACGCGCGCCGCGCCTACCTGGTCGTGTATGTCGCCTTCGCCGAGCGGATGGCCGTCTATGGCCTCAAGCCGACGGATTTCTCGGTGCTTTCGCTGCTCGCGCACAACCCGGGCGCCACCTCGCGCCAGCTGTGCGCGGCGCTGGACATCCAGCCGCCTAACTTCGTGAGCCTGGTCGCGGCCATGGACCGCCGGGGTCTGATCGAACGACGACCCCATCCGCACGACGGCCGCGCGGTGGGCCTGCACCTCACGCCAGCCGGCCATCAGCTCATGGTCGAGGCGGAAGAGGCCGTGATCCAGCTGGAGAAAGAAGCCAGCCACAAGCTCACCGACCGCGAGCGCGAGACCTTGATCCGGCTCTTGCAGAAGATTTACCTGTAGCGGCGCCAGCGCGCCGCCCGGCATAGACCTGGCGTCACCTTCCTGATCGAACGGCCGCGGAGCAGGCCATGCCAGTGCACCCGAGGAACTGGCTTTGCCAGGCCTCCGGGTGCGCCCCCCTCCCGAGCCGAAGGCGACAGAGAGAGGGGGGAGCCGCGTAAGCGGCTTGGGGGGTGCTTCAGTTCAGGATTTCCGCACATCCCCCACCGGCTGGGCGCCAAAGTCCGGCCGATCCAGCCAGGCCAGCACCTTGCGGGCGGCCGACTCGGGCGAATCCAGTTGCCCGTTGCGGTGCAGGGCCTCGAAGCGGCCGCGATCGGGAAAGAGCGCCGCGTCGGCGCTGCGCAGCGCGATCTGCATGTCGGTGTCGATCACGCCGGGCGCCAGCGACACGATGCGGGCGCCGCCTTCCTCGGCCTCCTCCAGCGCCACGGCGCGCGAGAAATGGTCCATGCCTGCCTTGGCCGCGCAATAGGGCGCCTGGCTGCCCATGGCATTGCGGCCCAGCCCCGAAGAGATGTTGAGCACCTGCCGCGGCATCGACCAGCCGGCGGTCGCCGACAGGAAGGCGCTGGTCAGCAGCAGCGCCGCCTCCAGGCCCACGCGCAGTGCCGCCGACAGCTCGCCCAGCGAAGCCCGGGCCAGTGGCGCCGTGCGCCCCACGGTGCCCGCGTTGTTGATCAGCACGGCACGGCCAAGGGCGGAAGGGTCCTGCTCGGCCAGCCAGGCGGCCAGCCGCTCGGCCACCGGCAGCGGATCGGCCAGGTCGGCCGACCACTGCAGCACCTCGCTGCCCGCGGCGGCTGCTTCGGTCTCCAGCGTGGCATCGGTGCCGCGGGACAGGCACAGCAGCCGCACGCCGCCGCGCGCGAGCAGCTGGCTGGCCATCGCACGGCCCATGCCGCGCGAGGCGCCCGTCAGGACGATGAGTTCGTGGACAGAAGCCATGGGCGAAAAACTCCTTGCAATGGAAAGTCGAGGATGGGCGAGGCAGGCCAGCGAGCGCGCGCCGCCTTCAGAAGAAACCATCCCACACCAGCTTGAGGCCGGTGAGGAACATGCCGCCGTAGACGCAGCGGTAGAACCACGTCGGATCGATGCGCCGTGCCACGTGCACGCCCGCCCACACGCCCAGCGGCGCAAGCGGCATCAGCAGCAGCGAGGTGCTGAAGCTGCGCGCGTCCAGCAGGCCCAGCCAGGCGTAGGGGATCCACTTGGCGAGGTTCACCAGGAAGAACAGGTAGGCCATCGTGGCCGTGAAGACGATGGGCCGCAGCTTCAGCGGCAGCAGGTAGGCGTTGATGGGCGGCCCGCCCGCATGCGAGATGAAGCTGGTGAAGCCCGACAGCACGGTGAGCACCCAGCCCGCGGCGCGCGAGGGCGGCGGCGCATCGGGGCGCGGCGGAAACAGCAGCCGCTGCGCCAGGAAGAGCAGCGTGCACACACCCACGATGCCGGCCACCGTCGCCGCCGACAGCGCATGGAAGAGCAAGGCCCCCAGCACCACGCCTACCAGCGCCGGCGGCACCAGGAAGGCCAGCAGCCGGCGGTCCAGGTCGCGGCGGAAGGCGGCGATGCCCAGCACGTCCATCACGAACAGCAGCGGCATCAGGATGGCGGCCGCGCGCGGCACCGTGATGGCCAGCGACATGAGCGGCACCGCCAGCGAGCCGAAGCCCGCGCCGAAGCCGCTCTTGCTGATGCCCAGCAGCAGCACGGCGGGGACGGCGACCAGGTAGAAGGCAGGGTCCGCGATCGGCGGCGCGAAGAACTCGGGGAAGGACAAGGCGGGGCGGCCGCGCGGCGGGCCGTGGCAGGAAGAGCGAAGCGGGCATTGTGCCGAGGGCCGCCCCGGCGTGCAGGACGCGGCGCGGGACGCCGGGCCGGCCCGCGCCCCTGCCTTCAGAGCGGGATCAGCTCCGTGTCGAGCTGCGACTCCAGCACCTCCACCGGCTGCGGCCGTCCGAAGAGGAAGCCCTGGCACACGCGGCAGCCGTTGCGGGTCAGGAAGTCCAGCTGCGCCTGCGTCTCCACACCCTCGGCCACCACCTCCAGGTCGAGGTTGGCCGCCATGCCGATGAGCGTCTGCACGATCAGCTCGATCTTGGGATTGGTGCCGATGCCGCTGACGAAGAACTTGTCGATCTTGATCTGGTGCAGCGGCAGCTGCGCCATGTACGACAGCGACGAGTAGCCCGTGCCGAAGTCGTCCATCGAGAAGCGGATGCCGATGGCGGCCAGCGACTTCATCTTGCGGATGGTCTCGGCCACCTCGTCGTGCAGCAGGCTTTCGGTCAGCTCCAGCTTGAGCTTGGACGGATCGGCGCCGGTGCGGATCAGCACCTCGCGCACCTTGTCCGCGAAGTCCTCCTTGCGGAACTGGCGCGCGCTCACGTTCACGGCCAGCGTGAGGTGGCGGCGGCGCGGATGGTTGCTCCAGTCGTCCAGCTGCTTGCAGGCCTGCTCCAGCGCCCACAGGCCGATGGGCGAGATCAGACCGGTCTCTTCCGCCACGTCGATGAAGGCGGCCGGCGGGATCAGCCCGCGCTGCGGATGCAGCCAGCGGATCAGCACTTCGGCGCCCACCACGCGCCCTTCGGAGGTCACCTGCGGCTGGTAGTGCAGCAGGAACTGGCCGCGCGCCTTCAATGCCGCGCGCAGCTCGCTCTCCAGCGAGGCGCGCGCATTGACGGTGGTCTGCATGTCGGCCTCGAAGAAGCGCAGCACGTCGCCGCCGGCCGTCTTGGCGTGGAACATGGCGATGTCGGCCTGCTTGAGCAGGTCCTCCAGCGAGGCCGAGCTGGCGCTGATCAGCGTGGCACCGATGCTGCAGGTGCCGTGGTAGGTCATCGCCGGCAGCTGGATGGGCCGGCCCAGCTCGGCCAGCACCGCCTCGCCGAAGGCCTGGGTCTGCATCACGGCGGTGGCGGAGTCGGCGCTCAGGCCCTCGATCAGGATCACGAACTCGTCGCCGCCAAGGCGGGCCACGGTGTCGCCCTCGCGCATGAGCTGCTGCAGCCGCTGCGCCACCTGCTTGAGCAGCACGTCGCCGGCATTGCGGCCCTGCGCGTCGTTGAGCGTCTTGAAGTGGTCCAGGTCCAGGAAGAGCAGCGCCGCCTGGCGCTCGCGCCGCACGTTGGCGTCGATGGCCGACTGCAGGCGGTGCAGCAGCATGCGCCGGTTGGGCAGGCCCGTCAGGTTGTCGTAGAAGGACAGATGGTCGATCTGCAGCTGCGCCGACATGCGGTCGGTGATGTCGCGCAGGATGACGATGAAGCGCGCGTCCGCGCCCTCGCCCACCAGCTTGCGCGAGGCTGAGATCTCGAACCAGGCCGTGCCCTGCGAGGCGCGGCGCTCGAACTGCTTGCCGAAGGACAGGCCCTTCAGATAGGCCTCGCGCATGGCGGCCATGATCTGGATGGCGGCGTCGCCGGGCAGCACCTCCGACAGGGTGCGGCCCACCGGGTCGCCGATGTCCAGCAGCGAGGCGCGCGCCGAATGGAAGCCGATGCAGCGTCCGTCCAGGCACAGCTCCAGCAGCACGTCGGGCAGCGCGTCGAGCGTGGCCTGCAGCTGGGCCTTGCCTTCCACGATGTCGGCCAGGTGGCGGCGCTTCTCGCTGGTGTCGCGGTAGACGCAGACCATGCCTCCGTTGGGCGTCGGGCTCTTGACGACGACCACCGTGCGGCCGTCGGGCAGTTCCAGCTCCTGCTCGCCCGGCGCGGGCAGGCTCGGCGGCAGCAGGGCCGCCTCCTCTGCGCTGCGGCCCGAGACGGCACTCTCGACCGCCACCATGTGCATGCGCGCCTCCAGCGCGACGCGCGCCTGCGGAAAGATCTCGGCGAAGCGCCGGTTCCAGGCCGCCACGCGGCCTTCGGCATCCAGCAGCACGAAGCCGTCGGACATGGATTCGAGGGCCTGGTCCAGCATGCTCTTGGCATGCAGCGCCTCGCGGCGGCGCAGCCACTGTTCGCGCAACTGGTGCAGCGCGTAGGCCGACACGCCCACCACCATCAGCATCAGCAGCACCGTCACGCCCACGATCAGGTTGCGCTCGGTGCGGAAGCCCTCCAGCACCTCCTCCATGGGCAGGCCCGCGCTGAGCACGATGTCCTGGTTGAGCGTGGGGCGCAGCGCCATCAGCGCGTCCTGCCCCATGAGGCGCGAATTGGCACGCACGATGCCGCGCGCATCGGCGGCGCTGCGCAGTTCGGGCAGCGAGGCCGAGCCTTCGGCGATCTCGCTGCGCGGAGGCACGCTGACCAGCAGGCCCTGGCTGAGGCTTTCGAGCGTGACCTCCATGCCGTCGATGCCCGCCCCATGCGCCAGCAGCCGGGCCAGCGACGCCACCTGCACCTCGGCCAGCGCGATGCCTTGCGTGCCGTCGGGCAGGCGCACCATGCGGGTGAAGTACAGCACCTGCTGCGAGGTGCGCGGGCTGAGCGAGGGCGCCGTGGTCATCAGCTCGGGCACGGGCTGGCCCATCAGGCGGGCGGTGAAGGCGGGCGACAGCTGCACCGCCTCGCCGCCCGGAGGCGAGACCACGCTGCCGTCCGGACGCAGCACCTCCAGGCGCTCGACCAGCAGGCTGTGCCGGGCGAGCGACTGCATGCTGGTGGCCGCCCGCTGCGCCGCCGCGGCCATGTCCTCGTTGCCCACGGGGCGCAGCAGCATGCCCAGGTCGGCCAGCAGCAGATCCACGCCCAGCAGGTTCTGGTTGACGGCCGCCACCGACCCGCTGAGGAAGCGGTCGATCTGGTCGCGGGCGTCGTCGACGGCGCGGCTGCGCATCTCCAGCACCGCGAACACGGAGAGGCCGAAGACCACCACGATGAACAGCGTGGCCAGCGCAAGGGTGGACGCGGCCAGTTGCCGCGGCGGGCTGCTGGTCGACTTCATGGCGTCCGCGCCGCCTTGCCGTCGACCACGGGCGCAATCGTGCGCTGCCATAGCCGCGTGCACTCGGTACCGCAGCGCTGCAGCCAGTTGACCAGGATGGTGGAGCGGAGGATCTGGCGGCGCAGGCGGTCGTCCTCGGCGGTGGGCGCGACGGCCACCATGGCGCCGGGCGTGCCGCCGTCGCAGGGACCGGCGCCGGTGTTGCAGGCGACGGCGAGGTCGGTGTCGCGGATGGACTGGTCCCAGATGCGGCGTTCGAGCTGCGGCAACTGCTGCTCCAGCACGATGCGCAGGTCGGCCGGGAGCACCGCCCAGGCGTCGGCATTGGCGCCGAAGATGGCCAGGCCCCAGTTGATCGGCATGGTGAAAAGCGAGCGGGTGATGCGGTGCAGCCCCAGGGTGTTGCCCGAGGCCCCGCCGGTGATGGCGCAGTCGGTGTTGCCCGAGGTCATGTTGCTCATGAGTGCGGCGAAGGCGGTCGGCACCGGGGTGCCGCCCAATGCCTGAACGAAGTCGGCCTGGGTGCCGCTGGAGACCCGGACGCGCCGGCCCTTGAGGTCGGTCAGGCCCTTCATCGGCGTGGCACAGAAGATGACCTGCGCCGGGTAGATGTACATGGCCAGCAGCTTCACGTTGAAGCGCTCGCGCAGCATGCGGTCCATCTCGGGCCGGAAGGCATCGACCACCCGCCGCAACGTGGCGGCATCGGCGCTGAGGCCGGCCACGTCGGGCAGGGCGAGGGCCGGATGCTCACCGCCCACCTGGCTGAGCAGCACGGTGCCGAAAGGCACCACGCCGGTCTCCAGCAGGGTGAGCATCTTGTTGCCGGGCACCCCGGCCTGGTCGAAGGGCGCGATGGTCGCAGCCACCCGCCCCTGCATCAGCCGGGGCAAGGTCTGCGTCCAGAAAGGCGCCTCGTGCTGCGTGTACTGGGCAACGCCGGCCAGCCCCCCCACAACCCGCAACTGCAGGGGCGTGTCCTGTCCTGCCGCGGGCCAGGCGGCGGCCCAGACACAGCAAAAAAAAATCCTCAGGAAGAGGCGCATGGGGCAGAAATGAACGTGCGGCGCGCAATCAATCCCCGCATCTTGAAGAGGAATTGGCCATGTTGCAAATTGTGTCTCGACCTTAGGACTTCGCGACACATTTTTGGAAACCTTAAGTATTCGTTCTGACGTTGCGCGCGCGGCAGGTGTTGCAGACCTGCCTACACTGCCTCGTTTTCGGCATTTCCCTGCGGAACTTTCATGGACTTCCTGGCCTTGCTGGCCCTGGCCGCGCTCGGCCTGCATTTGTTGAAACGGCGCGATCAACAACGTCGCATCGCGCTGCTCGGCGCGAAGCTGGCGCCCTACCGCATCGAACCCCAGATGGAGACGCTGCTCGACGGCTATCTGCGCTGGCTGGACGAGGCGGACGAGGACCGCCGCCGGCAGATCTGGCAGACGCTGTGCGCGACGGAGGAATCGCTGGCCGAGCAGCTGCGGCGCTTCGCTGCCGACGTGGCCGGCACGGAGGCACCGCTGGCGCAGATGAGCAAGCTGCCGATGTGGCTGCCCTGGGCGCAGCCGCTGTTGTCGGGCGGGCTGCTGTTCGATGTGCGGCGCGCCTTCGCCATCCATGCGAAGGGCATCGCGGCCGTGGCGGCCAACGAGCCCGGGCTGGCCGACAAGCCGCGGGCCTTCATGATGAGTGCGGAGCTGCTTCTGCTGCAGCACACCTGCCACTGGTTCTGCCGCTCCAAGGCCGTGGCCAGCGCGCGGCTGCTGGCCCGGCACGGCACCTCGTACGAGCAGGTGCTGGCCTCGGTGTCGCCGCGCACGCGCAGCGACTACCTGGCGCTCATCGGCCGCTGATCAGACCTTTTCGAGGATCAGGGCGATGCCCTGGCCCACGCCGATGCACATGGTGCACAGCGCATAGCGGCCGCCGCCGCGGTGCAGTTGGTTGACCGCCGTGGTCGCCAGACGCGCGCCACTGGCGCCCAGCGGATGGCCCAGCGCGATGGCGCCGCCGTTGATGTTGACGCGCGCGTCGTCGTCCTTCAGGCCCAGCATGCGCAGCACGGCCAGGCCCTGGGCCGCGAAGGCCTCGTTCAGCTCGATGACGTCGATCTGGTCCAGCGAGAGGCCGGTCTGCGCCAGCACCTTCTGCGTGGCCGGTGCCGGACCGATGCCCATGATGCGCGGCGCCACGCCGGCCGTCGCCATGCCGACGATGCGGGCGCGCGGCGTCAGGCCGTTCTTCGCGGCCGCCGCTTCGCTGGCGATGAGCAGCGCACAGGCGCCATCGTTCACGCCGCTGGCATTGCCGGCCGTGACCGTACCCTCGGGCTTGACCACGCCACGGAGCTTGGCGAGCGACTCCAGGCTGGTGTCGCGCGGATGCTCGTCCTTGGCCACGACGATGGCGTCGCCCTTCTTCTGCGGGATCGTCACGGGCACGATCTCGGACTCGAAGAAGCCGGACTTCTGCGCCGCCACCGCGCGCTGCTGGCTGGCCAGGGCCATGCGGTCCTGCGCCTCGCGCTCGATCTTGAACTGCTCGGCCACGTTCTCGGCCGTCTCGGGCATGGAGTCCACGCCGTACTGCGCCTTCATCAGCTTGTTGACGAAGCGCCAGCCGATCGTGGTGTCGTAGACGGCGTTGCTGCGGCTGAAGGCCGACTCGGCCTTGGGCATGACGAAGGGCGCGCGGCTCATGCTCTCCACACCGCCGGCGATCATCAGCTGCGCCTCGCCCGCCTTGATGGCGCGGGCCGCGCTGCCCACGGCGTCCAGGCCCGAGCCGCACAGGCGGTTGATGGTGGCGCCCGGCACCTCGATGGGCAGGCCGGCCAGCAGCGCGGCCATGCGCGCGACGTTGCGGTTGTCCTCGCCGGCCTGGTTGGCGCAGCCGTAGAGCACGTCGGTCACGGCCTGCCAGTCGACCTTGGCATTGCGTTCCATCAGCGCCTTGATGGGGATCGCGCCCAGGTCGTCGGTACGCACGCTGGCGAGTGCGCCGCCGTAGCGGCCGAAGGGGGTGCGGATGGCGTCGCAGATGAAGGCGTCGATGGTCATGCGGAAGGTCTCCTTGGGAATCGGATGAAAGAGGGGGGGTTCAGTCGGCAGCCGTGTCTTCGGCAATGGGCAGGCCCACCAGCCGTTCGAGTTCCTGCAGCGACAGGCCCGGCACGCGGTCGATGCAGCGCAGGCCCTGCGATGTGCAGGCCAGTGTCGCCAGGTCGGTGTAGATGCGCTTGACGCACGCGAGACCCGTGAGCGGGTAGCTGCACTGCGCCACGACCTTGCTCACGCCCTGCTTGGTCAGCAGGTCCATCATGACCCAGGTCTGCTTGGCACCCGTGGCCAGGTCCATGGCGCCGCCGACGGCCGGGATGGCGCCGGGCTCGCCGGTGCTCCAGTTGGCCAGATCGCCCGTGGCGCTGACCTGGAAGGCGCCCAGCACGCAGATGTCGATGTGGCCGCCGCGCATCATGGCGAAGCTGTCGGCATGGTGGAAGTAGGCGCCGCCCGGCAGGAGCGTCACGGGCTGCTTGCCGGCGTTGATGAGGTCGTAGTCCTCCTCCCCCGCGGCCGGCGCCGGGCCCATGCCCAGGATGCCGTTCTCGCTGTGCAGCACCACCTCGCGGCCCGCGGGCAGATGGTTGGCCACCAGCGTGGGCTGGCCGATGCCGAGGTTGACGACGGCACCGTCGAAGATGTCCTGTGCCACGCGGGCGGCGAGCTGGTCCTTGGTTCGGCGTTGGTAGTCGGCCATCACGCCACCTCCTTCTTCTTGAAGCCGCCGGCCTGGGTGGCCGTGCGGTCGATCTTTACCACCCGGCTGACGAAGATGCCGGGCGTGACGATGGCCTCGGGGTCGAGCGTACCCAGCTCGGCCACCTCGTGCACCGTGGCGACGGTCGTCTTCGCGGCCATGGCCATCACGGGGCCGAAGTTGCGCGCGGCCTTCCGGAAGGTGAGGTTGCCCCAGCGGTCGCCCCGCTCGGCCTTGATGAGGGCCAGGTCGCCGTGGATGGGGAGTTCGAGCACGTAGTGCTTGCCATCGATCACGCGGGTCTCGCGGCCGGCCGCGAGTTCGGTGCCATAGCCGGTCGGGCAGAAGAAGGCACCGATGCCGGCACCGGCGGCGCGGATGCGCTCGGCCAGATTGCCCTGGGGCACCAGCTCCAGCTCGATCTTGCCGGCGCGGTAGAGCCCGTCGAAGACGAAGCTGTCGGCCTGCCGCGGGAAGCTGCAGATGATCTTGCGCACCCGGCCGGCCTTGAGCAGCGCGGCCAGGCCGGCCTCGCCGTTGCCGGCGTTGTTGTTGACCACCGTGAGGTCGCGCGCACCCTGCGCGATGAGGCCGTCGATCAGCGCGTCGGGGATGCCGGCCGTGCCGAAGCCTCCGATCAGCACCGTGGCGCCATCGGGCGTACCCTGGAGCGCCTCCTCCACCGAGGCGGCGAGTTTGTCGATCATGCGGGGTTCCTTCTTCAGGGACGCCAGCCTTTGCACGGGCGGGCGCGGGTCACGGGAAAGTCGACGGGGAAAAGCCGGAAGATGTTCGCAATACGAACATTTGTTCTTAGAATGAATTCTAGCCCGCTTCCTCGACCATGCCATCCACCCCGTCTTCCACCGAAGTCCCCGAAGCGCCACGCCCCGGCGACGGTTTCGTGCAGTCCTTCGCCCGCGGCCTGCAGGTCATCCGCTCCTTCAGCGCCAGCGCGCCGCGCCAGACTTTGAGCGAGGTCGCGGCCGCCAGCGGCCTCACCCGCGCCGGGGCGCGCCGCATCCTGCTCACGCTGCAGACGCTGGGCTATGTGGAAAGCGACGGCCGCTTCTTCTCGCTCACGGCGCGCATCCTGGACCTGGGCTTCGCCTACCTGTCGTCGATGCCGATCTGGAACCGCGCCGAGCCGGTGATGGAGTCGCTGGTGGCCCAGGTCAAGGAGTCGTGCTCGGCCGCGGTGCTGGAGGGCACCGACGTGGTCTACGTGATGCGCGTGCCCACGCACAAGATCATGCGCATCAACGTCGGCATCGGCTCGCGCCTGCCGGCCTACTGCACCTCGATGGGCCGGGTGCTGCTGGCTGCGCTGCCCGAGGACGAACTGCAGCGCCGCCTGGCCGCTTCGCCCATCGCCCCGCTCACGCGCCACACGCTGACCGATCCCGAGGCCATCGCCGCGCGTATCGCCCAGGCGCGGCGCCAGGGCTGGTGCCTGGTGAACCAGGAGCTGGAGGAAGGGCTGATCTCCATCGCCGCACCGGTGCGCGACCGCGCGGGCCGGGTGCTGGCCGCGCTCAACATCAGCGGCCAGGCCAACCGGACCAGCGCCAAGGTGATGCAGGACAGCCTGCTGCCGCCGCTTCTGGACGCCGCGGCGCGGGTGTCCAGCCTGCTGTAGGGTCGCCGCCGAACCCGTAGATTTGATCTAGCGCAATACAAGCAGGGGCGGCGCTGCCCAGAATCGGCGCGCCATGCGCCCTCCCTCCCTGCCCCCGCGGCCCTCCGGGCGCCTGCGCCCGCCGCCGCGGCCCGATGCCATGGCCGGATGCGGCGCCATGCCCGCCCAGCCGCACCGGCTGGCACCGTCACCTCAGGCCTTGCCGAAGGCCGCCCCGTGAGCGCGGCGCCCTCCGCCCCACCCTCGGACTGGGGCAGCCTCCAGCCGCGGCACGCCCTGGCCGCGCCGGCGGCGGCCCCCGATGCGCGCCCGGTGCAACTGCCTCGCGCCTGGTACCTGCGGGTGGGCGCGATGGCGGCGCTGCTGCTGGCGGGCCTCACCCTCACCTACCTGCGCGCCGATCCGGCACCGGCCAGCGCGCACATGGCCTTCCTGTGCCAGCTGCTGGGCGTGCGCGAGGCCGATGCCGGCTTCGATGCGCAACTGCTTTCGCTACAGGCCGGGCGCACGGTGGACGACCGCGCGCTGTCGCAGTTCGCCACCCGGGCCGCGCAGCAGATCCAGCAGCTGCAGGCCCTGCCCGACGTCGTACCCGCGGCGGATCGGCCCGCGCTGCAGCAGGCGCTCGCCGCCCTGCGCACGGCCATGGAGGCCAAGGCCGCCGGCCTGCCAGACTTCCGGCGCAGCCACCTCGGACTGGTGCAGGCCCAGGCCGGCCTGCCCTCTGCCGCCCAGGACCTTCTGCAGGCCACCGAGAGCACGCCGCTGCAAGGGGCTGCCCGGCGCTACGTGCTCGGCTTCCTGCCGGGCAGCGGCAACAGCGACAGCGACGGCGCGGAGGCCGACGCGGCGGCCGAGGCGCTGCGGGTGGCCGCCCAGTCCGACCCCGCGCTCGCCCTGCCCGTGCAGCGCCTGCTCACCCAGGGCGACACCATCCATCGCCTGCGCAGCGCCCGCGACGGCGCGGTGGACGCCGTGCGCAGGCTCGACACCACGGCCCGCATCCAGGACGTGCAGCGCCGCTACGAGGAAAGTTGGCGGCGCCTGGACGCCGAGGCCCACGCCTGGCGCCTGGTGCTGTTCGGCCTGGCCATGCTCATGGCCGCTTACCTGAGCTGGGCCTTCCTGCAGTGGCACCGCATGCAGCGCCAGCTGGCGGGCGCCCATGGCGAACTGCAGCGACGCTACCAGGCGCAGCTGGCGGCCGAGCAGCGCCTGAAGCTGCATGCCACCGCCTTCGAGAACGCCTACGACGGCATCACCCTGACCGACGCGCGGGGCAACATCGTCGACGTCAACCCGGCCTTCTGCCGCATCACCGGCTACAGCCGCGCCGAGGTGATCGGCCGCAACCCCAGCATGATGCAGTCGGGCCGCCACGACCGCGCCTTCTACACGGCCATGTGGAAGCGCATCCTGGAGACGGGCAACTGGAACGGCGAGATCTGGAACCGCAACAAGTACGGCGAGGTGTACCCGGAGCTGCTGTCCATCTCGGCCATCCGCGACGGCCACGGCCAGGTCAGCAACTTCGTCGCCGTGTTCGCCGACATCCGGCACCTGAAGGCGCAGGAGAAGCAACTGGCGCGCATGGCCTACTACGACGCGCTCACCGGCCTGCCCAACCGCGTGCTGCTGGCCGACCGGCTGCAGCACGCCGTGGCACGGGCCCGCGGGCGCGCCACGGTGCTGGCCGTCTGCTACATGGACCTGGACAACTTCAAGCCCGTCAACGACGGCCATGGCCATGCGGCGGGCGACCTGGCGCTGGTCCAGGTGGCGCGGCACCTGCAGGCGGCCGTCCAGCCCGACGACACGGTGGCGCGCACCGGCGGCGACGAGTTCGTGCTGCTCTTCGAGCGCAGCGACACCGAAGGCTGCCACCGCATGCTGCAGCAGGTGGTGGATGCCATCACGCTGCCGCTGCAGGTGGGCGGCGGCAGCCACACGCTCACCGGGAGCATCGGCGTCACCTTCTTCCCGCAGGACGAGGTGGAACCCGAAGCCCTGCTGCGCCATGCCGACCAGGCCATGTACCGCGCCAAGCAGGCCGGCGGCGGTCGCTTCCATGTCTTCGATGCCGAAGACGACCGCCATGCCCGCGATGTCGGCCACCATGCGCAGCGCCTGCGGCAGGCCATGCGCAACGGCGAGCTGGTGCTGCACTACCAGCCCAAGGTGGACATGCGCCTGGGCACGGTGCTCGGTGCCGAGGCGCTGATCCGCTGGCAGCATCCCGAACGCGGGCTGCTGCCGCCCGGTGCCTTCCTGCCCCTGCTGGAGGACGATGCGCTGACCATCGACCTCGGCGAATGGGTGATCGAGCAGGCGCTGGTGCAAGCCGGGCGCTGGGCAGCCGCCGGCCTGCGACTGCCGGTGTCGGTCAACGTGGCCAGCGCGCAGCTGCAGGCGGCCGACTTCATGCGCAAGCTCGGCCTGGCGCTGGAGCGGCATCCGGACGCGGCGGACCTGCTGGAGCTGGAGATCCTAGAGACCACCAGCCTGGACGACGTGGTCAAGGCCGCCCGCATCATCGAGCAATGCCACGCCCTCGGCGTGCATGTGTCCATCGACGATTTCGGCACCGGCTATTCCTCGCTCACCTACCTCAAGCGCCTGCCCGCGCGCACCATCAAGCTGGACCAGAGCTTCGTGCGCGAGTTGCTGGAGGACAGCGACAACCTGGTGATCGCGCATGGCGTGATCCGGCTGGTCCACGCGCTGGACCGGCGGGTCATCGCCGAAGGCGTGGAAAGCGAGGCCCACGGCCGCCTGCTGCTGCAGATGGGCTGCGACCGCGCCCAGGGCTACGGCGTGGCCCGCCCCATGCCGGCGGCCGACCTGCCGGCCTGGGTGCAGGTGTGGCAGCCGCCGCAGGCCTGGCGCGACTGCGCGCGCGTGCGCTGGACGGACGAGGTCTATCCGCTGCTGCTGGCCGAAGTGCAGGCGCGCGGCCACCTGCAACAGCTGCGCCATGCGCTGCAGCACGGCCGGCGCCTCACGAGCCCCGTGATGCCGCCGCTGCCGACCTTGCCCGACCCCGCCGCAGCACCCACCCTGTCCGCCGTCGACCGCCTCGCGCTGGTCGACCGGGTGCGCCAGGAGCACGCCATCGTGCGCCGGCACAGCGACGAGGTCGGACGGGCGCTTGCTCTGGGAGCGATCGACGAAGCCCGCTCCCGCGTCGACACCTTGCAGGCCGCGCATGCGCAACTGCTGCGGGCCCTGGCCGACATGCAGTTCGCGCTGGCCTCGCCTGCCACCGCGCGACAGGCCGTGCCCGGCTGAAAGCCGGGCGCGCGGTCAGGATCGTTCGAACAGCAGCACCGCGTTGGAGCCGCCGAAGGCGAAGGAGCTGCTGACGGCCGCCCGCAGGTCGGGCGCATCCAGGCCGGCCGCCGGCACCAGGTTCAGGCCGAAGGCCGGGTCGGGCTGCTCGGCATGGGCATTGGGCGGCAACTGGCCGTTCTTGACCGCCAGCACGGTGATGGCCGCCTCCAGCGCGCCGGCCGCACCCAGCAGGTGGCCATGCAGCGCCTTGGTGGAGCTGACGCGCAGCGCGCCGATGGCATCGCCCCAGACGGCACTCAGCGCCTCGGCCTCGACGCCGTCGCCGATTCGGGTGGCGGTGCCATGGGCATTGCAGTAACCGACATCGGACGGCTGCAGGCCGGCCACCTGCAGGGCGGCGTGCATCGCGCGGGCCTGGCCGGCCGCGTCGGGCTTGGTCAGGTGGGTGGCGTCGCAACTGTGGCCCCAGCCGGTCAGCAGGGCATGCGCCGCGGCGCCGCGCGCGCGGGCGCGCTCGGCCGATTCGAGCACCAGGAAGGCCGCACCCTCGCCCAGCGCGAAGCCGGCCCGGTCGGCCGCGAAGGGCCGCACGGCGCGCGATTCCTCGCCCGCCACCACCGGCGCCAGCGTCTGCATGGCCTGCCAGGCCAGCACCACGCCGGGCACGATCAGCGCCTCGCTGCCGCCCGCGATGGCCACATCGACCTCGCCGCGCTGCACCGCCTTGGCGGCCTCGGCGATGGCCACCGCCGACGAGGCGCAGGCCACCGAATAGGTGAACACCGGCCCGCGCGCATTCAGCCGCATCGCCACCTGCGACGCCGGCGCGTTGGGCATGAAGGCGGGAATGGTCAGCGGAGGCACCCGGCCGTTGCCGCGGTAGGCGGCCTCCAGCGCCGTGGCGCCGCCCATGCCACAGCCGCCGTAGACACCAAGGCGCTCAGGCGCCACATCGCGCAGTGCGCCGGCATCGCGGACGGCCATCTCGGCGGCGGCGACCGCCAGCTGGCTGACCCGGTCCACGCCGGGCAGCTGCAGCTTGGTGAACCAGCGGGATTCGTCGAACTGCAGCGTGGCCGCGGCGGCGGGCTTGGGCAGGTCGGGAAAGACGGGCCGGATGGCGGATTCGCCCCGCATCAGGGCCGCGAACATGGCCTGGGCGTCCTCGCCATGCGGCGAGACCACGCCCAGCCCGGTGATGGCGACCTGCGTCACGAGGCCTGCTTCGCGGCCGCCTCGGCACGCGCCTTGTCGACCACCGCGGCCAGGCCGGCGAGGGTCTCGATGCTCGGATCCGGATCGGGCATGGAGATCTTGAAGCGGTCCTCGATCTCGAACAGGAATTCAACCAGGGCGAGGGAATCGAGCCCCTTGTCGCGCATGGACTCGTTCGGGTCCAGGGTGGCAGGGTCGATGCCGTATTTCTCCTGGATCAGATCCTGCAATTCCTTCAGCGAGCTCATGAGTCTTGTGTCTGTAATGTCAAATTTCATGATAGCCGTTCGATCCGCGGGGCCTCGTCCGGCTCGCGCCAGCGCCACCGCAGCGAGGCCGCAGCAAACACCAGGCCCAGCGCCGTGCCGCCCACCACGTCCCAGGCCACATGCTGCCGGGTGGCCAGCGTGGACCAGGCGATGGCCAGCACCCAGGCCAGGCTCGTCAGCCGAAGCGCCGCCGGCGCCCCCACGCGCCGCAGCAGGTGCTCGATCCATACCGCCGTGAAGACGGAGATGGCCACGTGCATCGACGGGCAGGCATTGCCCGCCGCGTCGATGCCGGCCAGCAGCGCGAAGCCGGGCGCATCGGCGCGGTCCAGCGGCAGCGGAGGAATCTGCGTGGGCCACAGGTAGAAGATCATCAGCCCGCAGGCGCACAGCGCCCCCGCCCAAACGCCATAGACCAGAAGCGGCATGAAGCCGCGCAGCAGCCCCGGGGCGATGCCCACGTACAGCCACAGCGACAGGTAGGGCACCAGCGCAAGGGGCTCGAAGGGCACCCAGGCATCGACCCAGGTCAGCGGCATGACCAGGGGTGGCCGCGCCGGGTGGCGCAGCAGGTAGAAGTAGCCGATGAAGAACACCCACACCCAGATGGTGGTGCCGACGATCTTGAGCGGGGCGCGCTCGCGCATTCGGGAGCCCAGTTCGCGGGCCCAGGGGGGCAGGTTGGTCATCCGGACGGTGAAATGGGGAATCCGCGATCTTGCCTGATGCGCAAGACAGCCCCGCGGCGGCAGCGTGGTCGCCGGTGCTAACCTCGGCCGGATGTTCAATCCCACCCAGGAAGACGTACGGCGCTTCTTCTGCGCCGTCCACGCCAAGCACCGCGCCGGCCAGCCCATGGAGGCGCTCGAGATCATCGCCGCGGAGTGGATTGCGCAGCACCCCGAATACCACGCCGACCTGGCCGACGCCGATGCCGCCGTCGCCCGCGTCTACGACGGCAAGGACGGCCGCGAGAACCCCTTCCTGCACCTGTCGATGCACCTGTCGATCAGCGAGCAGTGCTCCATCGACCAGCCGCGCGGCATCCGCCAGGCGGTGGAACTGCTGGCCGCGCGCCGCGGCTCCCTGCTGGAGGCGCACCACGAGGCCATGGAGTGCCTCGGCCGCATGATGTGGGAAAGCCAGCGCGCCGGGCGGCCGCCCGACGGCCACGCCTATGTCGACTGCGTGCAGCGCAAGGCGACGCGCGACTGAGCGCGGCTGCCGGATCTCCCCTCTTCCCTCCCTCGCCAAGAACGAGACATGCACAGCAAACGCCAATTCCTAGCCCATTCCGCCGCGCTGGCCGCCGGCAGCCTGCTGCCCGGCCTGGCCGGGGCCCAGGGCACCTTTCCGTCGCGCCCGATCCGCATCGTGGTGCCCAATGCCGCCGGCGGCGGCGCCGACCTGACGGCCCGTGCCGTGGGCCAGGCCATCGCCGGCCCGCTCGGTCAGGCGGTGGTGATCGACAACAAGCCTAGCGCCGGCGGCATCGTGGCGGGCGAGACCGTCTCGCGCGCCGAGCCGGACGGCCACACTCTGCTGCTGATCTCCAGCGGCTCGGCCGTGAGCGCGGCGCTGTTCAAGAGCATGCCCTTCGACACGATGAAGGACTTCGCGCCCATCTCGCTGCTGGCCACCTTCGACCTGGTGATCGCCGTGGCCGGCAACAGCCGCTTCAAGAGCCTGCCCGAGATGGTCAGTTGGGCCAAGGCCAATCCCGGCAAGCTCAACATCGGTACGCCGCAGATCGGCACCACGCAGAACCTGGCGGCCGAGATGTTCAAGCTCACGGCCGGCATCGACGCGCAGGTGGTGCCCTTCAACGGCACCCCGCCGGTGGTGACGGCCGTGCGCGGCGGCGAGATCGACGCCATGGTCGACATCCTGGGCCCGCTGGTGACGCAGATCTCGGGCAAGACGCTGCGTGCGCTGGCCGTGCTCGGCAAGGACCGCGCGCCCCAGCTGCCCGACGTACCCGCCGCCCGCGAGACCGGCCCGGCCTTCGCCCAGATGAACCTGAGCTCCTGGAATGGCCTGGCCGCGCCCGCAAAGACGCCGCCCGCCGTGGTGGACCGCCTCAGCAAGGAGATCCAGGCGGCCCTGGCCAAGCCCGAGTTGGTCCAGCGCCTGCGCGACCTGAACCTCGCGGCGCGCAGCAGCACGCCGCAGCAGGCACGCGACTTCCTGGCGGCCGACATCCAGCGCTGGAGCGACGTGATCGCCAAGGCAAAAATCCAGAAACTTTGATCCCCCGATGCCGCTTCGCGGCTCCCCCCTCTCTACAGCCTTCGGCTTGGAGGGGGGCGCACCCAGAGGCCTGGCGGAGCCAGTTCCTCGGGTGCCCTGGCATGGCCTGCTCCGCGGCCGCTCGATCAGGGCAGAGGCATGCCGTCCCTTGCCAATAAGAGGAGCCGTCGCCCGCGTGGCGAGTGCGGGAATGGGCGGCCGCGCTGGCGCGTCGGCGACAGGCTGACCTAACATCCGTTGCTTTTCGGACAGCCGTCAACCGATTGCGCTGCCGTTCGGTTGAGTTCTTCGTGCCGATGACACTCCTGCCCCACCTTTCGTCCCGCCTCGGTGCGCGCGTGCGCCCGGTGGTCCTGGGTCTCGCCACCTTGCTGGCGACCGCTTCGGCCCTGGCGCAGAGCCCGGTGGCCGTCGCCACCAACGGGCCGTCGCCCGCCTACCTGGCGGCCCACGCGCGCTGGAAGGCTTCGCTCGACGCCTTCGAGAAGGCGGACAAGGCGGCCCTGCCGGCCGAGGGCGGCGTGCTCTTCGTCGGCAGTTCCACGGTGCGGATGTGGACCAACCTGGCCCAGGACTTCCGCAATTGGCCGGTGGTCATCAACCGCGGTTTCGGCGGCTCGACCATGGCCGACTGCAGCCTCTTCGTGCGCGACCTGGTGGTGCGCTACAAGCCCAGCCATGTGCTGGTCTACGCCGGCGACAACGACCTGGCCGAAGGCCGCACGCCCTTCCAGGTGCTGGAAGACTTCGCCCTCTTCGTCAACACCGTGCAGAACGAGCTGCCGGACACGCGCATCAGCTACATCTCGATCAAGCCCAGCCCGTCGCGGGCCCACCTGCTGCCGAAGATCCGCGAGACCAACGACATCATCGCGGCCTACCTGCGCACCCAGGCCAAGTCGGACTTCATCGACATCTTCAACCCCATGCTGGGCGCCGACGGTCAGCCGCGGCCCGAACTCTTCCTGCCGGACCGGCTGCACATGACCGAGGCGGGTTATCGCGTCTGGCATTCGGTGATCGCCAGCCAGGTGCAGCCGACGGCCGGGGCGCAGGCGGCGACGCCCGTGCAACCCCCGCCTGCGGTGGGCGCCTCCAGCGCGGCGGCCGTACCCTCGGTGCCGGCGATGGCGCCGACGGGTGCAATGGCGACGGCCAGCCGGCCGCACTGACCGGCGACACCCGGCCGGCCCTGCGTGGGTCCGGCGGCGACATGGCCGCGGGCGGTACTCCAGCCGCCCGGCTTCAGGTCAGGCCGGCAGATCCGGCGGGCGCAACGGCCTTCGCCGACCCCAGGTCCTCGGGCGGCTGAACCGTCTCTTCGGGCGGCGCGGCATCCGCGTTCTGGGTATAGCGCGCCACGGCCCACATCCACGCCAGCACCACGGCCAGCAGCAGCGTGTCGGCCCACCAGGGGCGCGAGGTCTGGCTGTCGCCGAAGATGGCCAGCACGGTCAGCACCGCCACCAGATGGGCGCAGAAGGCCGGCAGGGAGGCTCGGCCCATCGTCTCCAGCCAACGCACACGCGGCAGCCAGCGGGCCCAGGTCGGACCGAAGCGGATGGCCACGATGCCCAGCGCGATCAGGTTGAGCAGGCGCAGCGGCCCCAGCTGCCACTTGTCCACCCACAGATTGCGGGCGATGTCCGCGCCGAAGGGCGCCTGGCCATGCTCGCCGAAGTGCCGCCAGTACAGCCCCACCAGCGCCACCGCCACCGCCGGCAGAACCACCGCCCAGTGCAACCGCAGGGGCCGGGCATGCGGCGCGCTGCGCGTGAAGCCCAGCCACAGTCCACCGAACCACAGGAACTGCCAGGCATAGGCATTGAAGGCGCCCATCTCGTTGAAAGGCACCGGCAGGCCCGTCAGCGCGAAGGTCCAGCCGTACAGCCATTCGCTCATCCCGTACTGCGCGCCGATCCACAGCAAGGCGCTGGCCACCATGACCGCCGGCCAGCCCCAGCGCTGATGGCGCAGTGCGAAAGCCAGCACCCAGGGGCTCAGCAGCATGAAGAAGATGTACATCGGCAGGATGTCCAGCAGCGCCGGCTCGTAGACCAGCAGCAGGCCGAAGACGAAGCCTTCACCGGGCTGCGCGAGGTACCAGGACACGAGATTGGTCACCGCCGGCTGCATGCGCCGCACGCCCAGCGCCGTGATCACGGTGAACAGGAAAAGCAGCAGCGCCGCATGCGCCAGGTAGATCTTGAGCACCCGCCGCCAGAAGGCGCTGCGCATCGACTCCACGCCATCGCGCCGTGCATAGCGGCTGTAGACCAGCCCCGCCATGAAGGCCGACAGCAGCACGAAGCCCTCGGCGGCGGACACCCAGCCGAAGGGCTGGCCGAGCGGGTCAGTGAAGTGGGTGGGCAGGTGGGTGACGGTCATCAGCACGAGCATCAGCCCGCGCAAGGCGTCGATTTCCCAATGGCGTTTCATGAGGCGGGTGGCGGCGGTCGGGCCTGAAGCGAAACGGCTTACTGCCACCCACGCGCACGGCCTGCGGACGAGGGCGCGATTGTAGGAGGCGACCGGTTCTGCGCCGGGCCCGCCACGGACATCCGCTAACCTGCCGGGTGCTTTCCGAGTCAGAGGGACAAGAAATGAGACTTGCACGACGCCTTCCGTCCGTCGCCGCCCTGTTTGCGGCCGGCTTGACGGCCCTGGGCGCCCAGGCCCTGCAGATCGCCAACCTGTCGCCCCAGGGCGAGGTGGCCCGCGTGCGGCAGGTGGTGGCCAGCTTCGACCAGCCGGCCGTACGCTTCGGCGACGCCCAGGCCCCCGCGCCGCTCACCGTGAGCTGCGACAACGCCCAGGCCGGCCGCGGCAGCGGCCGCTGGACCAGCGACCGCCGCTGGGTCTGGACCTTCGAAGACGACCTGCCCGCCGGCGTGCGCTGCACCGCCACCCGGGTCGCCAACTTCAAGTCGCCCGCCGGCGAGGCGCTGTCCGGTTCGCAGAGCTATGCCTTCAGCACCGGCGGCCCGGCGGTGCGCAACCACTGGCCCAGCTACGGCAAGATCGACGAGGAGCAGCTCTTCCTGCTGCAGCTGACCGGCCCGGCGACGACGCAGAGCCTCCAGGCCAACGTCTGGTGTGCGGCCGACGGCATCGGCGAGCGCATCCCCGTCAAGCTGGTCGAGGGCGATCAGCGCGCCGCGCTGATCAAGGCCCGCGGCGTCGAGAGCCTGGCGAAGAAGGAGCCACTGCGCTTCGTCGCCCTGCAGTGCAACCGCACGCTCACGCCCGGCAGCCGGGTGCAGCTGGTGTACGGCAAGGGTGTGACCACGCCCTCGGGCGTCGCCAACTCGGTGGAGAAGCGCCTGTCCTTCGAGGTGCGCGAGCCCTTCGCCGTCAGCTTCAGCTGCGAGCGCGAGAACGCCCAGGCGGCCTGCCTGCCGCTGCGCCCGATGACACTGAGCTTCAACGCGCCGGTCACCCGCAAGCTGGCCAGCCAGATCGAGGCCAAGGGCGGTGGCAAGACCATCAAGCCGGTGCTGGAGGACAACGGCGGCGGCGACGACGCGGTGGTCTATTCGGTCACCCTGCCCGCGCCCTTTCCCGAGCGCACCGAGTTCACCATCTCGCTGCCCCGCGGCTTCCAGGACGCCTCTGGCCGCACGCTCGGCCAGGCCGATGCCTTTCCGATGAAGACCGCCACCGGCGCGATGCCGCCGCTGGCCAAGTTCGCGGCCTCGCCCTTCGGCGTGGTCGAGCGGCTGGCCGAGCCGAACGGCGTGGCGCTGATGCCCGTCACGGTGCGCCGGGTCGAGCCTGCCCTGCGCGTGGAGGCACTGACGCCCGGCAAGGTGAGCGACCTCAATCCGAAGACCGACGCCGAGATCATCGCCTGGTACCGCAAGGTGCAGCGCTACGACCAGACCACGGTGGCGCGCGACGAGGCCCGCCGCGACAGCCGCGCACCGCTGCCACCGGTGGTGGACCGGGACAACGCCAAGCGGGTGGAGACGCGCGCCGTCTCGCTGCTGACCAGCCAGGCCGGCGCACGCCAGCTGGACATGCCCAAGTCCGATGCCGCCGACGACCGGCCCTTCGAGGTGGTGGGCATTCCACTCACGCCCGGTTTCCATGTGCTGGAGATCGCCTCCCGCAAGCTGGGCGAGGCCCTGCTGAACGAGGAGTACGGCGCCAACCGCACGATGTACGTGCGCACGACGGCGCTCGCCACCAATCTGGCCGTGCACTTCAAACTGGGCCGCGAGAACAGCCTGGCCTGGGTCACGACGCTGGACAAGGGCAAGCCGGTGGCCAACGCGCAGGTGCGCGTGTCGGACTGCCGCGGCAGGGAAATCGCCACGGCCCGCACCGATGCCAACGGCCTGGCGCGGCTGGCCGACGTGCCCTCCGAGCCGACGAGCTGCTCGGGGGAGGACGACTACTACAGCGAGGCCGCCTGGTTCGTCAGCGCCCGCGCCAAGGACGACAAGGGCGTGGAAGACCTGGCCTTCGTCTGGAGCAACTGGCAGCGCGGCATCGAGCCCTGGCGCTTCAACGTGCCCACCAGCCTGGACACGCAGCCCGACGTGGTCGCGCACACCGTGCTCGACCGGCCGCTGCTGCGCGCCGGCGAGACAGTGTCGATGAAGCACCTGATCCGCACGCAGACGGCGCAGGGCTTCGGCCTGCCGACGGACCGGCCGGGCCGGTTGGTCATCACGCATGTGGGCAGCGGGCAGGAGTTCACCCAGCCGATCAACTGGCGCTCCACCGGCACCGGCGGCCTGAGCGCGGAGAACACCTTCCAGGTGCCGCCGGCGGCCAAACTGGGCGTCTACCAGATCGAGCTGCGGAGTGGATCAGCGCCGCAGCGCGGCGAGGCCGAGGAAGACGGCGATCGCAGTGGCCGCAGCTATTCGACCGGCCAGTTCCGCGTCGAGGAATTCCGCCTGCCGGTGCTGGAAGGCCGCGTGGCGCCCGCCGACAACAAGCCGCTGGTGGCCGTTACCAGCCTGCCGGTGGCGGTGCAGGTGAACTACGTCTCGGGCGGTCCGGCCACCAACCTGCCGGTGCGCGTGTCGGCCATGGTGCGCGGCATGGTGCCGAACTACCCGGACTTCGACGGCTTCAGCTTCTCGCCGCCGCGCAAGGCCGAGGAGCGCTCATCCAACAGTGATGAAGAACAGCCCGAATCCACGCAGGACACCCGCGTCGTCGCCGACAAGCTGCCGCTGACGCTGGACCGCAGCGGCGCCGGCCGCGTCAACGTCGACAAGCTGCCCGCCACGGCCGACACCGGCCCGCGCGAGCTGCTGCTCGAAGCCAGCTATGCCGACCCCAACGGCGAGGTGCAGACGCTGCGCAGCACGCGCACGCTGTGGCCGGCGGCGGTGGTCGCCGGCATCAAGACCGAGGGCTGGGTGTCCACCGACCGCCAGCTGCGCTTCCAGGCCCTGGCGCTGGACCTGGCCGGCAAGCCGCAGCCCAACGCCAAGATCAAGGTCGAGGCCGTGGCCCGCATCACCACCACCAGCCGCAAGCGCATGGTGGGCGGCTTCTACACCTACGACAACAAGACCGAGGTGAAGCCGCTGGGCACCGTCTGCAGCGGCCAGAGCGACAGCCGCGGCCTGCTGCTGTGCGAGGCGCAGATCAAGGAGGCCGGCGAGGTCGAGCTGGTCGCCACGGCCACCGACGGCGAAGGCCGCGCGAGCCGCGCCGCTGGTTCGGTGTGGGTGACCAAGCAGGGCGAGCTGTGGTTCGGCGGCGAGGACAACGACCGCATCGACGTGCTGCCCGAGAAGAAGAACTACCAGCCCGGCGAGGTCGCCAAGTTCCAGGTGCGCAGCCCCTTCCGCTTTGCCACCGCGCTGGTGTCGGTGGAGCGCGAGGGCGTGCTCGACACCCAGGTGGTGCAGCTCAACGGCCAGGACCCGACGGTCAACCTCACCATCAAGCCCGAATGGGGCCCGAACGTGTACGTGAGCGTGCTGGCCCTGCGCGGCCGGCTGCGCGAGGTGCCGTGGTATTCCTTCTTCAGCTGGGGCTGGAAGGCGCCGCGTGAATGGTGGACGGCCTTCTGGGTCGAGGGCCGCGAGTATGTGGCGCCGACGGCGATGGTGGACCTGTCCAAGCCGGCCTATCGCCTCGGCGTGGCCGAGATCCGCGTCGGCACCGAGGCGCACCGCCTGGATGTGAAGGTGGCCACCGACCAGCCCAAGTACACCGTGCGGGGCAAGGCGCAGGTGACCATCACCGCCCGCCTGCCGGGCGGCAAGCCGGCGGCGGGCGCCGAGGTGGCGCTGGCCGCCGTCGACCAGGCGCTGCTGGAACTGATGCCCAACGACAGCTGGAAGCTGCTGGAGGCGATGCTGCAGCGGCGCAGTTGGGGCGTGTCGACCTCGACGGCGCAGATGGAGATCGTCGGCCGCCGGCACTACGGCAAGAAGGCCGTGCCCGCGGGCGGCGGCGGCGGCAAGGCCGCCACGCGCGAGCTGCTGGACACGCTGCTGCTGTGGAACCCGCGCGTGGTGCTCGACGCCAACGGCCAGGCCACGGTGACGGTGCCGCTCAACGACGCGCTGACCACCTTCCGCATCGTCGCCGTGGCCGACTCGGGCACGAATCTGTTCGGCACCGGCGAGGCCACCATCCAGAGCACGCAGGACCTGCAGATCATCAGCGGCCTGCCGCCCCTGGTGCGCGAGGACGACCAGTTCCGCGCGCAGTTCACGCTGCGCAACACGACGGCCAAACCGATGAAGGTGGAGGTGGCGCCGCGCGCCACGCTGCTGACGCTGGAGCCGCGCACGGTGGACATCCCCGCCGGCGAATCGCGCGAGCTGGCCTGGGACGTGACCGCCCCCGCCCAACTGGGCCAGACGCGGGCCGAGGCCATCCTGTGGGAGATCGAGGCCAAGGACGTCTCGGGCAACGCGCGCGACGCGCTCAAGGCCAGCCAGCGCATCCTGCCGGCCGTGCCGGTGACGGTGCAGCAGGCCACGCTGGCGCAGGTCGATGGCATGTTCACGCTCGACGTGCAGGCGCCCGCCGGCGCCCTGCCCGGCCGCGGCGGCATCCAGCTGGCGCTGCAGCCGCGGCTGGCCGAGGGCCTGCCCGGCGTGCGCGACTGGTTCGCCCGCTATCCCTTCGCCTGCCTGGAGCAGAAGACCAGCAAGTCCATCGGCCTGCGCGACGGCAAGCTGTGGCAGTCGGTCGCGGCGCAGATCCCCGGCTATCTGGACGGCGACGGCCTGGCCAGCTACTTCCCGCCACAGGGCGGCGACGCCAATCGGGGCAGCGACATCCTGACCAGCTACCTGCTGGCCGCGACGAACGAGGCCGCAGGCATCGACCCTGCCTTCGCCCTGCCCGACGCCGTGCGCACGCCGATGGAGAACGGCCTGATCGCCTTCGTCGAAGGCCGCATCCAGCGCGACTTCTGGAGCCCGCGCAAGGACCTGGACGTGCGCAAGCTGGCCGCGCTGGAGGCGCTGTCGCGCTACGGCCGCGCCACCGGCGCCATGACGGGCAGCCTCACCATTGCGCCCAACCAGTGGCCCACCAGCGCGGTGATCGACTGGATCAACGTGCTGCGCCGCGTGAAGGACGTGCCCCAGCGCGAGCAGCGCCTGCGCGAGGCCGACCAGGTGCTGCGCGCGCGCCTCTCGTATCAAGGCACCAAGCTGATCTTCAGCACCGAGCAGGAAGACTACTGGTGGTGGCTGATGGCGGGCGGCGACGTCAACACCGCGCGCCTGCTGCTCACCGTGATGGACGACCCGGCCTGGAAGGACGACCTGGGCCGCATCGCCGCCGGCTTCATCGGCCGCCAGCAGCGCGGCGCCTGGAACACCACCACGGCCAACCTGTGGGGCAGCCTGGCGCTGGAGAAGTTCAGCCGCGCCTTCGAGAGCGCGCCCGTGACCGGCATCACCGGCGCCACGCTGGGCGACGCCAAGGCGCAGGTGGATTGGGCCCGCGTCGAGCGCGTCAAGGCCAGCGACCCGACCGGCGCGCCGCACCAGGCCAGCGCCATCGGCGCCCCGGCCGCCGCCGGCATGCTGCGCAACAACACCATGAGCCTGCCCTGGCCGGCCGGCGAGGGCCGCGGCACGCTGCTGGTCACCCAGCAGGGCAGCGGACGGCCATGGCTCACGGTGCAGTCGATGGCCGCCGTGCCGCTGAAGGCGCCGGTGTCCGCGGGCTACACGCTCAAGAAGACCGTCACGCCGGTCGAGCAGGCCACCGCCGGCCGCTACAGCCGTGGCGACGTGCTGCGTGTGGCGCTGGAGGTGAACGCCAGCACCGACATGACCTGGGTGGTGATCAGCGACCCGATCCCGGGCGGCGCCACCATCCTGGGCAGCGGGCTGGGCCGCGATTCGCAGATCGCGACGCAGGGCGAGAAGTCGGCCTCCGGCCGCGCCGCGCCGGCCTTCGAGGAGCGCAGCTTCGAGGCCTTCCGCAGCTACTACGAGTACCTGCCCAAGGGCGTGGTGAAGATGGAGTACACCGTGCGCCTGAACAACGCCGGCGACTTCGCCCTGCCGCCCAGCCGGGTCGAGGCCATGTACGCGCCCGAGATGTACGGCATGGTGCCGAACGCGCGGATGAAGGTGGAGGTGAAGCCATGAGCGCCCGCCCGGCCGCTCCGAAGGGCGCTCACACCGAAGGCGAAGCCGGAGGTTCCTCCGTGCTCACCCGCCCGGCCGTTCCGAAGGGCGCTCGCGCCGCAGCGCGCCAGCGCGGAGGCTTTTGAATGACCATCGAGCTGGAACGCGACCAACGCCAGGAGGCCGTGGCCTCCATCGAGCGCTACTTCGCCGAGAACATGGAAGAGCGCATCGGCAACATCGCGGCCGGCGCCCTGCTCAACTTCTTCCTGGAGGAGATCGGCCCGCTGGTCTACAACCAGGCGGTGGCCGAGGTGCAGGAGCGCCTCGCCCGCCGCGTGGCCGAGATCGACCTGGAGGTGCACGAGGACCCCTTCACCTACTGGCAGAAGCAGGGCAAGGCCAAGCGCAAGTAGGCGAGGAACAAGGGAAAAGGGGCGCGCTGGGATAATCCGCGCCCACCATGTCGCTCCTGCCCCACCAGCTCGAACTGCTCTCCCCTGCCCGCGACGCCGACATCGGCATCGAGGCCATCAACCACGGCGCCGATGCCGTCTACATCGGCGGCCCGGCCTTCGGCGCACGGGCCGGCGCGGGCAACGACATGCGGGGGCTCGAGCGGCTGATCCGCCATGCGCACCGCTTCGGCAGCCGCATCTTCATCACGCTCAACACCATCCTGCGCGACGACGAGCTGGAAGCCGCGCGCCGCATGGCCTGGCAGGTGTACGAGGCCGGGGCCGATGCGCTGATCATCCAGGACATGGGCCTGCTGGAGCTGGACCTGCCGCCCATTCAGCTGCACGCCAGCACCCAGACCGACATCCGCACGCCCGAGAAGGCGCGCTTTCTGCAGGACGCCGGCCTGTCGCAGATCGTGCTGGCGCGCGAGCTGACGGTGCAGCAGATCGCCGCCGTGCGCGCCGCCACCGACCCCAGCCGCTGCACCATCGAGTTCTTCATCCACGGTGCGCTGTGCGTGGCCTACAGCGGCCAGTGCTACATCAGCCATGCCCATACCGGCCGCAGCGCCAACCGCGGCGACTGCTCGCAGGCCTGCCGCCTGCCCTACCAGGTGATCGACGACGCGGGCCGCTTCGTGGCCCACGACAAGCACGTGCTGTCGATGAAGGACAACAACCAGTCCGACAACCTGCGCGTGCTGATCGACGCGGGCGTGCGCAGCTTCAAGATCGAAGGCCGCTACAAGGACATGGCCTACGTCAAGAACATCACGGCTCACTACCGCCGGCTGCTGGACGAGATCGTCGAGGAGCGCGAAGGCGGCGCCGCGCCGCTGGCCCGGGCGTCGAGCGGCAGAACCCGCTTCTTCTTCACGCCCGACCCCGAGCAGAACTTCAACCGCGAGTTCACCGACTACTTCGTCAACGGCCGCCAGCAGGACATCGGCGCCTTCGACACGCCCAAGAACCCCGGCCGTGCCATCGGCTGGGTGACGCAGACCGGCCCCAACTGGTTCGAGCTGGAGACCGCCGACCACGGCGCCGTGCTGCACAACGGCGACGGCCTGTGCTACTACGACCTTCAGCGCGAGCTGGTGGGCGTGGCCATCAACCGCGCCGAGGCGGTGGGCAAGCCGGGCGCGGGCAAGTGGCGCGTGTTCCCCAAGGACCCGATGGAGGGCTTCAAGGACCTGCGCCGCGGCACCGAGCTCAACCGCAACCGCGACATGGACTGGGTGCGCATGCTGGACAAGAAGTCGAGCGAGCGCCGCATCGGCCTGTGGGCCCACCTGGCCGAGACGCCAAAGGGCTTTGCGCTCACGCTGACCGACGAGGACGGCTTCGTCGGCGCCGCCGACATCGCGCTGCCGCACGAGGCGGCCAGCGATGCCGCCAAGGCCGAGGCCAGCCTGCGCGAGCAGCTGGGCCGCTTCGGCAACACCGTGTTCGAACTCATCGACCTGCAACTGGCGCTGTCGCAGCCGTGGTTCGTACCCGCCTCGCAGCTCAATGCCCTGCGTCGCGAGGCCGTGGAGGCGCTGGAGTCGGCCCGCGCCGCGGGCTTCCAGCGCCTGCCGCGTGCCCAGCCGGTGGAGCCGCCCGCGCCCTATCCCGAGGATTCGCTGAGCTACCTGGCCAACGTCTTCAACCAGAAGGCGCACGACTTCTACGCCCGCCACGGCGTCAAGGTGATCGACGCCGCCTACGAGAGCCAGGAAGAGGAAGGCGAGGTCAGCCTGATGATCACCAAGCACTGCGTGCGCTTCTCGCTGAGCCTGTGTCCCAAGCAGGCCAAGGGCGTGATCGGCGTCAAGGGCACCATCAAGGCCGAGCCGCTGCACCTGGTCAACGGCAAGGAGAAGCTCACGCTGCGCTTCGACTGCAAGCCCTGCGAGATGCACGTGGTGGGCCGCATGAAGCGCTCCGTGCTTCAGCAGCAGCGCAAGGAGATGGAGGCGGTGCCGATGCAGTTCTACCGCACGCGGCCGATGCCCGGCGTCGGGCACTGAACCACGACGTCCGCACCGGCCGGTCCTGAGGGAAGCCGGGCCGCGGCGCAGAGCGGGCTCAGAGCCGCTTCACCGGCAGACCGGCCGGGGGCCGCAGCGGCGGCTTCACGCGTCGCGAGGGCAGCGGGAGGTCGGCAGGCAGGGCGTCAATCTCCGCGTCGCTCAAGTGCGGCAGTGCGCGCGGCGCCTGCGCACCATCGACCACGGCCGGCCCGGGACTGGCCGGCCCGAGCGGCGGCGCCACGCCGGGGCCGGCAGTTGGCGGCCATGCGGGTGCGGCGGGCGCCGGTGCGGGCACGGGGGACATCGGCGGGGCGGGCATCCAGCCATAGGCGGCCAGGGCGCCGCGCAGCACCTCACGCAGCTCGGCCGCATGGTGCGCATCGCGCTCCGCCTGTTCGCGCGCATGGAACTCCAGTTCGACCTGAAGGGCCTGCTGCACGCTCTGCGGCAGGCGTTGCTGTTCCTGGCGCAGGGCGGCGATCTGCGCGGCGAGGCGCTCTTCCACCATGCGTGCGGCACCCGCCTGCAGCTTGCGCCAGAAGACGGCCAGGGCGAACGCCGCCCCCAGCGCGCCGCCTGCACCGGTCAGCAGCAAGCCCAGCGCGATGATGGCGCCTTCGTCGAGGTTCATGGCCGGCCTCCCCGTGACGTCTCCTGTTCGTCGGCGGCCTCCCACTGGCGCAGCAGGTCCAGCGGCACCCAGTCGGCCACTTCGCTGAAGCGTCGCCCCACCATGCGCTCCGCCTGCCGCAGCAGCGCCGAGACGGGGCTGCTGGGTTCATGCAGCTCGAACCAGTCGCGCACCTGGCGGATGGCGGCGAGCGCATCGTCGCGCGTGACCGGTCGCAGGCCCGCGGCCAGCGGCGGTCGGCGCAGGTCCACCACGGCGGGCGTCGAGGTCGCCGCCGGCGAAGGCGGCACGGCGGTCACGGCTTCGAGCTCATCGGCCGCGGGAACGAAGAGCGCCAGCATGCGCTGCAGGGGCAGGAGGTCGGGCGCCTGCTCGCCCAGATGGCTGCGGCACCAGGCCGCGATGGTCTGTACATGGCGGCAGGCGGCGGCCAGCTGGTGCACCGGCACGTCAGGATCCCCCACGGCCGCCCGGCGCAGGGCGGTCAGTTGTCGGCGCACCGACTCCGGCGACCGTGCATCCTCGGGCCGCGGCACCGCCAGGGCCCGCTCCACATCGCGCACGGTCAGGCGCACGCCGGCCCCGGTGTCGAGCGCGATCTCGCGCACGTCGCCCACCAGGCCCTCCGGATCGGCCAGTGCCGCCAGCGCATTGGCGCGAACCGCCGGCTCGGCCTCGCCGTCGATGACCGGCTGCGGATGGATCGTGTCGGGCCAGGCACGCAGTGACTGCACCAGCATGTCCAGGCCCTGCAGCAGCCCCGCCGCCTGGCCCAGGCGGGTGCGCGCGCGGGTGAGGCAGATGATCAGGTGCAGGTCCTTGGTGCGCAGCAGCAGCCGGCGGCAATCGCGCTCGACCTCGGCCCAGTTGGGGCCTTCGGGCGTGTCGACGAAGCTGCCGTATTGCGCCTCGCCCCGCGGCTGCAGGCGCGTCCAGAGCATCGCGTACTCCGGGTCGTACTCCAGATTGGGACCGCAGGGTTCGATGTCGCTGACGGGCAGCAACCAGTCGGCCGAGGCGCCGAGGACATGGCGAGCCCCGGCCAGCGGCGCGGAGTGGGGGACGGCGAGGGTCATGGGAAGGAAACGGAAGAACGTAGAAATGAGGCGGCGTCGGTCAGGCCGGGAGGTAGCGTTCGGGCTCGAAGATCATTCCCACGGCGTAGTCCTTCTCGGGCCCGGCACGGGATGCCACGCGCGGCCGGCCCCGCGGCGGGGATGCGTCATGGTCGGGACCCGCCGCGCCGGTGGACGGCGCGGGCATGCCGGCAAGGCCCAGCCAGGTCGTCCAGCCCAGGCGCTCGCCTTCTTCCAGCCGGGCGGGCGGCGCGCTGTCGCGCAGGACGCGCAACTCGACCTCCCAGGCGAACTCGAAGCCGACGAAGCCGCGCACCCACTCGATCAGCACCGGCAGGTCGGCCCCTCCCGGCGTGAAGCGCAGGTACTGCTGCAACGACAGGGGGCCGATCACCAGCCGGAACTTGTTCTGGCGGTCGGGCACTTTCTCGCCAGCGATGGCGCCCTGGCCCAGCAGTGCGGCCTCGTTGGCCTGGCCAAGCCGACTGCAGTCCGGCTTCTCGATGTCGATCCAGTGCATCACGAACTCCTGGAGCTCGACATGCACCTTGAAGAAATGGGCCAGGGTCGCCGCCAGCCCCGCCGGGTGGCGGGTACCGCCGGCCAGGTGCGGGGCCGCCGAGAGCCGCGCATGCACAGGCAACGGTCCGTGCTGGATCTCCCCCAGTTCATGCCCGGTGAGCCACGCCACGTACCGGCTGAAGCGCTCGTCGTCCGGCCGGTCGAGCCCGGCCGCCGACTGCCCTTCGGCCCAGGCGCGGTAGACCAGGCTCAGGTAACGGTGGTGGAACAGATCGAGGAAGTCCGCCAGCGTCGGGTCGCCGAGGTTCTCCCAGCGCTCGCGCACGATCTCGGTGTAGTGCAGGGGCAGCGGACCGTTGGGCCCCAGCAGGCCCAGGCCGAAGACACGCACGGCGGGCAGCGCCGGGTTGTTGCCCCGTCGCGGATGGGCGCTCGCATAGGGCGCCGCCGTGGCACGTGCCGGCAGCACGGCTTCGGCGATCTCGCGCGGCGCAAAGGCCAGCGAGGCGCGCTGGCCCAACCGCACCGGCTCCTGCTGTGGCCGTTGCGCATGGCCGATGCGGGGCAGCGCCGGATGCAGGGCACCCAGGCGCCGAAGCAGCGGCAGGAAGCCGAACTTCCAGGGCTGACGGCTCAGGGCCTCCAGCAAGGCATGGGCACGGGCCGCGGCGGGTTGCTGTCCCATGCCGGCTGCCGGCGCCTGGTCGGTCGCTTCAGCCATGTGCCTAGACGATGCCGCGGCCGCCCATGCGCACCGGCCACTGTGCCACCAGGCCGCGCTGCATCGACTCCAGACGGGTCTGCGTGAAGACGTTGATGCTGACGTGCCGCGCCAGGTACTGCTCCAGCACCAGCCCGAACAGGTAGGGGCTGGCGCCCGAGAAGCCCTGCTCGTCCACGGTCAGGGTGCACTGCACGCCACGCCCGTACACCAGCGGACCGCTGCCGGGCAGGCGGCGGGTCACCGGCTCGATGCGCGAGCCCACCAGGCTGTCGATCTGGCGCAGCTGCGACTCGTCCGCGCCGTTCACGAACAGCCGCAGCAGGTCCCGCAGGCCCTGCGCCCCCGGACGATGGCCGATGTCCGCCAGCGGCAGATGGTTGAAGTTGAGCTGCCGCACCAGCCGCCACGCGAGCTCACGCTCCGCGAACGGCGGCTTGGGCAGGCTCGGCGCACGGATCAGTCCCACCGCCTCCACCGGAATGGAATCAGCCACGCGCAGATCCGCGCGGCCGTTGCGTGGCATGAGTGCCGGCAGGTCGCGGTTGGTGAGCAGCGCCCGCAGCGACAGGTAGCGGATGGCCTCGGGATAGGGCGCCTCGTTCTGGTCGACGAGCGAGATGAACACTTCGGTGCCGACGTAAGGGGTGCGCGTGCCGTAGCGGCGCGCCGTGTCCGACGCGGTGCGCGCCTCGCGGCGGACGCTGAAGTAACGGCCGAGGTTGCCTTCGTCCTCGTTGAGGCTCTGGTAGAGCGGCCGGAACTCCACACCGGCCGTGGTGCGGGCCTGGTGGCCTTCGACGGACCGGATGGCGTAGACCTCGAAATCGAGCGGCCGCGAGCGATCGGGCACCACATGGAACTCGGGCTGGGCGGCATTCATCTCGAGCCGGTCGGTGCGGCGCTCGAAGAGGTTGGCCACCGGCGTGCAGAAGAGCGCGAACTGCCCCTTGTCCACCACGGCCGCCAGCGCGCCGGGCGGCCGGCTCAGCAGCACGACGATCTCCAGCTCGTTGTGCGCCACCTGCCTCACGCCCGGCCCGAGCCCCGCCAGCGAGAAGAAGTAGAAGCGCTCCGGACAGGCGAAATACTCGTGCAGCAGGTTGTGGCCGTGGAAGCTGCGCCATTCGAGCGGCAGCAGGCCCTGTCCGGGCTCCAGTCCATGGTGGACCAGGGCCTGGGACGTGACCGCATGGGGCCGCACCAGCAACTGGCCCGGCGCCCCGGTGAACGACGCGACGGCCGACGTGTGCAGCAGCTCGAACAGATGCGATGCGACCGACGGGTCGCCGCACAGGTACACCGGCAGGCTGTCGAAGCCTGCCAGGTCGTGGAAGCGCAGATCGCCCGCCGTCCTCAGGCGCAGTCGGAGCGCACCGGCCACCTGCACATGGGCCGGCAGGTGCCGCTCCAGGCCGGGCAGATCCGGTGGAGCGCCCGTGAGCCGGGCATCCACGATCTCGATCGGCCAGAGCGTGACATCCTGGCCGGACCGGAACTCGCAAGGCGTCTCCTCACCGGCCGGCACCTGTCCGTGAAAGGCCGTGCCCCGGGGCACCACGAAGCCACGCGCAAGATCGCCCTCCTGGTAGTTGGGGTGGAGCTGCGCGACCGCCATCGACGGCGTGGGCGCCAGATAGTTGGGGTAGAGCACCTCCAGCAGCCGCTGGGTGAAGCGCGGGAACTCCGCGTCCAGCTTGATCTGCATGCGCGCCGACATGAAGCAGAAGGCTTCGATCAGGCGCTCCACATAGGGATCGGCCACCTCGATGCCGAGCATGCCGAGCCGGCCTGCGATCCTGGGATGCGACGCCGCGAATTCGCGCGCCGTTTCCCGCATGTAGACCAGTTCCCGGTTGTAGTAATCGAGCAGTTGGGGATCCATGGTTCCTCACGCCACGCAGCAGGTGGCCGTCATGGGTGCCGGGTGTCCAGGGCGGGGGCCGCCGGCCGCACGGCGATCCGGCTGTTCTCGAGATCGAGCGAGCTGCGCACCGTCAGCTCCAGCGGAAAGGGCTTGCAATCGATCATGGCGTGGATCTCGAACAGCAGCACGTTGTAGGCGTCCCGGGCCTCGTCGGTCAGCAGCGGCCGCACCTGCACGGTCTGCGGGATCAGGCGCGGTTCGTAGTCGGCGATCGCACGGCGGATGATCCGTTCGATGTCGGCCCAGCGCCGCTCGGACGCATAGCCTCCCGCCAATGCGGGCACACCGAAGTTGAGGGTGGACGACGCGGCGGCCTCATGGCGCCGGCGATCGATCAGGTCTTCGACATTGGTGGTATTGAGCAGGTAGCCGAGGTCGCGCTGCACGATGTCGCGCAACTGGGCGGGCGTGATGCCGGGCTCGGCGCCCGCGCCGGCAGCACGCCCGGGCGCGTCGTCGCGCAGCCGGTCGAAGAGCGTGGGCATCAGCCGCCCATCGGCGCGCCAGGTGCGCTCGGCCGGCAACCGGGTGAGGCGGACACCC
The DNA here is from genome assembly GCF_056314265.1 of Pseudacidovorax sp. DMC4. Classification (NCBI taxonomy): domain Bacteria; kingdom Pseudomonadati; phylum Pseudomonadota; class Betaproteobacteria; order Burkholderiales; family Comamonadaceae; genus Pseudacidovorax; species Pseudacidovorax sp. DMC4. The sequence continues at coordinate 157,158 of NZ_JBQUYR010000003.1, read as the reverse complement.
GGGTGCATGGCGCGCTCGCCGCGCTCGTGCGCACGGGTCTGCGGCGCGGCCATGGGCGGCTCCGCCCCGAGCCGCGGGGCCCGGAGCTCGCCGCGCGCTTGCGGCGCGGGCGCGGCACCGGCCTGGGGTGCTTCGCCGGATGGGGGGTGCATGTCCTGCGCCGTCATGGCCGCTCGCCCTTGGGAGGGACCGCATCGCCGCCGCCGATGCCGTTCATCGCGCGGCCCAGTCGTACCGCACTGTCTGCGGCCAGGGCATGGTGCTCCCGGCGGGTCAGGGCGGGCAGCCCCGGGGACAGGCCCGCCACGAGCTCAGGCGCGAAGAGCCGCAGCACGTCCGGTTCACCCTCCACGGCCAGCAGGTCGCCCTCGCCCAGGGAGGGGAACTGGTCGATGAGCCTGTCCATGTCCTCCCGGGGTTGAAGGATGTCGCGCAGCAGGGCAAAGGACCGGGCTTCCTCGCACAGGGCCTCGAACGAGGGCGCCTGCCCCCGCGGGTCGGGCGACGTCTCCGGCCAATCCCAAGGCCTTGGGAGCCCGGTGGGGTCGCGCACCGCCCGCACGAACTCCTCGTGCAGTTGCTCGAGCAGCGGCACGCCCGGCTGCGCCGCCCGGGCCGAAGGCTGGGCCGCAGACGGCGGCGCAGACACGGCGCCCACTGGCCCGGGATCCAATCCGAGCAACGCCAGCCACGGGTCCTCAACCGCCGCCGACCGTACGGCGTCCAGACCCAGGACACTGAAGGGGTCCTCCGTGGCGCGTTCGGACTCGACGACCATCGGGCCAGCGACCGACGTCCCGGCGAGGTCCCGCAGGTCGAACTCGGGTTCTGCCTGGCGCCCGGCGGCGGGCCACGCCCGCGGTTCGCGCTCCTCCATCACGCCTGCGATGCCGGCGCCCTCGACCACCAGACGGACCAGGCCGATCTCGAGCTCGTCCCCCGCACGCAAGGCCACCGTCTCGCCCAGCGCCAGGCGCCGGCCGTTGAGGGTGAAAGCCAGGCCCGCCCCCCCATGGCTCAGTTGCCACTGCTGCGCCGCGGCCTGCCAGGCGAGCTGTCCATCGCCCTGCGACCCAAGGTCGGCCGCGTCTTCACCCAGACACTGCAGCACCCGTCCCACGGCCATGCCGGCCGGCTCCAGGACCAGGCGGGCATCGGCCGCCCTGCCATGGCTGTGCGTGAGCCGCAGCCGCAACGGTGGCGCCTCAACCATGCCGTCCATGCCGGCCCTCCCATAGCGATACAAGGTTCTCGGAGGCATTGACGAAGCGCCCGGCCACGTCCTGCTGCCAGAAGGCGCAGTGGCCGCGCACGCCCTGCAGGCGCCGAGGCCAGTCCGACCATGGCAGGTGCCGCACCCCATGCAGCGCGGCCGCGGGGTCGTGGAAGCCATGCGCTGGCGCGCGGACCGCCGGGGCATCCGCGGCCTTGCCTGCCGGGCCTCCGGAGCCACCGTCGCCCAACTCGCACCACAGCCGGTCGACGTGCTGCGCCAGTTGCCGCAGCTCGCAGTCGGCCCGCGCCTGGACATGCTGGGCCAGAAGCCGCGCCAGCCCAAACTGCCAGCTCCGGGGCTCATGAACGTGCCGCTCGTAATGGCGTTCGATCCAGACCCGGCGCGCCACCTGGTAGACCACGAGAGGATGCCGCCTGCCCACGCGGTCGGTCGACGGCAGGATCACGCCGAGCACGAACCGCCCCTGCGCAAACGGCACATGCCCCGGCGGCAGCACGAACGCGATGGGAATCGAGGTACGCAGGGCCCGGCCGGCATCCGGCTCGTGCTGCGAGGACGCTCGGCCGAGTGCGCCCCTCAGCCATGCCTCCCAACCTTCGGCCTCGCCGTGGCGCACACCGTGGCGCACGAAGTCGGCATGCGCCGGCAGGCGCCCCCAGATGGCCGGCGACGTCACCGGTCGGGCATTGAAGAGGTGCGCCAACATGTTCAGCCCATCGCTCCGGGGCAGTGGAACCCGCTGAACAGATCGCTGTTGAGCGGATTCGGCTGGCTGCCGGTGCCGAGATCGAGCACCGCCTTGCGACCATCGAGCACGAACTCCACGGCCACCCTGCCGGGTGTGGCGGTGTTGACGACCCGGCCCTTCTGCATCAGCCGCAGCAGCGCCCACGGCCCCTGGGCCATCAGGGTCGAGCCCGCGGCGGAGATCCTCGGCTGGGCCGTGATCTCCGCCGAGGCGCCCCCGCGCGGCCCCGGCCATTTCACCGGCAGCGGCTCGACCGGGCCATGCACGTAGCGCTGGCCCTGGCCATCGATGTCCAGCATCAGCGCCGTGATGCTCGGCTCGAGTTCGGCGACCCGCACGTCGACCTTCCAGGCCAGCCGCCGGCCGTCGCCCTCGCGGAAGTAGAGGTCGCGGATCTGCTGGGCCCGGTAGAAGGTGTCGAGCCGGGGCCCGCCCTGCTCCAGCAGCTTGAGCAGTTCGCCGACCAGCGTCGGGCCCGTGGAGGCCGGCGCGGGCGCCACGCCATTGGCCACGTTCTCGGCCCCGACGAGTGCATTGCCGGTCGACGGTGGCTTGTATCGCCAGGGGCGCACACCCGTGTCGACGAAGGCGGCCAGGTACTTGGTGAAGAAGGCGTCCGCGGCGCCGCCTGCAGCGAAGACGGCCGTCACGTCCTCGATGGAGGCATCCTGCCCGGATGCCAGGAAGGGATAGCGTCCCTCGATACCCCGGCGGCAGGGCTCGGTCACCTGCATCGCCATCAGGCCCATGATCCGGTCGAACTGCTGCTGAGCCTGCTTCCTGAGGATCTCGGTGGCCCCCTGGTTCACCTTGTCGGCACCGCTCTGCGCCAGGGCGCTCAGCACCTCGCGAAAGGGGGCCGGCAACTTGCCGGCCTCCAGTCTCATGCGTGCGCCGACGTCGTTGCTCGTCGGGGGCAGGCTGCCGGCCGTGATGGCGGTGTCTGCGACCACCAGGACGGTGTAGAACTCGTTGATGAGGCCCAGCACGCTGTCCAGCCCCTGCCGGCCCGCACCTGCCGGCGCGACGCCAGCCGACACATCGGCTTGGCCGGTGACCACCTCCCGCAGGGCGGCGAACCGGTCGTCGACCCCTTCGCGCTCCATGCGCTCCTCGGGACGGATGCCCAGGTTGCGGCCCAGTTCGCGCGTCTTGAGGTCGAGCTGCTCGGTGGCCCGGTCCAGCAGGCTCTTGTCCTGCTGCCGCTCGGCGTCGAGCACGCGAGACAGGGTTGTCTCGCGTGCCGCCGCGCGGGCCAGGCGGGCCAGCGGCGAGTCCGGCGACGACAGCTGCCGCAGCACGGCCAGGTCGAAGCCAAGACTGGTGCCACCTTCGCCCGCACCCACCACGCGGATGGAGTCGAGGAAGGCCGTCCAGCGCTCGGCATACTCGCTGAGGTATTGCCGGCGGACATCCTCGATGAGCACGGCGTTCTGCCTGATCCGCTCGGCCTCGGTGCCCATCGCCTTCGCTGTCGCAGCCGCGTCGGCACGGCCCATGACCCAGGCATCCTCCTGCAGTGCCCGATCCACGAACGCCCCCAGGCGCTTGTTGAACACGGTGTGGTAGCCCGCGTAGGTGAACAGTCCCGGCACGCCCCGGTCGAGCGGTTGCCCGTCGGCACGCGAGAAGACGGTGCCGACCTGCGGCCCAACCGCGCGGATCAGGCTGAACTCCTGGGGCGCCTCGGTGGTCATGGCCGACTTCGCACGCTCGTACACCCGCTGGGTCGACGTGTTGCCGTCGAGGAAGGCCTGGACGTCGCGGATGAGGACTTCCTTGGGAACAGCACCGGACTGCACGAGCCGGTCGCCGGAGAACAGCCGGTCCACGTGCCCCACCATCGCGGCACGCCCGCCGAAGAGGGCATCGCTGTCGCGCCGCTCCCAGTCCTTCATGACCCACTCGCGGACATCCCGCGCGCCGCCCTGCATGTAACGCTCCGGATCATGGAGGAGCTTGTAGGCACGCAGCGTGGCGTAGGCGGAGCGGGTGTCCCGCTCCCGGACGCTGCGGGAGAGTTCATCCTCCATGCGGGCGATCACCACGGGAAGCAGCAGGTCGTCCTGGAGGCCCGCGTAGAGCTGGCGCGCCGCCGCCACGATCGGTGGTGCGCTGTAGAGGCCGAACTGGAAGGAGAGTGGCGGATGGTCGAGATCCAGTCCCGCATAGGCCGGCAGCGCGTGGGCGGCGTCCAGTACCGCGGGCACCTGGGCCGGGTCCACCGTCCGCCCCGCGGTCAGGCCCTGGGCGGCCAGGGCCTGCACCCGCTGCGCCATGATGCTCAGGTACTGGCCGTTGTTCCGGAAGCTCAGCGCCATGCTGGTTCCAAGCCAGGCCAGGACGATCAGCACCAGCGCATGCCCCAGCAGTTGCAGCAGCCGGAAGCGCAGCTCCCACCGCAGATTGGGGCGGACGAGATGAGCCTCAGGGATGATGATCCGCGCGAAGACGTCGTGCAGGAAGAAGCCCCAGTGGCCCGTGGCGGCTTCCATTCCGGCATCGATGGACGTACGCCGCCCGGCGCCGGCCAGCGCCCGCCTGAGGCGGCCGAACACCGTATCGGCAGGGGGTGGCAGTGGCGTCCTGGCCTGCGCACCGCTGGTGAAGTACACGCCGCGCAGCATGGCGTGGGATTGCGTGTCGTCGAAGCGGGAATCCAGGAAGACCTCCTCCAGCACCTGCACGAGCGGCTCGCGCAGCGCATCGAACTCCTGCGGCAGCGCGAACAGACGCCGGCGATGGCCGGTGTCGAATTCCTCGATCAGGCGGCCGCGCAAGCCAGCGGACAGGCGCTCGTGCAGACGGTCCAGTTGCTCGTCCAGTGCCAGCCGCATGGCGGACTGACGGTTGCCCCCCGACACCCGCGCGGCGTCGACCTTGTCGGCCCCGACAGGGAAGGTAAAGCCCCAAGGCTGGGCACGCCCCTCCGAGGTGAGCGAGAGGAAATACTCTTCGAAACCCTGCAGCAGATCGGCCTTGGTCACCAGGACGTAGACCGGAAAGCGGATGCCCAGCGTCCTGCGCAGTTCCAGCAGGCGATCACGGATCAGGGCGGCATGGTCCACGCGTTGGTCCGGCGTGAACGTGCGCAGCTCCGCGACGCTGAGGGCGACGATGGCCCCGTTGATCGGCGCACGTGGCCGGTGCTTGCGCAGCAATGCCAGGAAGCCGGCCCATTCCTCGGTGTCCTTGCCCTTGTCGCTGTCCTGGGTCGTGTAGCGGCCGGCGGTGTCGATGAGCACCGCCTCGTTGGCAAACCACCACTGGCAGTTCAGGGTGCCGGCGCCCGACTCGAGCACGGAGACCCGGGACGCATTGCCCATCTGCCGCGAGACCGGGAACTGGAGCCCGGAGTTGAGCAAAACGGTGGTCTTCCCCGCGCCGGCGCTGCCCACGATCATGTACCAGGGCAGTTCGTAGAGATACCGCCGCCCCTCGAAGATCCGGCGAAGGAATCCGCGACGCAGACGCAGGGTCCGCAACTGCCGAAGGGCTCTTGCGACGATCTCGGACACTGTCTTCAGCTCCTCCGCGGCGACCGCCTCGCGTCGGGCACCGCTTCCGAAGTCCAGCACCTTGCGCAGGAACTCCGTGTCCGTGCGCATGGCCTGCCAGAGCCGGTAGACGCCATAGAGCAGGTAGGCCAGCAGGATGATGGCCACGATCACGACGCGCACCTGCGTCGAAGCGAGGGGCGCGACCTGGCCCACCGCGAGCAGAGGGCCCAGGTGCCAGATTGCCAGGCACAGGGCCGGGATGCCGACAAGGCTCAGCGGCCATGCGACCAGCCACAGGCTGAGCAGCACCAGCAGCATCACGATGACGGTCACGCGCGCAGCGGCGGAAGCGAGCGGCCGCGCACCATCGAACGACAGCAGCGGGCCCACGAACCAGATAGCGCAGGCCAGCGCCACCACGGTGACGAAGGCCAGCATCTGCCGCGAGAACAGGAACTTCAGGAATTGGGTGAGGGCTTGCATCGGTGACCTCCGTGGGGCGCTCAGGGCATGCCTGCGGCAGTGGAAGACGCACGCGGCGCGGCGGCCTTGTCGGCGCCGGGAACGCGCCCACCGCCACCATTCGCCTGCGCAGGCATGGCCGCCGCGGCCGCGCCTTCGGCCGACGCCTCGTCCACCACGATGTCGACCCGGCGGTTCTTGGCCCGACCCGCAGGCGTGAGGTTGTCTGCGAGCGGCAGCGTGTCACCCCTGCCCTGCACGGTGATCCGGTCGCCCCGGACGCCTCGCTGCCGCAGCACGGCGGCCACGGCCTCGGCCCGGCGCTCGCTGAGTGCCTGGTTGCTCGCGAACTCCTGGCTGCGGATGGGCACGCTGTCCGTGTGTCCGGTGACCTGCACCCTGCCCGGGACGCGCGCGATCTCGTCAGCCACCTTGTTCAGCACGGGAAGGATCGCCGCATCCAGGGTGGCGCGTCCCGGCATGAACATGGCGTCGCCGCTGAAACTCACTGCACTGCGCTGCTGGTCCTCCCTCACACTGACGAGCCCCTTGGCAATCTCGCCCGCCAGCAGATCCCGCAGCCGCAGCGAGGCCTGCGGCGCCGGCGGGGCGGCTTCCCCGACGGCCGCCCCGGAGGCGATGGCGCGGATCTTCTTCTCGACAGCGAGCGTGGACTGGTCCAGCTGATAGCGATACCAGGCGAAAAGACCCAGCGCGGCGGCGCAGGCCGCGGCGGCGGTGAGCCAGACCGGCACGCTGCGCAACAGGCCGAGCCGGCCCGGCGCACCGCCCCGCCACTGCGCCGACAGCGCCTGCGGCACCTCGCCACGGACCGCCGTGATCTGGCCCTGAAGGCGGTGGCGGATGGCCTCCAGTTGCCGGCGCCCGTTCGAAGCCGTGCTGAACCGACCTTCGAAGCCCAGGCCCAGCACCAGGTACATCAATTCCAGCAGGTCGATGTGGTCCTGCGGGCTCGCGGCCAGCCGGCCGATCAGCAGGAAGAACTTGTCGCCACCACGGATGTCGCCATGGAATTGCGCCGCCAGCGGCCGGGCGGCCCACACGCCCGCAGATCCGGCTTCGGCACCGCCCCATTGCGTACTGCTGGCGGCTTCGTCGAGGGCCGTGCACAGCGCATAGCTTGCGGCGACGGCATGCTCGTGGCGGATCTGCGCGTCGTTGCACAGCGACTGGAAGACAGCGATCTCCCGCTCCAGGAGGTCGCGCAGCACGCCCACAGCGGTGGGGTCGAGGTCGGTGTCCATGTCTGCCAGGGCACGCAACAGGGGCTGCGCGGCTTCCAGCAACGGATTCGTGGCCGCCTTGACGCAAGCGAGCCGCTCCGCTGCCGCAGGGCCGGGCGCGACGCGAAGGTGGGCCGCGCTTGGATCGCCTTCGGCGACGCCGACGGGCATGTCGTTGGGCAATGCCTCGGGACTCTCGTGATCTGTGATTTCGCCGTCACGCATACAGGGCTGTAGAGAAGAAGGGAAAGGGGCGGTGGCTCGCGGCCAGGGAGCCGGCGTTCAGGACTCGCATTCGGACCCGTCGTTGACGATGCGGTCGAACCGGCTGTTCTGGATGTGGCTGGTCTGCATACGACACGCCACCATCCGCCAGAGGCCCGTGCCCTGGCATCCGTCGATCAGCACGCGGGCCGCCAACGGGGTGCCGCGGTCGGCACGCCGCCCGATCGCGAAGCTCATGTCGGAGAAGCGGCAGCCTTCCATCGTGAGTGCCGTTCCCGCCACCAGCACCTCGCCAGACCCGATGCAGTTGCGGAAGGTGACTTCGCCGGTGCAGCCGATGCCCCGGAAATCCTGCGGCGCCGAGCCGCCTCCGGCAAAACTGCATTGCTCGAACACGACCGCCGTGCTGCCATCGCGCCCACAGACGATGGTGCGGCCCTGGCTGGCGCATTGGCGGAACCGGACTCCCTGCATCACGCCGAAGTCGTGGTCTGCACTGAGGAAGCGGCAGGTCAGGAAGCTGCAATCGCTCATGGCCGCCAAGGCGACGTTGCCACGGCCGCCAAACACGCAGTCGACGAAGCGCACACCGGTCCACGCCACCCCCATGAACGAGCCCGCGGTCATGTCGGCGCCGACGACGGTGATCCCGCCACCGCCTGCGGACAGCACCGCGTGCTCCTTGGCCATGGCCGTGATGGGTGTGGTCATGCGCGGCCTCCACCACCCAGGCCGACGGGGACCCTGGGCGCAGAGACGGGACAGGGCAGGAAGGCAAGGCTCACCGCTCTCGCACTCCCCACAGTTCGAGCCTCAGGCCCGGAAAGTCGCCCGCAAGGTGAAGGGCAAGCCCGCCGAACTTGAGCAGGTGCTCCCAGAGTGGCCCCCGGCTGTCGAGCTGGAAATAGACGAAGCCCGCGTTGAACGGAATCTGGCGCGGCGCCACCGGCAGCGACTGCAGTGCGATCCCCGGCAGATGCGAGCGCAGCAACTCCGTCAGCCGATCGCTCGGCCCCACCTTGCAGCGGGCGGCAAACTGCGCCATCAGCTGGTCGGCAGGCATCTGCGCCGACACGGCGAACACCAGGGCCGTGAAGTCCTGCAGTTGGGTGGGATCGACGCTGGCCACGCGGACCCCATGCGGCCGCTCCTCCAGACGGATGCTCTGGGCACTGCGCACCAGGACGTCGTTCAACTGGGCCTGGATGTCCAGCACCAGGTTTCGCAGCGACAGGTAGGGATCCAGGTGCTGGTAGGCCGGGTGTGGCGGCGGGCGTCGCGAGCCCGTCCGGATGTACGTCGACAGCTCGCCGCTCATCATCTTCAGCGCGGCATAGACCTGTTCGGGCGAGGTCTCCCGCACCCGCGTCCAGTGCTCCAGGAGCGGCTCATAGCGGTTCAAGATCTGGAGCAGCAGGAAATCGGACACCTCGGCCGCTTCGGACGACTTGCCGTCGCTGGCCGTCAGCCGCGCCGCCAGCGACTGCGCGCGCAGCCGGCACAGGCCATGCAGATGGGTGATCCAGTCCGACAGCAACGCGCTCGCGCCATAGCCGGTGACGGGCGGGATCAGGTTCTCGTCCAGGACGATGCTGCCGTCGGAGCGGATCAGCGTGACCCGCGCGAGTGGAAGGCCGATCCACCCCTCGGTCAGTTCGCGCTCCGGCAGCAGCCGCAGGCGCAGATGCGACAGCTGCACGGCCTTCGGCCCCTGGCCGAAGGAGTTGGCATCGCGCAGCTCGGTCTCGAAGACGGAGAAGCGCGCCAGCGAGCCTGCCGCGTCCGCGGAGTCCTCGAAGGTGGTCTCCTCGCCGTTGGGCGTGCGGATGGGCACACCCAGATGGATGACCTGCTCCAGATGCTCTGGACGGATGGTGAGCGGTGGCGGCAGGGGTGCCTGGGCAGGCGCCTCGAAGGGAGTGCCGTCCGCAAAGACGCCCGCCGCTGCCGCCAGCACCACCTTGCCGAGCGCCAGCGATTCCGGGTCGATGGTGTAGCGGCTGAAGCCCCAGAAGAAGGCGTTCAGGGTCGCGGCGCGACGGTGCGCCACGTACTCGAGGTAACGCTCCTGCTGCTGGAAAAGCTGGGGGCGCAGGAACAGCCCTTCGCTCCATGCCACCTTGTTGTACCAACTCATCTGCTCATCCCTGACATGTCTTCGGCGCGCTCATTCACGTTGGAGCACACGCACGCCACGTGATCCGATACGGATGTCGAGGCTGGCCTTGTTGGAAGGCAGCACGGCCCGGTACCAGGCCGCCTCGGGCGCGGGCTCGATCTTCTGGACCGCCCGCCAGTCCGAATTCACCAGGTCCTTGTAGCCCGCGACCACGCCGATGGCATTCACGTCCGGATGGGAGCGTCGCCGCAGGACGCGGGTCTCGCCAGGCTTCAGGACCAGTTCGTCCCGCACGAGCAGGTCGTCGGCGAGCACGGCCTTGTCGCTGTTCTGCAGCGAAAAGTAGTCCGCGGCCAGGAAGACCGCGTCACCCTTGAGTTCGTAGAGGCGGACCATGATGGGCGCGGCACGGCCTTTTTCATCGGGGTTGACGTCCTCGGCCGCCGAGACCCTGATCTCCAGCCGCGTCTGCTCGCGCGGATAGGCAAACTGGGCCTGGGCGGGGCTGAATGGGGCCAGCACCCCCACCATGCCTGCGACCCCGCTGATCAGCGCCGATCGGACGCAAGACAGGCATGTTCTGACCGGCAGCGACAGCGCTGCGCGCACGTGGATGGCGAGCAAGTGAATACCCATGTTCGATCTGCAAGGCGAAACCACGACAGCGGAAGGACCAGACGGCCCCTCCGGCACTTGGCGGAGACACGCACGGGCATCCCCGAGCCGTTGCCGACCCGGGTGCCCCGTGCGCGGGTCACATCTCCTTGTTGGCCTTGATGTCGTAGCCGGCGGTCACCGCGCCGCCGCTGCCACCCTGGGCGTTCTGCACGGCGTACTCCTGCTTCACCTTGGTGAAAGACAGCCGCACCCGTTCGCGGACCCGCAGCTCGTCGTCATTGGAGCCGTGCGGCTGCACGCTGGTGATGATGACGTCCGTGAAGGTGAACTTGAGATATTCGAGAGGGCTGCCGCCCGCCTTGCGCACCACCAGCTTGGCCTCCGGCACATGCTTGCCGGTCAGGCAGTACTTCATCAGATTGGGACTCGAGCGGTCGACGAAATGGATGAACTCGAGGTCCTCCACCGTGGCCTTGCCGGCACCACCACCAGAGCCCGAGTGCATGGTGGACTCCTGGAACACCTTCCAGTCGAAGCTGAGCACTTCGATCTCGTTCTTGTGGTCGGCGTCGAGCGCCTCGCCTTCGATGCCGTTGATCTTCAGAAAGATATCTTGAGACATGGTTTACTCCCTGGGCGGGTCGCCCTTGTTTTGGTCAATGAACAGAGGTGTGACAGCGTGACTCAGGCCGCCTCGCGCAGCGACGGCAACTTGGCGACCAACCGCAGCGACACGGTCAGGCCTTCGAGCTGGAAGTGCGGGCGCAGGAAGAACTTGGCGTTGTAGTAGCCGGGATTGCCCTCGATCTCGTCCACCACCACCTCGGCGGCAGCCAGCGGACGGCGGGCCTTCGTCTCCTGGGAGGAGTTGGACGGGTCCGCATCCACGTAATTCATGATCCAGCCGTTCAGCCAGCGCTGCATGTCGTCGCGCTCCTTGAACGTGCCGATCTTGTCGCGGACGATGCACTTGAGGTAGTGCGCAAACCGGGTGGTCGCAAACAGGTAGGGAAGCCGCGCCGACAGATTGGCATTGGCCGTGGCGTCGGCGTCGTAGTACTCCTGCGGCCGCTGCAGCGACTGCGCGCCGATGAAGGCCGCGTGGTCGGTGTTCTTGCGGTGCACCAGAGGGATCAGGCCGGCCTTGGCCAGCTCGGCTTCGCGGCGATCGGAGATGGCGATCTCCGTCGGGCACTTCATATCAAAGCCGCCGTCGTCGGTGGGAAAGGTATGGCAGGGCAGGTTCTCGACCGTCCCGCCCGACTCCACCCCGCGGATCATCGTGCACCAGCCATAGAGCTTGAAGCTGCGGTTGACGTTGACCGCCATGGCGTAGGCCGCGTTGCTCCAGACGTAGTTCCTGTGGTCCGCGCCGTCGGTCTCTTCCTCGAAATCGAACTCGTCGACGGGGTTGGTCTTGGCCCCATAGGGCAGTCGTGCCAGGAAGCGCGGCATGGCCAGGCCCACGTAGCGCGAGTCCTCGGTGTCGCGCAGCGAGTTCCACGGCGCGTGTTCGAGGTTGGAGGTGATCTTCGCCAGATCCCGCGGGTTGGCCAGTTCCTGCCACGACTCCATGCCCAGCAGGGACGGCGCAGCGCCCGCGATGAAGGGCGTGTGCGCGGCGGCCGACACCTTCGCCATCGCGTTCAGCAGTTCGACGTCCGGCGGCGTGTGGTCGAAGTAGTAGTCGGCCACCAGGCAGCCGTAGGGCTCGCCACCGAGCTGGCCATATTCCTCCTCGTACACGCGCTTGAAGATGGGACTCTGGTCCCAGGCCACGCCCTTGTGGCGACGCAGCGTGCGCCGCACGTCGTCCTTGGAGATGTCGAGGAAGCGGATCTTCAGCTTCTCGTCCGTCTCGGTGTTCGACACGAGGTGATGAATGCCGCGCCAGGCCGACTCGAGCTTCTGGAACTCATCCTTGTGCAGGACCAGGTTGATCTGTTCGGACAGCTTGCGGTCGATCTCGGCGATCACGGCCTCGATGCTGCCGTAGGCGTCGTCGGAGATCGTGACCGCGTTGATCAGCGCCTGCTCGGCCAGGGTGCGGACGGCCGCCTCGACCGCACTGCGCGCCTCGTCGGTCTTGGGCTTGAATTCGCGGTCCAGCAGGGCGGCGAATTCACCGGGGTCGGCCAGCAGCACACTGGACTCTGCGGACTCGATGGTGTCGGTACTCATGAGCTTGTCTTTCCTGGATGGTGGAGGTGCCGCCCTTCAGCGGTCCGTCGTGGCCGGCTCGGCATCGATCTGCCTGGGTGCCGCGCTCAAGGCCTTCAGCAATGCCGGGTCCTGCATCAGCTGGTTGATCAGGCTTTCGGCGCCAGCCTTCCCGTCCATGTAGGTCTGCAGGTTGGACAGCTGCGTCCGGGCCTCCAGCAGCTGCCGCAGCGGCTCGACCTTGCGCGCGACGGCTGCGGGCGAGAAGTCCTCGATGCTTTCGAACGTGATGTCGACCATCAGCTGGCCTTCGCCCGTGAGCGTGTTCGGCACGGCGAAGGCAACGCGCGGCTGGATCGCCTTCATGCGCTCGTCGAAGTTGTCGATGTCCACGTCCAGGAACTTGCGCTCGCCCACGGGCGGAAGCGGCTGCGCGGGCTTGCCCGACAGATCGGCCAGCACTCCCATGACGAAGGGCAGCTCGATCTTCTTTTCCGACCCGTAGATCTCGACGTCGTACTCGATCTGCACACGCGGCGCGCGATTGCGCGCAATGAACTTCTGACTGCTGTTGCTCATAGGCTCCCTGCTGGTTGATGAAGAAGGCTGACGACTCAGGAACGGAGCACGCGCTCCGGCGAGAGGCTTTGCGGTCCGGGCCTGGCTGTGCCGGCAGTGCGGATCCCAGGGTGGCAGCCCGCACGCACGCTCACGCCGGCACCTCCAGCGTGCTCGCGGCGCAGCGGATGCGGATCTGCGGCGTGGCGGCGCGAGGATCGCGCGGCTCGGACGTGGATATGTCGGCGTCGATCACCACCAGCGGCCGGCCCTGCTCCAGGGCAGTGAGCCAGCAGCGAGCGAGTTCGGGCAGCAGTTCCTGCTCGATGGCGGTGATCAGGCGGCGGACACCCGCTTCATGGTTGCCGCCCACCTCGCGCAGATAAGCGGCCAACCGCGCGCTCGCCTGCATTCGGATGCCGTGCTGTTCCTGGAGACGCCGGGCCACCCGGCCCAGTTGAAGGTCGACGATGGTCGACAGGTCGCGCGCTTGCAGGGGCCGGTAGGGGACGACGGTCACACGCCCCAGGAAGGCGGCTGGAAACACACGTCTCAGGGCCGGCATCGCGACCTCGGCGCTCAATGGCGCGTCCCCGGCGCCGGACGCCACGTCGGCGGCGTCCATCAGCGCCTCCGCGCCGACATTGCTGGTCAGCAGGATGATGCAGTTCCTGAAGTCGATGCGACGACCCTCGCCGTCCTCCATCCAGCCCTTGTCGAACACCTGGAAGAAGAGCTCGTGCACATCCGGGTGGGCCTTCTCGATCTCGTCGAGCAGCACCACGCTGTACGGGCGGCGGCGGACCGCCTCGGTCAACACCCCGCCTTCGCCATAGCCCACATAGCCGGGCGGCGCTCCCTTGAGCGAGGACACGGTGTGCGCCTCCTGAAACTCGCTCATGTTGATGGTGACCATGTTCTGTACGCCGCCATACATGGCGTCCGCCAACGCGAGTGCCGTCTCGGTCTTGCCCACGCCGGAGGGTCCCACGAGCAGGAACACGCCCACCGGCTTGTCGGGGTCGGTGAGCCGTGCCTTGGCGGCCTGCACCCGGTCGGCGATGGTCTGCAGCGCTGAGTCTTGGCCGATGACCCTTGCAGCAAGCAGCGCCTTGAGCTGGAAGACCGCCTTCGCGTCGTCGCTGACCATGCGCCCGACGGGAATGCCCGTCCAATCCGCGAGCACCTGGGCCACGACGGACTCGTCGACCTGGGCCAGCGCCAGACCTGGCCGCTCGCGGACTTGTTGGTCCAACGCCGCGAGCTCCGCCGACACTGGTGATGCCGCGCCATCCGCTGCGTCGACGCCATCGCGCAGAAGGTCCTGCCGCAAGGCACTGATGCGCTGCACCAGCGCCACCTGCGCTTCCCAGCCCTGGAGCTGCCCGGCCAGCTCGTCGCGGGCCTGCGAGAGCGTGGTACGGACTGCCTGCAGGGACACCTCGGCGGAACCGCCGCTCAACCCGAGCCGGATCTGCTTCTGCAGCAGGTCGACCTCGACCTCGAGCGACGCCACCCGGTGGCGCAGCCGCTCCACGCCGGCAGGCGGTGCGTGCATGGACAGACCCACCCGTGCGCAGGCCGTGTCCAGCAGGCTGATCGCCTTGTCGGGCAACTGGCGGGCCGGCAGATAGCGGCGCGACAGCGTGACTGCCGCACGGATGGCTTCGTCCAGGATCACCACGCCGTGGTGGCGGGCAAAGGCGTCCGCGAGGCCGCGGACCATGTCGATGGCGGCGGCCTCCTCGGGCTCGGCGATCTGCAGCACCTGGAAGCGCCGCGTGAGTGCCGGATCCTTCTCGATGTGCCGCTTGTATTCCGCCCAGGTGGTCGCGCCGATGCTGCGCAATGCGCCTCTGGCCAGTGCCGGCTTGAGCAGGTTGGCGGCGTCGCCCGTGCCTGCCTGCCCACCCGCACCGACCAGCGTGTGGACTTCGTCGATGAAGAGGATGACCGGCGGCACGGCCTTGGTGGCATCTTCGAGCAGTCCTTTGAGCCGGCTCTCGAACTCGCCCCGGACACCCGCACCCGCAAGCATGGCCCCGACATCGACGCTCAGCAGCCGATGCTCGCGCAGTGCCGGCGGCACCTCGCCGGCAGCGACGGCCAAGGCGAGGCCTTCGACGACGGCGGTCTTGCCCACGCCCGCTTCGCCGGTGAGCAAGGGATTGTTCTGCCGGCGACGCAGCAGGATGTCGATGAGCCCGCGAACCTCCAGCTGACGTCCGACCACCGGATCGACCTGCCCGGCCCTGGCCTTTGCCGTGAGGTCGGTGCAGTAGCGCTCCAGGCCCGAGGCATCGTTTCTGCTGAGGGGGCCAGCACCCAGACCGGGTGCTGCTGCGGCATTGCCAGCGACTGCGCTCGCGCCGTCTTGAGGACCTTCACGCCCTTCGGGCGAGCCCTCGACGACCCGGGCCCAGGCCTGCGACAGCCGATCGACATCGATGCGGGCGAAGGCCGGGACGATGCGCAGCAGTGGCGCACGCCGGTCGGCCGATTGCAGGAGCGCCAGCAGCAGCCACGCACCTCGCACGCACTGGCCGCCGTACTCAATGCTGGAAATCACCCAAGCCCACTCCACCGCATCGCTGACATGGCGAGAGATGTCGGAGAGCGAGCTGGCACCAGCGGGCAACTCGGCCAGCGACGCCGCCAGGCCCGCCTCGATGTCTTCGGGCCGGAGATCGAAGTGGCGGACGATGCGGTGCAGGTCGCTGTCACCGGCCTGCCAGAGCTGATGCAGCCAGTGCGTGAGTTCGACGTAGGGATTGCCGCGCAGCCTGGCAAAGGCTGCGCCGGATTCGATGGCGCGGAACAGCGTCGTGTTCAGCCTGCCGAAGAGCGCCTTGCGGGAAACGGCCATCGCACAATGCTCAGCGGGGCGCTGTAAGGTTGTGCGTGGCGCACGCTGCCACCTCGCGCCGGGACATGCGCGGCGCCGCCATCATGGATGTATTCACGAGATCCTCCCTGCCATCGAAATCATGCACCTCGCTTTCGGGTGCTCGCTTCGATTTAAGCCGAGATGCGCAAGGATTCGGCGCCGCGGCCCCAGTAATGAAGAGACTTCGTGAAGTAGTCCACCAGGCTTTACGCGCCGATGTGGCGAAGCGCCTCAGGCGATGTGAAGGAAGGTTGCCGCAGCGTAAGAGGGCATGGATGCGCGCGTGGAAACCGGACACATCCCCTGCGCCTGGCGAAAAAAATGCCGCCGACCTTCACAGGCCAACGGCATCGATGCGGGCCCTGGCGGACCCGGTGCCTACGCCATCCCTGGCGGATGGCCGAGCGACGCTCGAGCGCTCAGTACTTCAGCGTCGCACTCTCACGCAATTCGTCCGCGGTCGCGGTGCCGAAGCCGAAGAACTCCAGGTACGCAGGAATCATCTCGAACAGCATGTCCGTGCCCACCTGCACCTGGCAGCCGCGCGCCATGGCGGCTTTCAGGAGCGGCGTGTACTCGGTCTTCATCACCACCTCGCCGACGAAGGTGGTCGGTGCGATACGCTCCACGTCGAAGGGCAGCGGATCGCTTTCCTTCATGCCCAGCGGCGTGGCGTTCACGACCACGTCGTAGCCAGCCGGGTCGTTGGAGCCCGTGCTCACCGTCAACTGCGGATAGTGGGCGCGCAGGCGCTCGGCCAAGCCTTCGACGGACGCCGTGTTCAGGTCGAACAGCGAGAGGTGCGCCGCGCCCGCCGCCGCGATGGACGCCGCAATGGCGCAGCCCACGCCACCCGCGCCGGAGACGAGCACGCGCGCGCCACGGAAGCTGCGCCCCTTGCGCTCCACGCCGCGCACGAAGCCGGCGCCATCGAACTGGTCGCCGAGCAGGGTGCCGTCATCGCGCAGCAGCACGGCGTTGCAGGCACCGGCGATGCGGGCCGTGGGCGTGGTCTCGTGCACCAGCGACATGGTGGTCACCTTGTGCGGCATGGTGACCAGCGCGCCGCGGATGTTGCTCATCCTGAACAGCAGCGGCAGGAAGGCCACGTAGTCTTCGGGCTTCACGCCCATCGGCACCACCACCGCGTCGATGCCCTTCTTGTCGAACCAGGGGTTGTAGATCATCGGAGCCTTGAAGCTCTCGGTGGGGTAGCCGATGTGGGCGATGAGGGTGGTCTTGCCGGAGATCATGGAAGCAGTGATGGGGGGCGGAAGAACGCGAAAAGCGATCAGCCCTGGCGGCCCCGTGGCGCCTGGGCGATCTCGGCCTGAAGTTCGGCCGGATAGATGATCTGCCGCAGAAAGCCGGCGTCCTCGCGCACGAGGGCCGCGGCCTGCGGCAGGTCGAAGTAATCGAAGTAATGCGCCATCTGCTGGATCAGCATCTCGAAGCCGGGCTGGGCCTGGAGGCCGCGCGCACGCGCGGCGCGCACCAGCGGCGTGGGCTGGCCGCGCAGCAGGATGTCGAACACGGCCGCGTGCGGCGCCATTCGGGTGACGTCGCAGGGCAGCGCTTCTTCGCCCTTCAGGCCGACCTGGGTGGCATTGATGACCAGGTCGTAGCCCGACGGATCGGCCGAGGGCGCGGCCACTACCTCGGCGTCGAAGGCGGCATCGATGCGGGCTGCGGTGCCCGCGGCCTTGCCCGCGGCCGGGTCATAGAAGGCGATGTGGCGCGCGCCGTCGTCGCCGCCGCCTTCAGCCAGCGACACGCCGATGGCGGCAGCGCTCACGCCCGCGCCCAGGATCAGCACCCGCTGCCCGCGGAAAGGAATGCCGAACCAGTCCAGCGCACCGACGATGCCTTCGCCATCGAACAGGTCGCCTTCGAGCTCTCCGCTTTTCGTGCGGCGCACGATGTTGACCGAGCCCGCCACGCGCGCGAACAGGCCGCAGCCGTCGAGCAGGTCCACCGCCAGCGGCTTGTGAGGCGGTGCGATCAGCATGCCCCGGACGTTGTGGCCGAGGAAGCTGGCCTTGAGCCACACGGCAAAGTCGCGGGCGCGCACCTGCACCGGCACCATCACGGCGTCGATGCCGCAGCGCTCGAAGACGGCGTTGAACATGCGCGGCAGGCGCACATTGGTGACGGGATCGCCAGGGATGAGGTAGAGGTCGGTCTTGCCAGTGATGGAAGCCATCGGGTCGTTCACTCCAGGAATCGGATGCGCGAATCGGATCGGTGTCGAGGCCGCAAGAACAACGGCCCGGACTGTAGACAGCAGGGTGCGGGGCCGTCAGTCGGGGGCGGATCGCGGCGTTCGATAATCGCCCAGCACTGAACGATCAACGAACGTCTTAAGGGTTTGTACGTGGTCTCTCGCCGCCTTGCCTCCACCCCCGTCTCCGAGCCATCGCACGAGGACGAAAGCCCCGATTCTCCGTCCTCCCCCGCAGGGAATGCACAGGACGGTCAGGCGCCCGCCGGCCTGGACCGGCGCGACTGGATCGCCGGCCTGGAGCGCGGCGTCGGCATCATTGAGGCCTTCGACGACGCCCATCCCCGCATGACGGCCAGCGAGGCCGGCCAGCGCACCGGCCTCACGCGCACGGCAGCGCGGCGCTACCTGCTGACGCTGCAGCACATGGGCTATGTGGCCAGCGACGGCAAGCTGTTCTGGCTCACACCGCGCGTGTTGCGGCTCGGCCAGTCGTACCTCGATTCGGCGCGGCTGCCGCGCATTGCACAGCCCTTCCTGCAGCGCGTGGCCGTCGGCACGCACGAGACGGCCTACCTCAGCGTGCTGGACGGCGACGATGTGGTCTACATCGCCCGCAACGGTCCGCAGCGGCAGATGAGCACCGGCTACGTGCTGGGCGCACGGGTGCCCGCGCAGGTGACGGCGGCCGGGCTGCTCATGCTGGCCCTGTTGCCCGAGGCCGCTTCGGCGGCCTGGTGGGCCGCACGCAAGCTGCAGGTCTTCACCTCCTTCACGCTGGCCGACCCCGCCGACCTGCGGCGCGAGATGGCCCGCGTCAAGGCCCAGGACTGGGCGCTGTCCGAACAGCAGCTGGACCTGAATTCACGCGGCATCGCCGTGCCGCTGCGCGACCGGCGCGGCGACGTGCATGGCGCCCTGAACATCACGATGCCCATGGGCCAGGAGAGCACCGAGACCGCCGTGGCCCGCGTGCTCCCCGTGCTGCGCGAGGCCGCGCAGGCGATGCGCAACCTGATCTGAGCCTCAAAGGCCGACGGCCAGGCCGCTGAGCAGCAAGCCGGTCCCCCAGACGGCCGGCGCGCGCCACGACATGGCACGCAACTCCACCCGCTCGTGCAGCATGCGGGCCGCGCCCACCGAAAGCACGAAGGCCGCAACCAGGGCGGCGAGGGCCTGCCACGGCGTCAGGGGCGCCAGGCCCGTCTGCGCCGAGGCGCTGACGAGCAGCAACACGGGAAAGTGGATGAGGAACAGCGCGTACGCCCAGGTCCCCAGCCGCCCCAGCGGCGCCCACACCGACAGCGCCAGCCATCCCCGCGGCTGCGCCAGCATGAGCAGCAAGGTGGCGACCAGCGCCAGCGCGATGCGGCTGCGCCAGTCGATCCACAGGGCGACGCCGCCCAGCAGAGCCAGCGCCAACCCGGCAGCGATGCGGGATCGGGGCGCCCGCAGCCGTCCTGCCCAGAAGGCCAGCATGCCCAGGCCATAGCTGCCGAAGAAATAGATGCCCGTGTCGTCCAGCGCGCTGTGCCGGTTGAAGACCACCAAAGAGGCGGACGTCAGCCCCGTCACCATGAGCACCGCCAGCGCCCGGGCCACCGAGGCGTCGAGCCGGCCCTGCCGCCGCCACAGTGCCGCCACCCAGAACAGCAGGAGCGCCAGGCCGTACAGCTGGAAGTCGACCGCCACGTACCACACGCCAGTGGACAGCGCGGGCTGGTTCAGCAGGTCCTGCAGCAGCAGCGCATGGGCCACCATCTGGACGAACGACGGCTGGCCCGGCACGTCGTCGCCCGGCAGCGCCGGACGCACGAGGGCTTCCACGAGCACGCAGGCCACCAGGGCCGCCAGATAGGGCGAAGCCAGCCGCACGTAGCGCTGGACAAGTCGCAGGCAGGGATGCCCCGCACGCAACTCACCCTCGGGTGCCAGGCTGGCCGCCGTCAGGAAGCCACCCAGCACCAGGAAGACCTGGACCGCCAGCCGGCCCTCGCGCCCCAGGACCTCGAACAGCGTCGGCGCCAACGGCCAAGCCGCCACGGGCAAGGGCCCGTAGCGGCTGAAGTGATGGGCCACGATCAGCAGGCAGGCCAGTGCCTTGAGTGCGTCGATCAGGGGCCAGCGAGGCGGCGGCGCGCGGCCGCCGGCGGCAGGGTTCAAAGTGCCAGGCGACGGCGGGCTTCTTCGTACTCGCGCCGCAGCGTGGCGACGAAGTCGGCCGTGGGCTGCACCTTCTTGATGGCGCCGATGCCCTGGCCGGAGCCCCAGATGTCCTTCCAGGCCTTGGCCTTGCTGCCCTCGCCCGACGCGAAGTTCATGGTCTTGACGTCGCCCTCGGGCAGGTTGGCCGGGTCCATGCCTGCCGCCACGATGCTGGGCGCCAGGTAGTTTCCATGCACGCCGGTGAACAGGCTGGAGTAGACGATGTCGTCCGAGTTGCTGTCGACGATGGCCTGCTTGTAGGCGTCGCTCGCGCGGGCTTCGTCGGTGGCGATGAAGGCGCTGCCGATGTAGGCGAAGTCGGCGCCCATGGCCTGCGCGGCCAGCACGGCACCGCCGGTGGCGATGGAGCCCGACAGCGCGACGGGGCCATCGAACCACTCGCGGATCTCCTGGATCAGCGCGAAGGGGCTCTTCACACCCGCATGGCCACCGGCACCGGCCGCAACGGCGATCAGGCCGTCGGCGCCCTTCTCGATGGCTTTCTTGGCGAAGGTGTTGTTGATCACGTCGTGCAGCGTCACGCCGCCATAGCTGTGCACGGCCTCGTTGACGTCGGTGCGCGCGCCGAGGGACGTGATGATGATCGGCACCTTGTACTTCACCACCAGCTCCATGTCGTGCTCGAGCCGGTCGTTGCTCTTGTGGACGATCTGGTTGATGGCGAAGGGCGCGGCCGGCTTGTCGGGGTTGGCCTTGTTGTAGGCCGCCAGTTCCTCGGTGATCTCGGCCAGCCATTCGTCCAGCTGCGCCGCGGGCCGCGCATTGAGCGCAGGCATCGAGCCGACGACGCCGGCCTTGCATTGGGCGATCACCAGCTTGGGGTTGCTGATGATGAACAGGGGCGAGCCGATGATGGGCAGCGGCAGGTGGGCGAGTGCGCCAGGCAGTCTGGACATGGGAAAGTCTCCTCTCGTGTGAATCGATGGTTCGGGCGAAGTTATAGGGGCCGGCTGCCGCGCCTGCCGTCCGATGGGCGACAGGTGGGCATGGCCGGCGGCGGCCTCAGAAGGCTTCGAGCGGCAGGGCCGTGACGCTGGACGCACCGCCGACGATGGCGTCGCGCGTGGCACCGGCCTTCACCAGGATGTGTTCGGCGTAGAAGCGCGCCGTGGCCACCTTGGCCTGCATGAAGGCCGCGTCCTGCTCCTGGGCCTCGGGCGTCAGCGCCACCAGCAGCGAGCGGCCCAGTTGCCAGCCAGCCACCAGGTTGCCGGCCAGCATCAGGTAGGGCACGCTGCCCGCGTACACCGCATTCGGGTCGCCCTTGGCCTGGCCGGCGATGAAGTCCACCACGTCCAGGTAGGCCTCGCGCGCGGCCTTCAGGCGCTGCGCCACGGCTTTCGCGTCGTCGCTGGGGCTGGCCAGCAGTTCGGCCTCGGTCTTCTCCACCTGCGCCGCGATGGCGCGTGCAGCCTGGCCGCCGTCACGCGCCGTCTTGCGGCCCACCAGGTCGTTGGCCTGGATGGCGGTCGTGCCTTCGTAGATGGTCAGGATCTTGGCGTCGCGGTAGTACTGGGCGGCGCCGGTCTCCTCGATGAAGCCCATGCCACCGTGCACCTGTACGCCCAGGCTGGTCACCTCCAGGCTCATCTCGGTGCTGTAGCCCTTGACCAGCGGCACCAGGAATTCATAGAAGGCCTGGTTCTGTTTGCGCACCTCGGCGTCCTCGTGGTGGTGGGCGGCGTCGTAGGCTGCTGCGGCCACGCTGGCCATGGCGCGGCAGCCCTCGGTGTACGCCCGCATGGTCATCAGCATGCGGCGCACGTCGGGGTGGTGGATGATCGGCGCGCTCTTCGTCATCGAGCCATCGACGGGGCGACTCTGCACCCGCTCGCGGGCATAGGCCACCGCATGCTGGTAGGCCCGCTCGGCCACCGCGATGCCCTGCACGCCCACCGCATAGCGGGCGGCGTTCATCATGATGAACATGTACTCCAGGCCGCGGTTCTCCTCGCCCACGAGATAGCCGATGGCACCCCCGTGGTCGCCGTACTGCAGCACGGCTGTCGGGCTGGCCTTGATACCCAGCTTGTGCTCGATGCTCACGCAGTGCACGTCGTTGCGCGCGCCCAGCGAGCCGTCTTCATCGACCATGAATTTGGGCACCACGAACAGGCTGATGCCCTTGACGCCCTCCGGCGCGCCGCTCACCCGGGCCAGCACCAGGTGCACGATGTTCGGCGCCATGTCGTGCTCGCCGTAGGTGATGTAGATCTTGGTGCCGAAGACCTTGTAGCTGCCGTCGGGCTGCGGCTCGGCGCGGGTGCGCACCAGGGCGAGGTCGCTGCCGGCCTGCGGCTCGGTGAGGTTCATGGTGCCGGTCCATTCGCCGCTCACCAGCTTTTCCAGGTAGGTCGCCTTGAGCTGCTCCGAGCCGGCCGTGAGCAGCGCCTCGATGGCGCCGTCGGTCAGCAGCGGGCACAGCGCGAAGCTGAGGTTGGCGCTGTTGACCATCTCGCCGCAGGCCGCGCCGATGGTCTTGGGCAGACCCTGGCCGCCGAAGTCGACCGGATGCTGCAGGCCCTGCCAGCCGCCTTCGGCGTACTGGCGGAAGGCGTCCTTGAAGCCGGGCGTGGTGCGCACCGCGCCGTCCTTGAAGGACGAGGGGTCGCGGTCGCCGGCCACGTTCAGCGGCGCGATCACGTCCTGCGTCAGCTTGGCGCACTCTTCCAGCACGGCGGCGGCGGTGTCCAGGCCGGCGTCGCCAAAGCCCGGCATCTGGGCGATCTTGTCGATGCGCGCCAGATGCTGGATGTCGAACAGCATGTCCTTGATGGGCGCGGTGTAGCTCATGGAAGTCTCCTCGGATGAAAGTGGCGGAACGGGTGACCGCCCAGGCGCAGGCGATCCTGCGGGGCATGCCGCCCCGCTGCCGACGATGAAAAAAGGGCATCGCGAACGATGCCCTTGAAGTTGCGCTTCGGCGGTGGCGAGGGCCTCAGAGCGCCTTCACCAGCTCCGGCACGGCCGTGAACAGGTCGGCTTCGAGGCCGTAGTCGGCCACGCTGAAGATCGGCGCTTCGGGGTCCTTGTTGATCGCCACGATCACCTTGGAGTCCTTCATGCCGGCCAAGTGCTGGATGGCGCCCGAAATGCCGGCGGCCACGTACAGCTGCGGCGCCACGATCTTGCCCGTCTGGCCCACCTGCAGGTCGTTGGGCGCATAGCCCGCGTCCACCGCGGCGCGGCTGGCGCCGATGGCGGCGCCCAGCTTGTCGGCCAGCGGCGTCATCACTTCCTGGAACTTCTCGCTGCTGCCCAGCGCGCGGCCGCCCGAGACGATGATCTTGGCCGCCGTCAGCTCCGGACGGTCGTTCTTGCTCACCTCGCGGCCCACGAATGCACTCTTGCCGCTGTCGGCAGCGGCGTCCTTGGTCTCGACCTGCGCGCTGCCACCGGTGGCAGCGGCGGCGTCGAAGCCCGTGGTGCGCACGGTGATCACCTTCTTGGCGTCGGCCGATTGCACGGTGGCGATGGCGTTGCCGGCGTAGATCGGGCGCTGGAAGGTGTCGGGGCTGTCGACCTTCGTGATGTCGCTGATCTGCGCCACGTCCAGCTTGGCGGCCACGCGCGGAGCGACGTTCTTGCCCGCGGCGGTGGCCGGGAACAGGATGTGGCTGTAGTCACCGGCCAGGGCCAGCACCTGGGCCGCGACGTTCTCGGCCAGGCCCTCGGCCAGGCTCGCGCCGTCGGCATGGATCACCTTGGCCACGCCGGCGATCTGCGCGGCGGCCTGGGCGGCGGCGCCCGCGTTCTGGCCGGCCACCAGCACATGGACATCACCGCCGCAGGCGGCAGCGGCCGTGACGGTGTTCAGCGTGGCGGGCTTGATCGACTGGTTGTCGTGTTCTGCAATGACGAGTGCGGTCATGTCTTGTCTTTCCTTCGTCGTGTCTGTGCCGATCAGATGACCTTGGCTTCGTTCTTGAGCTTGTCGACCAGGGTGGCGACGTCGGGCACCTTCACGCCGGCACCGCGCTTGGCCGGCTCGCTGACCTTCAGGGTCTTCAGGCGCGGCTTGACGTCCACGCCCAGGTCCTCGGGCTTGACGGTGTCCAGCGGCTTCTTCTTGGCCTTCATGATGTTGGGCAGCGTGACGTAGCGCGGCTCATTGAGGCGCAGGTCGGTGGTGACCACGGCCGGCAGGCTCAGGCTGATGGTTTCCAGGCCGCCGTCGACTTCGCGCGTGACCTTGGCCTTGTCGCCTTCGACCTCGACCTTGCTGGCGAAGGTGGCTTGCGGCAGGTCGGCCAGGGCGGCGAGCATCTGGCCGGTCTGGTTGGCGTCGTCGTCGATGGCCTGCTTGCCCAGGATGATGAGCGCGGGCTGTTCCTTGTCGACCAGGGCCTTGAGCAGCTTGGCCACGGCCAGGGGCTGCAACTCTTCGGTGGTCTCGACCAGGATCCCGCGGTCGGCGCCGATGGCCATGGCGGTGCGCAGCGTTTCCTGGCACTTGGCCTCGCCGCAGCTGACGGCGATGACCTCGGTGGCCAGGCCCTTTTCCTTCAGCCGCACGGCCTCTTCGACGGCGATCTCGTCGAAGGGGTTCATGCTCATCTTGACGTTGGCGATGTCCACCCCGCTGCCGTCGCTCTTGACGCGCACCTTCACGTTGTAGTCGACGACCCGCTTGACGGGGACCAGAATCTTCATTGGCTTGACTCCGTTGATTGCAAAAGGCGTGTTGCTGCGCAACTCAGCAAAACATTCTAGGGCGACCCCTCCGGCGGGCGTGCTTTGCCCGCTGGGGCGACGCGGGCGGCCAGCGCCGACGCCATAAAAAGAACGATCGTGCTTTTTTGAAGATTATAGTGACGGATTCCTCGTGCGCTGCAGCATTGGCGACACGAACCGAGGGACAAGGCCGGCGCTGGAAAGGCCGTTCATCACCGGTCGGGCCCCTTTCGCGGCCCGCAACGGCCTCGTTCAGGCGCCTCCGGTGGCGCTCCGGTCCCCAGCCGAGGGCTGGCTGTCGCCGCCCCCGCCCGGGGGCGTCTGCGGGCCCGCACCGGCCGGCAGCGACGCCACCCGCACGACGCGCTGTGGAAAAGGAATGTCGATGCCGGCTCGCCGCAGTCCTTCCAGCACCGCGATGTTGACCGCCGAGCGCACGTTGTCCCTGCCCTTGTCCGGATCGCTGATCCAGTAGTTGAGCGTGAACTCCAACCCGTCGGCACCAAAGTTGGTGAGGAAGGCCACCGGCTTCGGGTCGGCCAGCACCCGGTCCTGCGCGGCGGCGGCCTCGCACAGGATCGCCTGCACCTGCGTCGGCTCGCTGTCGTACCCCACGGCGATGACGGTGTTGAGATTGGTCTTGAGGTCCGCGAGCGTCAGGTTCTCGACGCGGCCCGTGATGATCGACTCGTTGGGCACGATGGCCTGCCGGCCGTTGCCGGCGCGGATCAGCGTATAGCGGGTTTTGATGTCCGTGATGCGGCCTTCGAACGTGTCGACCTTGACGCTGTCGCCGATGCGGATCGAGCGCTCCAGCAGGATCACGAAGCCGCTCACATAGTTGGCCGCGAGCTTCTGCAGGCCGAAGCCCAGGCCCACGCCCAGCGCGCCGCCCAGCACCGAGAGCGCGGTCAGGTCCACGCCGACCGCCGACAAGGCAAACAGCAGCCCGACCAGCAGCAGCCCGGCACGCACCGCGTTCGAGGCCACCTTGCGCATCGACAGGTCACTCACCGCCGGCGTGAGCAGCCGCTTCTCGATGGTGGACGAGATCCACAGCGTGATCATCAGCACCACGCCGCACGACAGCACGCCTTCAAACAGCGTGCGCAGGCTGACCCGCGTCTTGCCGAAACCGAGGTTGATCGCCTCCAGCTCGTCCAGCACGGGCGGCAGCAGCCCCACGATCCAGAGAATGGCGGCCGCCCACGCCACCCATGAGATGGTGCGCTCCACCAGCCGCACCAGCGCAGAAGCCGGGAACACCCGCCGCAACACCCGCGCGAAGAGCCGGATGGCCAGCAGCGCCAGGAAGATCGACACCGCCACCCGCAGCAGCAGCGTGGGCTGCACCGTCAGCAGCAGCCGCCGCGCCAGATCCGTGAAGGCCAGCGCCAGCAGGGGAAAGAGCAAGCCGTCGAAGCTCTTCTCGCCGAACCACAGCGAATCACCCGGCTGGTCGCGGCCGAACCACCGGGTCACGCCCCAGGCCAGCAGCAGGCACAGCACCAGCGCGGCGATCTCGGTCCACAGTGTGCGGGCATGCACCTCGGAGAGGCGCTGTACGAATCCATTCCAGTCGAGCATGCGCTGGCGGCTTCCCCTTCGGGGAAGATCACGGGAGTTGCGGGAGGCGCGAGGGTAACAAGCGGCGTTGGCCCGGCAAGCAGACGTCGATGTCAGCCGGCAACCTTCGGCATGCGGGGTGCCGACGCACAATCATCGGCCCATGCCGCGCCGCCGCTCACGAGACCACCACCACGTCTACGTCGTGCTGCTGTCCGAGCGCGTGTGGAACGAGCCGGCCTTCCGGCGCGCCAACCCGGACCACGACATCCTCAAGCCCTGCGTCTACGTCGGCATGACCGGCCTGGACCCGGACCTGCGCTTCGACCGCCACATGGCTGGGGTGCAGGCCAATCGCTTCGTCTTGAAGTACGGCGAGCGACTCATGCCCGAGTTGTACGAGGCCTACAACCCCATGCCCTACCGCGCCGCCGTCGAGATGGAGGTGGAACTGGCGATCGGCCTGCGCGAGGCCGGCTATGGCGTATGGCAAGCCTGAGCGCGCCAGCGCTCAGAGGTCGGCCAGCACCCGCACATGCGCCTCGACGCTGCGCGCCAGCGCGTCGAGGTTGTAGCCGCCTTCCAGCATCGAGACGATGCGGCCCTTGGCATGCCGGTCGGCCACCTCGCGGATGCGGCTGGTGATCCAGATGTAGTCG
Organism: Pseudacidovorax sp. DMC4; assembly: GCF_056314265.1. Taxonomy (NCBI): domain Bacteria; kingdom Pseudomonadati; phylum Pseudomonadota; class Betaproteobacteria; order Burkholderiales; family Comamonadaceae; genus Pseudacidovorax; species Pseudacidovorax sp. DMC4. The sequence goes on along the minus strand of NZ_JBQUYR010000003.1, from coordinate 130,054 downwards.
TTCTCGTTGAGGCCGAGCTGGCCCAGTTCGTCCTCGCGGTGGGCGTCAAAGCCGGCGCTCACGATCAGCAGCTCGGGCCGGAAGGCCTCCAGCCGGGGCATCCACACCGCCTCGATCATCTCGCGCACGTCCATGCCGCGGGTGTACGCCGGGATGGGCACGTTGACCATGTTGTCGGCCGGATGGTCGGTGCCGCTGAACGGGTAGAAGGGATGCTGGAAGATGCCCACCATCAGCACCCGTGGGTCGCCGGCCAGGATGTCCTCGGTGCCGTTGCCGTGGTGCACGTCGAAGTCCACCACCGCCACGCGCGAGATGCCGTGCTCGTCCAGCGCATGCCGCGCCGCGATGGCCACGTTGTTCAGGAAGCAGAAGCCCATGGCCTGCTCACGGCAGGCATGATGGCCCGGCGGGCGCACGGCGCAGAAGGCGTTCTGCAGCTGCCCGCCCATCACCGCGTCGGTGGCCGCGATGGCGGCACCGGCCGCGCGGCGTGCCGCCAGCAGCGTGCCGCGACAGAGGGAGGTGTCGGGGTCGACGGGGGCATGGTCAGGGCCGCCGGCGGGCGCATCGGCCACCAGGCGCTGGGCCAGGGCTTCGAGCCGCTCCATATGCTCCGCGCTGTGGGCCCGGGTGATCTGGGCCAGCGTGGCCAGGGGAATGTCGTCGTCGTGGCGCTCCAGCGCATCGGCCACGCCGGTGACGAGCAGCCGGTCCTCGATCGCGTCCAGGCGCTCGGGGCATTCCGGGTGGCCGCGCCCCATTTCGTGCTTCCAGAAATCGCGGTGCGTGTAGTAGCCGGTGTTGCCCATGTCTCGTCTTCTCGTGCATGGCCCCAGGCGGCGGCCGGCCGGGGCGCATGCGCTATCTTCTGCGGATGGATACCAAAATGGACGTGGCCGCCAAGCTCGCCGCCTTGCTGAATCAGCTTAACACGGTGATCGTCGGCAAGGCCGCCCAGGTGCGCGACGGCGTGGCCTGCCTGCTCGCCGGCGGGCACCTGCTGATCGAGGACGTGCCCGGCGTCGGCAAGACCACGCTGGCCCATGCCCTGGCCCATACCTTCGGACTGCAGTTCTCGCGCGTCCAGTTCACCGCCGACCTGATGCCGGGCGACCTGTCGGGTGTGTCCATCTACGACCGCGGGCAACAAGGCTTCGTCTTCCATCCCGGCCCGGTGTTCACCCAGGTGCTGCTGGCCGACGAGATCAACCGCGCCAGCCCCAAGACGCAGAGCGCGCTGCTCGAGGCCATGGAAGAAAAGCAGGTCACCATCGAAGGCCAGACCCGCCCCCTGCCCGAGCCCTTCTTCGTCATCGCGACGCAGAACCCGCTGGATCAGCTCGGCACCTTCGCGCTGCCCGAGTCGCAGCTGGACCGCTTCCTGATGCGCATCTCGCTCGGCTACCCGGACCGGGCGGCCGAGCTGGAACTGCTCTCGGGCGCCGATCGCCGCCAGATGCTGGGCACGCTGCCCGCGCTGCTGACCGCGGGCGAGCTGCGGGCGATCCAGCAGCGCGTGCTGCAGGTGCATGCCGCCCCGGCACTGCTGGCCTACCTGCAGGACCTGATCGAGGCCACGCGTTCCGGCCGATGGTTCTTGCAGGGTCTGTCGCCGCGCGCAGGCATCGGCGTGCTGCGGGCCGCCAAGGCTCAGGCGCTGCTCGCCGGCCGCGACTATGCGGCGCCCGACGACATCCAGGCCGTGCTGCCGCAGACCATCGCCCATCGCCTCAACCCGGTGGGCGATGCCGGCCGGGGCGCCGTCGAGCAGGTGCGCGCCATGATGGCCGCCGTGGCGCTGCCCTGACACACGCGCTCATGGCCCTCGCCCTGCGCCAGCGCATGGAGACCTGGCTGCTCGCGCGCCGGGCGCCCAGCGACCAGGTCACGCTCACGCAAAGGCAGGTGTACATCCTGCCGACCCGCGCCGGGCTGCTGCTGGCCGCCACGCTGCTGGTGCTTCTGGTGGCCTCGATCAACTACCAGCTCAACCTGGGCTACCTGCTGACCTTCCTCATCGCTGGCTGCGCGGTGGCGGGCATGCATGTGGGCCACGGCACGCTGCGCGGCCTGCAGATGCACCTGCTGCCGCCCGTGCCCGGCCATGCGGGCACGGCGGCCGTGCTGCGGGTGGTGCTGCACAACACGGGCCGGCGCACGCGCTTCGGCATCGGGCTGGCCGTGCGAGGCAGCGGGCATTGGTCGTGGACGGATGTGCCCGCGCAGGGCGAGACCCCGGTGGACATCGGCTTCCTGCCGCCACGCCGCGGCCTGCATGCCGTGCCCATGCTCACGGCCGAGACGCGCTTTCCGATGGGCGCCTTCCGCGTCTGGACCGTCTGGCGCCCGGCGGCGCAACTGCTGGTCTGGCCTGCCGCCGAGGTGGGTGCGCCGCCGCTGCCCACCGGCCCCGCGGATGCGGACAACACCAGCCCGGCCCGGCGCCAGGCCGGCGGCAGCGGCTTCGAAGGGGTGCGCGTCTACCAGCGTGGCGACCCGCTGCGCCAGCTGGTGTGGAAGCGCGTGGCCCGCGCGCAGGCGGCCGGCTCCGAGGAATTGGTCAGCCGCGACAGCCAGCAGTCCTCGCGCCATTCGCTCTGGCTGGATGCCGCCGCCACCGGCCTGCCCGATGCCGAGGCGCGGCTGTCCCGCCTGACTGCCTGGGTGCTGCAGGCCGACCGGCTGGAGCTCGACTACGGCCTGCGCATCGGCGGGCGCAGCCTGGGGCCGTCGCGTGGCGAAGCCCACCGACGTGCCTGCCTCGAAGCCCTGGCCCTTGCCCCGTGATGCCGCCATGACCGCCCTGTCCCCGCGCCTTCGCGCGCGCGCCGCCGGCCTGCCGCGCGACGCGCGCGACACGCTCTTCCTGCTGGCCGTCATCGCGGTGGTGCTGCTGCCGCAGGTGCCAACGCTGCCCCTGTGGACCAGCGTCCTGGCCGGCGCCGTGCTGGTGGGGCGCGGGCTGCTGGCCTGGCGCTCTGCGCCGCTGCCGGGGTGGCGCTGGCGCGTGGGCATGTTGCTGCTCGCGCTGGCGGCCACCTGGCTGAGCTACCGCACGCTGATCGGCCGCGAGGCAGGCGTCACGCTGGTGGTGGTACTGCTGGCGCTCAAGACGCTGGAACTGCGCGCCCGGCGCGACGCCTTTGTGGTGTTCTTCCTGAGCTTCTTCGTGATGCTCACCAGCTTCTTCCAGTCGCAGTCGCTGCTGACGGCGGCGCTGATGCTGTTGGCGCTGATGGGGCTGCTCACTGCGCTCGTCAATGCCCACATGCCGGTTGGCCGGCCGCCGCTCGCGCAGTCCGCGCGCATCGCGGCCTTCATGACCCTGGCCGGCGCGCCCGTCATGCTGGCCTTGTTCCTTTTCTTCCCGCGGCTGGCGCCGCTGTGGGGCACGCCCAACGAGGGCATGACCGGCCGCAGCGGCCTTTCGGCCACCATGCGCGTGGGCACCATCGCGCAGCTGGCGCTGGACGACGGCATCGCCGCGCGCGTGCGCTTCGACGGCGACGCCCCGCCCACTCGCACCGCGCTGTACTTCCGCGGGCCGGTGCTGTCGCGCTTCGATGGCGTCGAATGGACATCGCCCGAGCCCTGGGAGCGCGGCCTGCCCCAGCTGCGCAGCCGCGGCGAGCCAGTTGGCTACGAGATCACGCTGGAGCCCAGCAACCGCCCCTGGCTGCTGGCCCTGGACGCCATGCGCACGGCGCCCGCCCTGCCCGACGGCCTGCGCGCGCTCCAGGGCGGCGACCTGCAGTGGAGCACCAACCGCCCCATCGGCGACCTGCTGCGCTACCGCGGCCAAAGCCAGTTGGATTTCACGAGCGGCCCGGTGCGCCGAGCCGGCCTGCCCGGCTTCTACCTGGCGCTGCCGCCCGGCAGCAATCCGCGCACAGCCGAGCTCGCCCGCCAGTTGCAGGCCCAGGCCGGCGGCAGCACGACCGCGCTGGTCGACGCCGTGCTGCAGCGGCTGCGCACGGGTGGCTACGTCTACACGCTGGAGCCCGGCGTCTATGGTGCACAGACGGCCGACGAGTTCTGGTTCGACCGCAAGGCCGGCTTCTGCGAGCACATCGCCTCGTCCTTCGTGATCCTGATGCGGGCTGCAGGCGTGCCGGCGCGCATCGTCACCGGCTTCCAGGGCGGCGAGATCAACCCGGTGGACGGCTACTGGACGCTGCGCAACAGCGACGCCCATGCGTGGGCCGAGGTGTGGGAGGAAGACAAGGGCTGGTGGCGCGTGGACCCGACGGCGGCCGTGTCGCCGGGCCGCGTGGGCCAGTTCCAGCGCCTGGTGCCCCCGCCCGGCTTCTTCGCCGGGGCCATCGGCGCCATGAGCCCGACGCTGATGCAGCACGCCCGCGCGCTGTGGGAGGCGGTCAACAACGCCTGGAACCAGCGGGTGCTGAACTACACGCAGACCCGGCAGCTGGACCTGCTCAAGGCCCTCGGCATGGACAGCCCCAGCCCGGCCGACCTGGCCCGGGTACTGCTGATGGCACTGGTGGCCGCCAGCCTGGGCGGCGCGGCCTGGGCCTGGCGCGAGCGTCGACGCACCGACCCGTGGCTGCGGCTGCTGGCCCGGGCGCGTGCCCGGCTCGCCCGGGCCGGCGTGAGCGTGCCGCCCGACAGTCCGCCGCGGCGCATGGCGGAGCTGCTCGCCGCGCGTTTCGGCGAGGCCGCCACACCGACGCGCGACTGGCTGCTGCGGCTGGAGGCCCAGCGCTACGCACGCGATCCGGCCGACGACCTGGCCGCGTTGCGGCGCGACTTCCGGCGCCTGCGCTGGCCAGGGTGAGCGATGCGCGCACCCTTCGGCACAATCGGCCGGATGCGCTCCTTCCCGTTCCTGCCGCTCGCGCTGTGCGCGTCGCTGGCCCTGCCGGCCCTCGATGCCGGCGCCACGTCCAGGCGCGGCGACGCTGCCCGCTCCGCCAAGCAGGGCGGCAAGCAGGCCGCCAAGCGCACCGCTGCCGTCGGCGAGGCCTATGCCGGCCGCGCCGATGCCATGGCCTTTGCCGACGAGATCGCTGCCCGCCAGAGCCTGGACCCCGCCTGGGTCCGCGCAACGCTCGGCCAGGCCCGCCTGCTGCCCAACGTGCCGCGGTTGATGCTGCCCGCACCGGCCGGCAGTGGCGCCAAGAACTGGGCCGCCTACCGCAGCCGCTTCGTCGAGCCGATCCGCATCGGCGCCGGCGTGCGCTTCTGGCGCGACAACGCCGCCACCCTGGCCCGCGCCGAGCGCGATTTCGGGGTGCCCGCGGACATCATCGTGGGCATCGTCGGCGTCGAGACCATCTACGGCCGCCAGATGGGCAGCTTCCGCGTGCTGGATGCGCTGGCCACGCTGGCCTTCGACTTTCCGCAGGCCCATCCGCGCGCCGCGCAGCGCCAGGCCTTCTTCCGCGGCGAGCTGGAGAACTTCCTGACGCAGGAGGGCCGCACCCACGCCGACCCCACGACGCCGGTCGGCAGCTACGCCGGCGCCATGGGCATGCCGCAGTTCATGCCCAGCAGCATCGCCAAGTACGCGGTGGACTACGACGGCGACGGCCGCATCGACCTGGTGAACGATCCGCAGGACGTGATCGGCTCGGTGGCCAACTACTTCAAGGCCTTCGGCTGGCAGCCGGGCCTGCCGGCCACCTACGGCGTGCGCGTCGATGCGGCCCGCGCCCAACTGCCCGTGCTGCTGGCGCCTGACATCGTGCCCAGCTTCAGCGCCGATGCCTTCGTCGCCGGCGGCGCACAGCTCGACGCCGACGGCCTGCGCCACCGCGGCCTGCTGGCCCTGATCGAGCTGCAGAACGGCCCGAGTGCGCCGGCCAGCTACGTCGCCGGCACGCAGAACTTCTACGTCATCACGCGTTACAACTGGAGCAGCTACTACGCCATGGCGGTGCTCGAGCTGGGCGCCGCCGTCCGCGCCGCGATGGCGCAGTGAGCGAAGAAGCCGCCGCCATGGACCGCGACGCCTTCCTTGCCCGCCATGGCGCCGGCTGGCTGCAGGCCTGGACCGAAATCGGCACGCGAGCACCGGCTGGGCTGCTCGAACAGCTCTGCACCCGCTATGCCGAGCCCCAGCGCCACTACCACACGCTGCAGCACCTGGACGAGTGCCTGCACCTGCTGGCCGCGCACCGCGATCTGGCCGAACGGCCCCCCGAGGTCGCGCTGGCCCTGTGGTTCCACGACGCCGTGTACGACGTGCAGGCCGGCGACAACGAGGCGCGCAGCGCCGATTGGGCACGGGATGCCCTGATCACGGCGGGCGCGCCCGCCGAAGCGGCCGGACGCGTGCATGCCCTGGTGATGGCGACGCGCCACGGCCAGCCCGGCGCGCAGGCGCCGCAAGACCTAGACACCCGGCTGCTGCTGGATGTGGACCTGGCCATCCTCGGCGCACCGCCCGCCCGCTACGCCGAATACGAGCGCCAGATCCGCGCCGAATACGCCCATGTGCCGCCCGAGGTGTTCGAGCCGCGGCGCCGGCAGTTGATGGCGGGCTTCCTGGCGCGCCAGCCGCTCTACCTCACGGCCGGCATCCGTGCCGAACGGGAGCCGCAGGCGCGGCGCAACCTCGCTGCCGCCGTGGCGGGCTGACCGCCAGCGCACGCCGACCCGGCAGGCGGCGGGCGGCTGGCCAAGTCGGCCTCTTGTCCCACTCGAACTTTGGTGTTCATCGTCCGTCCGGAGCCGGCCACCCCCGCCAATGTCCTACAAAGGCGCGACACTGGGCGCCTCCGCCCCCTCGGACCCACTTTCCACCCATGAGCGCTGACGCCCTTTCCTTCCCGACGCCCGGCGCGGGACCCCAGCGCATCACCGGCGCCTCGGCTGCGGCGCTCTGCCCGCCTGAATCCGAGATCGACCTCGCCGTCCGCGAACCTGCCCGCGTCGCGCTGACCGCAGCACTGGGCCTGCTCGACCGCGACGTGGACGAAGCCGTCGGCCATGCGGTGTCCCTGGTCCGCAGGCTCACGCATTCGCCAGTCTCGTTCTTTGGCGCCATCGGGCCCGAGGTCGACCACTACAAGGCGATCGAAGGTGCGGGGCCTCCGCTGTCCGACACCCGCACCATGGCGGGACGCACCTTCTGCCACTACACCCATGCGCTCGGCCGGACACTGGCCATCGAGGACACCCGGGCCGAGTCGCCGTGGCGCGAGGTGCCGACGGTACGCACGCTGGGCGTGGCCGCCTACCTGGGCGTGCCGGTGCGGCACCAGGGGCAGGTGGTCGGCAGCCTGTGCGTCATCGACCAGGTGCCGCGGCGCTGGGGCGAGCAGGAGATCGACCTGCTCGAGGCCATGGCCCAGTCCATCGAGCGTGAACTGGCCTTGCGGGCCACGCTGCGCGGGGCCCGGGAGGACATGCGGCGCCAGGCCGAGCTGGTGCTCGAACGCGAGACGCTGGTGGCCAACGTGCTGCACGACCTGGCCACGCCCATGTTGTCGCTGCAGCTGAGCCTGGCCATGCTGCGAAAGCGCCATCCCGGCGAGGCCGACGCCCTGGCCGGCCTGGGCCATGCCACCGACATGCTGCGCGAGCTGGTCGGTGCCCTCAACGGCCGGCGGCTGGCGCGTGGCGGCGGCGCCGACATGCCCCCGATGCCCGCCGAGCCCACATCGCCCACCAAGGCGGGCCTCGCCTCGCGCGAGCTGCAAGCCACGGTGCCCGCGGCCGACGAGCCGGCCACCGGCCCCCTGGCGCTCGACGCCGTGCTGGTGGACGTCGCCCGCATGGTCCAGCCCATCGCGGCCCGCGACGGGCTGCGCCTGCAGACCCATCTGGACAGCGGCGGCCGGGTGGCCGTGGGCCGCGGCGAGTTGCTGCGCGTGGCGGGCAACCTGCTCAACAACGCCATGAAGTTCAGCCGGCCCGGTGGCACGGTCACCCTGGCCAGCGGCCGCGACGCACAGCCCGGCTGGGTCTGGATGGCAGTGCGCGACGAGGGCGTGGGCATGACGCCCGAAGAGGTCGCCCACTGCACCGACCGCGGCTACAGCAACGGCAAGGGCCGCGCGCACAGCACGGGGCTGGGCCTGGCCATCGCCCGGCAGTTCGCCCTCGAAGGGGGTGGCGAGCTGCGGGTGCGCAGCGAGGTCGACCGCGGCACCGAGGTGCTGATCCGCTGGCCCGACAGCCGCCCCTCTGCGCAATCCGGCGCATCCTGGGGCACGCCGGCCCAGTCCTCGACCGTCGGCTGAGGGCCACGGGGCGCGCCCGGGTTCAGTGGGCTGCGCGCAGGCTGGGCCCGATGGCGAACTGGCGCATCCAGGCGTCCACCGCCTCGCGCTGCGACGGATCCAGGTGCAGGCCAAGCTTGGAGCGGCGCCAGAGCACATCGTCGCCGGTGCGTGCCCATTCCTCGTCGGCCAGGTAGCGCAGCTCGCGCTCGAACACGCCCGGCGCCACGGCGGCCCCCAGGTCCGCCATGGCCGCCGCATCGCCGAGCACCTGGGCGATGCGGGTGCCGTAGGCGCGCGACCAGCGCCGCGCCAGCGCCGCCTCGAGCCAGGGATGGCGCCGCTGGACTTCCTGCACGAAGCGCTCGAACTGTGCATCCGGCGGCAGCCGGCGACTCTCCGGGGGCAGCCAGCTTGCCAGGTCGCCGCCGGCCAGCGGGGCGGCCTCGGTCCAGGCCGGACGCCGGTCGTGCAGCATCTCGCCGACGGCATCGGCCGCATCCTCGGCCAGCTTGCGGAAGGTGGTGATCTTGCCGCCCCAGACCGACAGAAGCGGCGCGGCCTCGGTGTGGCGCTCCAGCAGGTAGTCGCGCGTGACCGCGGAGGGATCGCCCGAGGCGTCGTCCAGCAGCGGGCGCACGCCGGAATAGGTCCACACCACGTCGGCCGGCGTCACGGCACGCTCGAAGTAGCGGCTGGCCTGTTCGCACAGGTAGTCGATCTCGCCCGGGGTGATGCGGCCGGCCCGCGGGTCATGGCCTTCCAGTTCCAGGTCGGTGGTGCCGATCAGCGTGAAGTCCTGCTGGTAGGGGATGGCGAAGATGATCCGCTGGTCAGGGTTCTGGAAGATGTAGGCATGGTCGTGCTCGAACATCCGCGGAACGACGATGTGGCTGCCCTGCACCAGCCGTAGGCTGCGCTTGGCCAGCGACTCGCCGCCCGCGGGCGTGGCCGCGCCGCGCAGGAATGCCTCGGCCCAGGGGCCGGCGGCGTTGACGAGCGCCTTGGCCTGCACGGCGCGGGCGGCATGGTCGGCCGTCTCCAGCGTGCAGGTCCAGCCCTCGGCGCTGCGACGCGCCGCCACGCAGCGGGTGCCGGTGAGGATCTGCGCGCCGCGCGCCCGTGCGTCGAGGGCGTTGAGCACCACCAGTCGGGCGTCGTCCACCCATCCATCGGAATAGACGAAGCCGCGCTTGTAGCGCGACTTGAGCGGCGCACCGGCCGGGTGGCGGCGCAGGTCGACGCTGCGCGAACCCGGCAGCACTTCCCGCTTGGCCAGATGGTCGTAGAGGAAGAGGCCGGCGCGGATCATCCAGGCCGGCCGCATGGCCGGGTCGTGCGGCATCACGAAGCGCAGCGGCCACATGATGTGCGGTGCGCTCTTGAGCAGCACCTCGCGCTCGGCCAGCGCCTTGCGCACCAGCGAGAACTCGTAGTACTCCAGGTAGCGCAGACCGCCATGGATCAGCTTGGTGGAGGCCGAGGAAGTGTGCGCGGCCAGATCGTCCTGCTCGCACAGCACCACCTTGAAGCCGCGGCCGGCCAGGTCGCGCGCAATGCCGCAGCCGTTGATGCCGCCGCCGACGACCAGCACGTCGCACTGGATGGGGTCGAGCTCGAAGCTGGCGGCGCGAATGCTTTCGGATTCGTTCATTTCGATTCCTTTTGGCGCGATTTTGCCGCAAATTTTTGCCCTTATCATTTCGTTTGTTTTCGGATCGACGCGCGTGAACCACTCCAACCCTCGCCAAGTCCAGCTGCTGGACACCGTCCGCACCCGCGGAAGCGCCACCGTGGAGGAGCTGGCGGAGGAACTGGGCGTGACGCTGCAGACGGTGCGCCGCGACGTGCAGCGCCTGGCCGACGCCGGCCTGCTGGCGCGCTTCCATGGCGGCGTGCGGGTGCCGGTTTCCACCATCGAGAACATCGCCCATCCGCAGCGGCAGATGCTCCATGCCGAGGCGAAGGCCCGCATCGCGCGGGCCGTGGCGGCGCAGGTGCCGCACGACTGCTCGCTGATCCTCAACGTGGGCACCACGGCCGAGGCCATTGCCCGCGCACTGCTGCAACACCGCGGCCTGCGCGTCATCACCAACAACCTGCATGTGGCGCACATCCTGGCCGGCAACGAGGCCTGCGAAGTGATCGTGGCCGGCGGCACGGTGCGCGCCCGCGACCGCGCCGTCGTCGGCGAGGCGACGATGGATTTCATCCGCCAGTTCAAGGTGGACATCGCCCTTGTTGGCTGCTCGGGCATCGAGCAGGACGGCACCGTGCGCGACTACGACCTGCGCGAGGTGAAGGTGGCCCAGGCCATCATCGGCCAGGGTCGGGAAGTGTGGCTGGCGGCCGACGCCAGCAAGTTCAACCGGCCGGCGATGGTTCAGGTGGCAACGCTCACGGCCATCGATCGGCTCTTCACCGACGCCGAACCGCCGGCGCCCTTCCCCGACCTGCTCGCGCAAGCGCAGGTGCGCTGCGAGATCGCCTGAACGGCGGCGACCCAGCGCCAACCATTCAACGGAGACGACACCATGGCATCCCCCACCGACTACCTGCTCGCCCTGGACCAGGGCACCTCCAGCTCACGCAGCATCGTGTTCGACCGCGGCGGCCGCATCGTGGCCATGGCCCAGCGCGAACTGCCGCAGATCTATCCGCAGCCGGGCTGGGTGGAGCACGACCCGATGGAGATCTGGCGCGGCCAGTTGGCCACCGCCCGCGACGCGCTCGCCAAGGCCGGCCTGAAGGCCAGCGACGTCCGTGCCATCGGCATCACCAATCAGCGCGAGACGACCGTGCTGTGGAACCGCCGCACCGGCCAGCCCGTGCACCATGCCATCGTCTGGCAGGACCGCCGCGCCGAGCCGCTGTGCGCAGAGCTGCGCGCCCAGGGCATGCAGGCCGAGATCCAGCGCAAGACCGGCCTGGTCATCGACGCCTACTTCTCCGCCACCAAGCTGCGCTGGCTGCTGGACGAAATGCCCGGCCTGCGCGCGCAGGCCGAAGCGGGCGAGCTGGCCTTCGGCACCGTGGACAGCTGGCTCATCTGGCAGCTGACCGGAGGCCGCGTGCATGCGACGGACGTGACCAACGCCTCCCGCACCATGCTCTTCGACGTGCATCGCAATGTCTGGGACGACGAGCTACTGGCTGCGCTGGACATCCCAGCCGCGCTGCTGCCGCAGGTGCAGCCCTCCAGCAGCCTGTTCGGCGAAACAGACCCAGCCCTGCTGGGCGCCGCCCTGCCCATCGGCGGCGTGGCCGGCGACCAGCAGGCGGCCCTTTTCGGCCAGGCCTGCTTCGACGCCGGCATGGCCAAGAACACCTATGGCACTGGCTGCTTCCTGCTGATGCATACGGGCGAGCGCTTCCAGCCGTCGAGCAATGGCCTGGTGGTGACCAGCGCTGCTCAGTTGACGGTAGCGCCTGCCGGCCGTGGCGCCGCGCCGCGGGCCACCGGAATCCAGAACGGCCTTGTCGCTGGAGGCGGCGCGCCGGGCGCGGCTACAGCCCAGGCTGCGGTCGCCCAATACGCGATGGAAGGCAGCGTCTTCGTCGGCGGTGCCGTGGTGCAGTGGCTGCGCGACGGCCTGCAGGCCATCAAGGGCAGCGCCGAGGTGCAGGCCCTGGCCGAGAGCGTGCCCGATGCCGGCGGCGTGATGATGGTGCCCGCCTTCACCGGCCTGGGCGCGCCCTACTGGAACGCCGACGCCCGCGGAACCATCACCGGCCTGACGCGCGGCACGACCGTGGCCCACATCGCCCGCGCCGCGCTGGAGAGCATCGCCTACCAGAGCGCCGCGCTGCTCGCCGCCATGAGCCGCGACGTCGAGGCCGCCGGCGGCACGCCCGTCGCCGAGCTGCGCGTGGACGGCGGCGCCTGCGTCAACGACCTGCTGATGCAGTTCCAGGCGGACCTGCTGGGCATTCCGGTCGTCCGCCCCGCGGTGGTCGAAACCACGGCCCTGGGCGCCGCCTTCCTGGCCGGCCTGTCGAGCGGTGTCTACGCCGGCACGGAAGAGCTGTCAGCTTTGTGGAAAGCAGAGCGCCGTTTCCTGCCCACACTCAGCCGCACGCAGGCCGAGGCGGCCATGGCGCGGTGGGAACACGCCGTACGGCAAGCGACGGCAGGCTGAGCAGCCACCGCAAAGCGGCTGAGGGGGTTCCTTAATTCGTCGGAACCAGGAAATCCTGGCTGACCCGCATCCCCAGCTCATTGATGCGATCCAGGAATTGCGTGAGATACGCATGCAGCCCGGTGGCCAGGATCTCGTCCACGCGGCCGTACTGCAGTTCGGCCAGCAGCTTGCCGGCGCGGCGCAGGGTTTCGGCGCTCTGGTCGTTGGCCACCTTGCTCAGGTTGTTGACCACCTCGACCAGGCTGGCGTGCAGCGAGCGCGGCATGTCGGCGCGCAGGATCAGCAGTTCGGCCACGCGCTCCGGCTTGATCACGTTGCGGTAGACCTTGCGGTAGACCTCGAACGCCGAGACGCTGCGCAGGATCGCGCTCCAGTGGTAGAAGTCGTACTCCTGGTGCTCTTCGGTGCCGCCGCCGAAGAACTCGCTGTTCATGGCGTGGAACTTCACGTCCACCAGCCGGGCCGTGTTGTCGGCCCGCTCCAGGAAGGTGCCCAGGCGCAGGAAGTGGTACGCCTCGTCCTGCAGCATGGTGCCCTGCGTGACGCCGCGCGACAGGTGCGAGCGGAACTTCACCCATTCGAAGAACTGGCCCGGATCGCGCTCGAACTCGCCCTGGCGCAGCATGCGGACCACGTCCAGCCAGGTGGTGTTCTGCGTCTCCCACGACTCGGTGGTGAGGGCGCCGCGCACCGCGCGGGCGTTCTCGCGCGCGGCCTTGAGGCAGGACACGATGGAGGACGGATTGCTCTCGTCCTTCACCATGAATTCCATGACGCCCTCGGGCGTGATGGCGTCGTGTTTCTGGAAGTAGGCGGGCCGCAGTTCGCTGATGGACAGCACGCCCTGCCAGCCCAGCTGGGCCACTTCGGCCGACTGGGGCAGCAGGGAGGTCTGGTAGTTGACGTCGAGCATGCGCGCCGTGTTCTCGGCCCGCTCGGTGTAGCGCGACATCCAGTAGAGGTGGTCGGCGGTACGGGACAGCATGGGTCTTGTCTTTCTCGAAATCGAAGGGTGCTGCCTCAGGCCGCGGAAGAGGACGAGTTCATCGACTGGCTCTGGGACTGCGACTGCCCCTGGCCACCCTGGGTCTGCGACTGGCTCTGACCGTTCTTGCCGGCGAAGCGGCGGTCGGGCTCCAGCACCCAGGTGTCCTTGGTGCCGCCGCCCTGCGAGGAGTTGACGACCAGCGAGCCTTCCTTGAGTGCCACGCGCGTGAGGCCGCCCGGCACCATCTGCACTTCCTTGGCCGACAGCACGAAGGGTCGCAGGTCGATGTGGCGCGGCGCGATGCCGGCGTCGACGAAAGTCGGCGACGAGGACAGGCTCAGCGTGGGCTGCGCGATGTAGCCATCGGGCTTGGCCCGCACCACCTCGCGGAACTCGTCGATCTCGGCCTTGGTCGACGCCGGGCCGATCAGCATGCCGTAGCCGCCGGCGCCGTGCACCTCCTTGACGACCAGGTCTTCCATGTGCGCGAGCACATAGTCCAGGTCGTCCTTGTTGCGGCACATCCAGGTGGGCACGTTCTTCAGGATCGGCTGCTCGCCGAGGTAGAACTCCACCATCTTGGGCACGTAGGGGTAGATGGACTTGTCGTCGGCGATGCCCGTGCCCACCGCATTGCAGATGACCACGTTGCCCGCCTTGTAGGCGCGCATCAGGCCGGCGCAGCCCAGCGTCGAATTGGGGCGGAACACCTCGGGGTCGAGGAAGTCGTCGTCCACGCGGCGGTAGATCACGTCGACGCGGCGCGGGCCGCGCGTGGTGCGCATGTAGACGAAGTCGTCCTTGACGAACAGATCCTGGCCCTCGACCAGTTCCACGCCCATCTGCTGGGCCAGGAAGGCATGCTCGAAGTAGGCGCTGTTGTACATGCCGGGCGTGAGCACCACCACCGTGGGCTCGGCCGTGGCCGGCGGCGCGCTGGCGCGCAGCGTCTCGAGCAGCAGGTCGGGATAGTGGGCGACGGGCGCCACGCGGTTCTGCGCGAACAGCTCCGGAAAGAGCCGCATCATCATCTTGCGGTTCTCGAGCATGTAGCTCACGCCGCTGGGCACCCGCAGGTTGTCTTCCAGCACGTAGTACTCGCCCTTGCCGGCGCTGTCGGGCGCGCGGACGATGTCGATGCCGGAGATGTTGGAATAGATGTTGTTGGGCACGTTCACGCCCATCATCTCGGGGCGGAACTGGGCATTGCCCTGGATCTGCTCGGCCGGCACGATGCCGGCCTTGACGATCTCCTGGTCGTGGTAGATGTCGTGGATGAAGCGGTTGAGTGCCGTCACGCGCTGCACCAGCCCCTTCTCCATCGACGCCCACTCGTCGGCCGGGATGATCCGCGGCAACAGGTCGAAGGGGATGAGGCGCTCGGTGCCCGAGCCATCCTCGTCCTTGGCGCCGTACACGGCAAAGGTGATGCCGACCCGGCGGAAGATCATCTCCGCCTCTTCACGGCGCGAACGCATCACCTCGGGGGGTTGCTTCGCGAGCCATTGGTCGTATCGCTGGTAGTGCTGTCGGATCGCGGCCCCTTCGTAGGGGAGCCGCTCATACATTTCATCGAACTTGTGCATGGAACGACCAATCTCCTTGAGCCATAGCTTAGCAAGTTCAAGGCCATCTCCCGGCCCCACCGTGCGCAAAAGTTTTCATTCTTGACCTTCGGGCGGCGGCGGTCGGTGGTGCCAGTACAGGGCTGCATGCACCCGCTCGCAGCGGACGGCATCCGGCTCGGTGCTGCGCCAATGGGCCGCCCCGCAGCGCGCGGATTCGAAGAAGGGGATGCCCTCGGACAGGTAGCGTGCCCGCACCTCGGGCGCCGGGTGGCCGAAGGGATTGCGCCAGCCGTTCTGGGCGACGGCCACGCGTGGCCGCACGGCACGCAGCCAGGGCAAACTGGACGAGCTGCGGCTGCCGTGGTGGGCCACGATCAGCAGGTCGGTGCGAAGACTGTCGCCCCTTTCCTGCACGAGTTGCAGTTCCTGCGCCTGCTCGACGTCGCCGGTCAGCAGGGCGCTGGCGCGGCCGTTGTCGATGCGCAGCACGCAGGAATCGGCATTGCGCTGGGCCAGCGGCTGGGCGGCCTCGGGCGCGGGGTGCAGCACCTCGAAATCGACGCCTTCCCAGCGCCAGCGCAGGCCGCGTGCGCAAGGAGCGCCGAAGTCGGCCACCGCCGGCTGGGCGGCGCGCACGGACTCGGCGCCGCCGGTGTGGTCGGTGTCGCGGTGACTCAGCAGGAGCCGGTCCAGCCGCAGGCCCAGGGCGCGCAACAGCGGCACCAGCACCCGCTCGCCGGCATCGCTGCGCGGGCCATAGCGCGGGCCTGCGTCGAACAGCAGCACATGGCCCGCCGTGCGCACGACGATCGCACTGCCCTGCCCCACGTCGGCCGCCAGCACCTCGAAGTCGCCGGGCGTCACGGGCTCGGCCTTCCACAGCAGCACCGGCAGCGCCAGCGGCAAGCCGAGCAGCCGCCAGCGCCAGGGGCCGGGCATGACCAGCAGCATGCCGCCGAGCACGCCCGCGGCCGCCGCCCACAGCGGCGGTGCGGCCGCACTGAAGGTCGCGCCAGGCAGCGTGGCCGCCCAGGCCAACGCACTGCGCAGCGCCTCCACCGCCAGTGCCGCCAGATCCCAGCAGGCCGGCACGGCGATGCCTGCCATGGCCAGCGGGGTCACGACCAGCGTGACGGCTGGAATCGCGAGGAGGTTGGCCGCCAGGCCCACCACCGAGACCTGCTGGAACAGCATCAGCCCCAACGGCGCCAGCGCGACGGTCACCACGCCCTGCTCGCGCAGCAGGCGCCGCAATGCCGCACCCCGCCCCTGCGGGCCCACGGCCGGCCCCGCATCGGTGGCGAACAGCACGGCGACCGCGACGAAGCTGAGCCAGAAGCCCGCCTGCATGAGCCCCCACGGATCGATGGCCACCACCAGCGCGAAGACCACCAGCCATGCCACCGGCCAGGGCCAGCGCCGGGCCGACAGCCGCAGCAGCACGGCCAGCGCGAGCATCCACACCGTGCGCTGCGAAGGCAGCCCCCAGCCGCTGAAGGCCGCGTAGAGGGCCGCCAGCAGCACGCCGCCGGCCAGACCGGCATGCTGGGCCGGCCAGCGCAGCATCAATCGCGGGCTGAGCCGCCAGAGCCAGCCGACCACGGCCGCCGCCAGCCAGGCGAACATGGTCACGTGCAGGCCCGAGATGCTCATCAGGTGGGCGACGCCCGTCAGGCGGAAAACGGTCCAGTCGGCCGGCGCGATGGCCGACTGGTCGCCGGTGACCAGCGCCGCCACCACCCGGCCCGCGCTGCTGCCGCCCGTGCGTTCGAGGATGCGGTCGCGCACGGCCTCACGGGCACGCTCGAGCGGCAACTCCCACCACGAGGGCGTCTGCAGTCGCAGGGGAGCCGGCGCAGGTCGTACCGAGCCGGTCGCCTGGATGTCCTGCTCGAACAGCCAGAGCTCGTAGTCGAAACCGTGCGGATTGAGCGTGCCGTGCGGTGCACGCAGCCGTACCGGCAACCGCCAACCCTCGCCCACATGCAACGGCGCGGGCGACGCGACGGCGTCCGGCCAGAACAGGATCAGCCGACCCGGCAGCGGCGCCTCGCCCTCGGTCGTGAACTCGAAGCGCAGGCCGCCATCGCGCCGCTGCGGCATGCCCGTCACGCGCCCCTGGAGGATGAGATCGCGGCCTTCGAGGGCCGGCGCCAGCGCCCCGGCCAGGCGATCAACGGCACGCCAGCCCGTCTGGGCGAATCCCACCGCCAAGCCGGCCACCAGCGCCAGCAGCAGGCCGGCGCGATGGCGCTGCACAGGCAGGAGGCCAGAGAGCAGCCAGGCCGCCAGCCCCACCAGCGCCGCCACGGCATAGGGCCCGACCGGCCAGAGCGCGGGCTGCCGCAGCTGCAGCGCGATGCCGACGATGGCGCCGGCCAGCCCCGCCATCAGACCCGGCCATCCCCTGCCCCGCCATGACCCCGTCACGGCGCGCAGGCACCCTCGTGCGTGCACCGCCACCCTGCCTGTGTTCAAGCCTGTTTCTCTCCCTGAAGGGCCCGCCGCATGGGGAGGGCCGATGGCGCAGTCCTTGCTTGCTTCTCGGCTAGCATGCGCCCTCGGGCCCGTCATTGCTGCACGCGCGCCGTCACCAGAATAAGCCCAAACCACCGAGTCCCATGTCGATCCACGCCGCCCTCCACCACGTCACACGCTACAAGTACGACCGGCCCGTCCAACTGGGCCCGCAGGTCGTGCGGCTGCGCCCTGCGCCGCACTGTCGCAGCAACGTGATCTCGTACTCGCTGCGCGTCGAGCCGGCCGAGCACTTCATCAACTGGCAGCAGGATCCCTTCGCCAACTACCAGGCGCGGCTGGTCTTCCCGAAGAAGACGACCGAGTTCACCGTCACGGTCGACCTCGTGGTCGAGATGGCGGTCTACAACCCCTTCGACTTCTTCCTCGAGCCGCACGCGGAGACGGTGCCCTTCAAGTACTCGAAGGCGCAGGCCGAGGAACTGGCGCCCTACCTGGTGACGGAGCCGGCCACGCCGCTGGTGGCGGCCTACCTCGAGAAGATCGATCGCAGCGAGAAGCGCACCATCGACTTCCTGGTCCAGCTCAACCAGCAGGTGCAGCAGGACGTCAAGTACCTCATCCGCATGGAGCCCGGCGTGCAGACGCCGGAAGAGACGCTCGAGAAAGCCAGCGGCTCCTGCCGCGATTCCGGCTGGCTGCTGGTGCAGTTGCTGCGCCACATGGGCCTGGCGGCGCGCTTCGTGTCGGGCTACCTGATCCAGCTCACGCCCGACGTCAAGTCGCTCGACGGCCCGAGCGGCACCGAAGTCGACTTCACCGACCTGCATGCCTGGTGCGAGGTCTACCTGCCCGGCGCCGGCTGGATTGGCCTGGACGCCACCTCCGGCCTGCTGGCCGGCGAAGGCCACATCCCGCTGGCCTGCACGCCCAACCCGTCGAGCGCCGCGCCCATCGAGGGCCTGGTGGACGAGGCCGAGGTCGAGTTCGACCACGAGATGGTCGTCAGCCGCATCTACGAATCGCCGCGCGTCACCAAGCCCTACACCGACGACCAGTGGGCCGAGGTGCTGGCCCTGGGCGAGGCGGTCGATGCCCGCCTGGCCGCTGGCGACGTGCGCCTGACCATGGGCGGCGAGCCCACCTACGTGGCCACCAGCGACCGTGACGCCGCCGAATGGAACACCGACGCCCTCGGCCCCACCAAGCGCGGCTATGCGACCGAACTGGTGGACCGCCTGCGCGCCGAATACGGCCACGGCGGCTTCCTGCATTTCGGCCAGGGCAAGTGGTACCCAGGCGAGCAGTTGCCGCGCTGGGCACTGTCGATCTTCTGGCGCGCCGACGGCCAGCCGATCTGGCACAACCCCGCCCTCTTCGCCGACGAACGCAAGCCCGCCCACTACACCAGCGCCGACGCCGAGCGCTTCACCCGCACCTTGGCCGGCAAGCTGGGTTTGTCGGAGCGCTTCATCCAGGCCGGCTACGAGGACGTCTACTACTACCTCTGGCGCGAGCGCCGGCTGCCGGTCAACGTCGACCCCTTCGAGTCCAACCTGGATGATGAGCTGGAGCGCGCCCGCCTGCGCCGCGTGTTCACGCAGAAGCTCGATGCCGTGATCGGCTACGTGCTGCCGCTGGAGCCCTCCTCCAACGCGACGGACAACCCGTCCCTGGCCGGTGCCGGCTGGAAGACCGGCCCCTGGTTCCTACGCGACGACCGCATGTACCTGATCCCGGGCGATTCGCCCATGGGCTACCGCCTGCCGCTGGATTCGCAGCCCTGGGCGGCCAAGGGCGACTTCCCCTACCTGATCGACCGCGATCCGCATGCGCCGCAGGCCGCGCTGCCCCCGGCCGCCGAACTGCGGGCCCGCTATGCCGAAGCCTGGGGACAGGGTGGCATGGGCGCCGCAGCCGGTGACGTTGCCTATGTGCAAGGCGCACCGCGCAGCGCCAGTGCCACGGTGCGCCTGCAACCGCCGAGTGCGACCGGTGCCACCGGCGGGGACGTGGCCCCCGGCGACGGCAGCGCGCGCCATGTGGCGGACGGCGCCAACGTGCGCTTCCCGAGCCGCGGCGAGTCGGCGCACTGGATCACGCGCACGGCCCTGTGCGTGGAAGCGCGCGACCCGCGCCGCGCCAACGGCCCGGCCGCCGAGAAGGTGGGCCAGGCCTCGGGCGTGCTCTACGTCTTCATGCCGCCCCTGGCCTTCCTGGAGGACTACCTCGACCTGCTCTCCGCGGTCGAAGCCACGGCCCAAGAGCTGGGCATGCAGATCGTGCTCGAAGGCTACCCGCCGCCGCGCGATGCGCGCCTCAAGATGCTGCAGGTCACGCCCGACCCGGGCGTGATCGAGGTCAACATCCACCCCGCGCACAACTGGGGCGAGCTGGTGCAGCACACCGAGTTCCTCTACGACGCGGCCTTCCAGACGCGCCTGACGGCCGAGAAGTTCATGACCGACGGCCGCCACACCGGCACCGGCGGCGGCAACCACTTCGTGCTGGGCGGCGCCACGCCGGCCGACAGCCCCTTCCTGCGCCGGCCCGAACTGCTGGCCAGCCTGGTGCTGTACTGGCACAACCATCCCTCGCTGTCGTACCTGTTCTCGGGCATGTTCATCGGCCCGACCAGCCAGGCGCCGCGCGTGGACGAGGCCCGCAACGACCAGCTCTACGAGCTGGAGATCGCCATCAAGGAGATCGTGCGCAACCGCGAGCTCTACGGTCAGGGCATGCCGCCCTGGCTGGTGGACCGCACGCTGCGCAACATCCTGATCGACGTCACCGGCAACACGCACCGCAGCGAGTTCTGCATCGACAAGCTCTACTCGCCCGACGGCCCGACCGGCCGCCTGGGCCTGCTCGAGTTGCGCGCCTTCGAGATGCCGCCCCACGCCCGCATGAGCATCGTGCAGCAACTGCTGCTGCGCGCCCTCATCGCCCGCTTCTGGGACACGCCCTACCAGGCGCCGGCCACCCGCTGGGGCACCGAGCTGCACGACCGCTTCCTGTTGCCGACCTTCGTCAAGATGGACTTCGACGACGTGATCGCCGAGATGCGCCAGGCGGGCTTCCCCTTCGAAGCCGAATGGTTCGCGCCGCATTTCGAGTTCCGCTTCCCGCTGGTCGGCGAGGTGCAGGCCATGGGTGTGGAGCTGTCGCTGCGCAACGCGCTGGAGCCCTGGCACGTGATGGGCGAACAGGGCGCGCCCGGCGGCACCGTGCGCTATGTCGATTCCTCGCTGGAGCGGGTGGAGGTGCGCGTCACCGGCCTCAACCAGAGCCGCTATGCCGTCACGGTCAATGGCAAGGTGCTGCCGCTGCAGCCCACCGGCGTGGCCGGCGAGTACGTGGCCGGCGTGCGCTACAAGGCCTGGAACCCGCCTTCGTCGCTGCACCCGACCATCCATCCGCATGCGCCGCTGACCTTCGACATCGTCGACACCTGGATGAAGCGCTCGCTGGGTGGCTGCCAGTACCACGTCGCCCACCCGGGCGGACGCAACTACACCACCTTCCCGGTCAATGCCTACGAGGCCGAAAGCCGGCGCCTGGCGCGCTTCTCGCGCATGGGCCACACGCCCGGCATGCTGCGCACGCCGCCGGCCAACATCGAGGTGGTGGGCAGCCGCGAGTTCCCGTTCACGCTGGACCTGCGGCGGTGATCGCCGGGGCCGCGGCCTGGCCCGCGGGCGGCCGGTGCGGCCGCCCCTGGCGTGCGCCGCGGCTCTGCGCCACGCCGGGCCGTCGTGCAATCGATCACGGTCAGCGGGCCGCCCTCGGGCGCCCGCCGGTCCTCTGTGAATCCGATGTGACAATCCGCCGGCTGTGGATCCGCTGAACGACTCTCTCTTCGACGCCCAGGGGCTGGAAACACCAGCCGCCTTCGCGGCCGCCTTGGCGCCCGCGGCGGAGCCGGGCCACTTCGACGAACTGCGTGGCCGCACGAGCCCGCAGCGGCCGGCTGTGCCGCCGGCCGGCCCGGTTTCCACCGCTGCCCCCGCGCTTGCCCTGGCCACCGCAGAGCCCGTCGCCGATGAGGCCGACGAAGCGCCCACGCCCCCGGACGAAGCCGCCGGCACGCTGACGCCGGCCTGGACGCAATTCTTCGAGGAACTGGGCCCCGAAGGTTTCGCCGACCTGCCGCGCCGGGCCCTGAGCCTGGAACGCCAGATCCGCGACAACGGCGTCACCTACAACGTCTATGCGGACACCGACGGGCCGCAGCGGCCCTGGTCGCTGGACCTCTTCCCGCTGATCGTGCCACCCGGCAGCTGGGCGCAGATCGAGACCGGCGTGCTGCAACGCGTGCGCATCCTCGACCGCGTGATGGCCGACGTGTACGGCCCGCAGGCCCTGCTGCAGGAAGGCCTGCTGCCCGCCGCCCTGGTGCGCGGCCATCCCGGCTATCTGCGCCAGATGCACGGCGTGAAGCCGCCCGGCGACACGTGGCTGCGCATCGCCGCCTTCGACCTGGCGCGCGGGCCGGACGGCAACTGGTGGGTCGTCTCCCAGCGCACCCAGGCGCCCTCGGGTCTGGGCTACCTGCTGGAGAACCGGCTGGCCGTGTCGCGGCAGTTTCCACAGGCCTTCGAGTCGCTGCAGGTGCAGCGCCTGGCCGCCACCTACACGGCCATGATGGACGGCCTGCAGCGCATGTGCCCGGCCGGCTCGCCGCCGCACATCGCCCTGCTGACGCCAGGGCCGTACAACGAAACCTACTTCGAGCACGCCTATCTGGCGCGCTACCTGGGCGTGACGCTGGTGGAGGGCAACGACCTCACCGTGCGCGACGAGCGCCTGTATCTCAAGACGCTGCAGGGCCTTCGCCCGGTGCACGGCCTGATCAAGCGGCTGGACGATCCCTTCCTCGATCCGCTGGAGCTGCGGCCCGACTCCACCCTGGGCGTGCCCGGCCTGCTGCAGGTGATCCGCGCCGGCAACCTGCTGATCGCCAACATGCCGGGCTCGGCCTTCCTCGAATCGCCCGCCCTGCTGGGCTTTCTGCCGGCGCTGTCGCGACGCCTGCTGGGCGAGGAACTGGCCCTGCCGGCCCTGCCCACCTGGTGGTGCGGCGAGCGCGCGGCCATGGAAGCCGCCCTGCCCCGCCTGGCCGAATGCGCCGTCAAGCCTACCTATCCGGGCTCGACCATCCATCCCAGCTTCGAGGCCGTGCTCGGCACCCAGCTGGACCAGCGCGCGCTGGACGAATGGGCCGGCCGCATCATCCGCCAGAGCGACGCCCACACGGTGCAGAGCTACCTCCCGCTGTCCCAGATGCCCACCTGGGCGCAGGACCTGGGGCCTGGCCGCATCGCGCCCAAGGCGGTGATGCTGCGCGTCTTTGCCGTCAACGACGGGCCGCAGAGCTGGCGCGTGCTGCCCGGCGGTCTGGCCCGACTGGCCGGGCAGGATGCGCAGATCGCCTCGATGCAACGCGGTGGCAGCAGCGCCGACGTGTGGGTGCAGACCGAGGGCGAGGTGGACCGCAGCACCCGCCTGGCGCCGCAGAGCACGCCGGCTTCGCTGCAGCGCCACCGCGCGCCAGTCACCAGCCGCGCGGCCGAGAACATGTACTGGCTGGGCCGCTACACCGAGCGGGCCGAGAACACGCTGCGCCTGGCCCGGCTCACGCTCGAGAACCTGAGCGGCGAGGACCAGTTCTCCCGCCCGCTCGTGGCCTGGCTGCATGAGATGGCCCTGCGCAACGCCCTGGTGCCGCGCGAGGTGCCCGGCCTGGCACGCCAGCACGAAGGCGCCCGCGCCGCGCACAGCCGGCGCCTGTTCGAGCGCGCGCTGATCGCCGAACTTGGTCAGGCGCAGAACGGCCGCAGCGTGGGCTTCAACCTGCGCTGCCTGCGCGAGGCGGCGCAGGCCGTGCGCGAGCGCCTGTCGCAGGAGCACTGGAATCACATCGTGCGCGCCGAGGCCGACCTCGTGCGCCGCTTCCAGGAGCAGGCCGGCGAGAGCGGCGAAGGCCGCTATGCCGTGGGCGCCACGCTGCGCACGCTGGAGGCCACGAGCGCCGCACTTGCCGCCATCACCGGTGCCCAGACCGACCGCATGACGCGCGACGACGCCTGGAGGCTGCTGTCCATCGGCCGTCACATCGAGCGGCTGGCCTTCCTGGCCAGCGCGCTGGCCGCGGGCTTCGAGCACGGCACCGTGCACGAGGCCAGCGGCTTCGAGGCGTTGGTGGGCCTGTTCGACAGCACCATCACCTTCCATGCCCGCTACCAGCAGCGGCGCGACGTGGCCTCGCTGGTCGATCTGCTCGTGCAGGACGGCGACAACCCGCGCTCACTGGCCTGGGTCACGCACACGCTACGCAAGCGCCTGGCGAAGCTGGCCGGCAGCGCGCCCGACCGGCTCACGGCGCTGTCGTACGAATTGCCCAATCCGGACGACTGGTCGCTGGAGCTTCTGTGCGACCCCGGCCCCGACGGCCGCTACGGCACGCTGATGCAGACGCTCGCACGCTGCGAGACGGCGGCCTACCACGTGTCGGACGCCATCGGCGTGCGCTACTTCACCCTCACCTTCGAGACCGTGCGCTCGGTGGGCGTCTGACCATGCTGCTGCACGTCACCCACGAGACCCGCTACGACTACGCGCCCGCCGTCGAGACGGCCCAGCACATGGCGCACCTGCGCCCACGCGACCTGGGCTGCCAGGCCGTGCTGGACCATCGCCTGGCCATCTCCCCTGCGCCCGTGCACCGCAGCGAATCGGACGACATCTACGGCAACCGCCGCACCTTCTTCGCCCTCGAGTCCACGCACGACCAGCTGGTGGTCACTGCGGAAAGCCTGGTGCGCACGGCGCAACCGGCGCTTTCGCCGCAGGCCGACACACGCCTGGCCTGGGACGTGGTGCGCGAGCGCTTCCGCTACCGGGCGGGCCAGCATGACGATGCGGCCTCCGACTTCGTCTTTCCGTCGCGCCACGTGCCGCCGCACGACGACTTCGCCGCCTATGCGCGGGCCAGCTTCCCGCCGGGCCGGCCGCTGTTCGAGGCAGCCATGGAGCTCACGCTGCGCATCCACCGCGACTTCGAATACGCCAGCGGCAGCACCGAGATCAACACGCCGGCCGTGCAGGCGCTGGCGCAGCGCCGCGGCGTCTGCCAGGACTTCGCCCACATCATGATCGCCTGCTGCCGCGCGCTGGGCCTGCCCGCGCGCTATGTGAGCGGCTACCTGTTGACGCAACCGCCGCCGGGCCAGCCGCGGCTGGTGGGCGCGGACGCCTCGCACGCCTGGGTGGAGGTCTACCTGCCCGGCGCCGGCGCCGATGCGCAGCATCCGGCCTCCGGCCTGGGCGACTGGGCCGGCTTCGACCCCACCAACGGCCGCCAGCCCGGCCCGGACTATGTGGTGCTGGCCGTGGGCCGCGACTTCGCCGACGTCTCACCCATGCGCGGCGTGCTGCACGGCGGTGCCCGCCATGTCCTGGACGTGGGCGTCACCGTGCAACCCTTCGACGAACTGCCGGCCGCCCGGCGCGAAGGCCTTGCGGCGGCGCTGGCACAGGACGTGGCCGCGACGTCGGCCGTTGCTGCTTCCTCGATCGCGCCTGCCGCGGCCGGTGCCGAGGACCGCGACGGCGGCCGGCCCGCGCCCATGCCGGACAATCGCTGACCCTGCGCCTGCCGCCCGACGGCGGGCAACCCTGCCGGCGACGGCGCCCGTCCCGGCCGCGCCCCGTCTTTCTCCATCCCGAATCCCGGAGTCCTCCATGTCCATCCAAGACACGCTCAAGCAACTCGGCATCGAACTGCCGCCCGTCGCCGTTCCCGCCGCCGCCTACGTGCCCTTCGTGCAGACCGGCAACCTCGTGTTCCTGTCCGGCCACATCGCCAAGAAGGACGGCAAGCCCTGGGTGGGCCAGCTGGGCGTGGACATGGGCACCGACGAAGGCAAGCAGGCCGCCCGCGCCATCGCGATCGACCTGCTGGGCACCCTCCAGGCCGCCGTGGGCGACCTGGAGCGCGTGCGCCGCATCGTCAAGGTGATGAGCCTGGTCAACTCGGCCCCCACCTTCACCGAGCAGCACCTGGTGACCAACGGCGCCAGCGAACTCTTCGCCGCGGTCTTCGGCGAACGCGGCGCCCATGCCCGCAGCGCCTTCGGCGTGGCGCAGATCCCGATGGGCGCCTGCGTCGAGATCGAGCTGATCGCGGAAGTGGGCTGAGCCGATGCGCGTACGCCTTCTCGCGCTGGCAGGCACAGCCGCGCTTCTTCTCGGCGCCTGTGCGGCGCCGGCGGACGGCCCGCGGCCCGTCGACGCCATCCCTCTCGCGCCCCCGCCACCGCGCATCGTCGGCGCAGACGGCAACGGCGCCACCGAGGGCCCGCAAAGCTGCAAGATATCGGCCGGCTACCTGTGGTGCCAGGCCGTCCAGCGCTGCGAGCGGCCCTGGGAGCTGGCCCGGGACAAGGGCTTCCCCAACACCCTCGAAGGTTTCCAGGCCTTCTGCCAGCCGCCTGCGAAATGAGTCAGTTCTCGCAAGACAGCGCGCGTGCCTGGCTGAACAACGCGATGCGCCGCATCGAAGCCGATTACCAGCGCAGCGCCGACACCCACCTCATTCCCCTGCCGCTGCCCGCCTTCGAGGCAGCCGGCATCGACCTCTACCTGAAGGACGAATCCACCCACCCGACCGGCAGCCTCAAGCACCGGCTCGCGCGCTCGCTCTTCCTGCACGCGCTGGTCAACGGCTGGGTGCGCGAAGGCACCACGGTGATCGAGGCCTCCAGCGGCTCGACGGCCGTGAGCGAGGCCTACTTCGCCCGGTTGCTGGGTCTGCCCTTCGTGGCCGTGATGCCGCGCAGTACCTCGGCCGAGAAGGTGGCGCAGATCGCCTTCTACGGCGGCCGCTGCCACTTCGTGGACCACGCGTGGGAGGTCTACGACGCGGCGGAAGACCTGGCCCATGAATGCGGCGGCCACTACATGGACCAGTTCACCTATGCGGAACGGGCCACCGACTGGCGGGGCAACAACAACATCGCGGACAGCATGTTCCAGCAGATGGCGCAGGAGCGGCATCCCGTGCCGGCCTGGATCGTGGTGGGCGCCGGCACGGGCGGTACCAGCGCGACCATCGGCCGCTACGTGCGCTTTCGCGGGCATGCGACACAGTTGGCGGTGGTCGACCCCGAAGGCTCCGCCTTCGCCGAGTTCCACGCCACGGGCGACTGGGACTGCGAAGGCGCCGGCTCGCGCATCGAGGGCATCGGCCGTCCACGCGTGGAGCCGAGCTTCATCCCCAGCGTCGTGGATCGCATGATCCCGATGCCCGACGTCGCCTCCATCGCGGGCATGCGGGTGCTGTCCAATCTGCTGGGCCGCAAGGTGGGCCCGTCGACGGGCACCAACTTCGTCGGCATGCTGGCGCTGGCGCACGAGATGCGCGAGCAGGGCCGCAGCGGCTCGGTGCTGTCGCTGCTGTGCGACTCGGGCGAGCGCTACCTTGCGACCTACCATGACGGGCGCTGGGTCGACGACCGGTTCGGCGACTGCGCCGAGGCTGTCCGGGGCATCGAAGCGGCGCTGCACGGCTGAGGGACTCGAAGCGGGCCACCGCCGATGCGCTCGGCAGGCCCGTGCCGCGCGCACTCACCGTCCCACGCCTCCGGTGAGAGGATGGTGCTACCCCGCTTCTGCCGCGGGCGGGCGCCATCGGCGATCATCCACCGATGCCTTTTGTGCCCTTGAGTCCGCTGCTCGCCGGCCGGACCGCCACCCGGCGACGCGTGTTGGCCCTGCTGGCTGGCGGGCTCCTGCCATTGCCTTCGTCCTGGGCGCTGCCTGCGCGCGCCCTGCACTTTCCCCGTGACCACGGCAGCCATCCCGGACTGCGCACGGAATGGTGGTACGCCACGGGCCATGCCGAGTCGCCGCAAGGCGCACGCTACGGCTTTCAACTCACCTTCTTCCGCTCGCGGGTGGACGGCACGCAGTCTCTGCGGTCGGCGTTCGCGGCACGGCAACTGCTGTTCGCCCATGCCGCGCTGACCGACCTGCAGGCGGGCAAGCTGCACCATGACCAGCGCATCGCCCGTGCCGGCTTCGGCATCGCCGAGGCTGCCGAGGACGACACGCACGTGCGGCTGCGTGACTGGTCGCTGGTGCGCAATGCCGACAGCGGTGCCTATGCCGCCGAGGCGCCGGGCGCCGATTTCGGCCTCTCCCTGCGCCTGCAACCCACCCAGGCCGTGTTGTTGCAGGGGAAGGCCGGCCTTTCGCGCAAGGGCCCCGAGGCGGCGCAAGCCAGCTACTACTACAGCCAGCCGCAACTGGCGGTGCAAGGTCGCATCGCCGTCAAAGGACAAGCACCCCTGCGGGTGGAGGGACGGGCCTGGCTCGACCACGAATGGAGCGAGGCGCTGCTGCACCCGCAAGCGGTAGGCTGGGACTGGATCGGCATGAACCTGGACGACGGAAGCGCCCTCACGGCCTTCCGCCTGCGCCGTGCGGACGGCAGCGCGCTCTGGGCGGGCGGCTCGTGGCGGCCGGCGGGCGGGCAAGCGCAGGCCTTCGAAGACAAGGACGTGCGATTCGAGCCGCTTCGGTTCTGGACGAGCCCGCTCTCGCGGGCACGCTACCCGGTGCAGTGCCAGGTCTATACACCCGCCGGCCGCTTCGAGGTCCGCGCCCTGGTCGACGACCAGGAACTGGACAGTCGCGCCTCGACCGGCGCCATTTACTGGGAAGGCCTGAGCGATCTGCTCGACACGACCGGTCGCCGCGTCGGCCGCGGCTACCTCGAAATGACGGGGTATGCGCAGGCATTGAGGCTTTGAACGGCGGCAAGGCCCCTGCAGTGCACTGCGCAGGGCCCAAAGAAAAAGCCCTTGCTGCAGAACGGCAAGGGCTTTGGATGACTGGCGGAGTGGACGGGACTCGAACCCGCGACCCCCGGCGTGACAGGCCGGTATTCTAACCAACTGAACTACCACTCCTGGCAGGCAGCATTGCGCTCTGTAGACAGAGCCAAGCGCTACGAACTTGGCGACCCTACGGGGATTCGAACCCCGGTACTCACCGTGAAAGGGTGATGTCCTAGGCCTCTAGACGATAGGGTCAAAACCTGGACTGGTTTGAAGTGGTGGAGGTAAACGGGATCGAACCGATGACCTCTTGCATGCCATGCAAGCGCTCTCCCAGCTGAGCTATACCCCCACTGATCTTGGCTTTCACCGAGACCTTGAGATCGAAGGCTTGCGCCTGCGAACTGGAATCTGGCGGAGTGGACGGGACTCGAACCCGCGACCCCCGGCGTGACAGGCCGGTATTCTAACCAACTGAACTACCACTCCTGGCAGGCAGCTTTGCGCTCTGCTGACAGAGCCAAGTGCTACGAACTTGGCGACCCTACGGGGATTCGAACCCCGGTACTCACCGTGAAAGGGTGATGTCCTAGGCCTCTAGACGATAGGGTCAAAACCTTGGACGAAAGTCTTGCGACTCTCTACGACGACACCTTGATGGTGGAGGTAAACGGGATCGAACCGATGACCTCTTGCATGCCATGCAAGCGCTCTCCCAGCTGAGCTATACCCCCGTTTCGACCGACGCTTTTGACGTCGACCCTGTCAGGTGTCGAGCCTTGCATTATATGCAGGTTTTTACGCGTTGCGCAATCTTTCTTGCACGGTGTCCGGAGAAAAAAGCGCGAGCACGGCGTCGAGTGAAGGCGTCTGCGGCGTGCCCATCACCAGCACGCGCACGGGCATGGCCAGGGCGGGCATCTTGAGGCCGTGCTGGGCCAGCACTTCCTTGATCGCCGCGGTGATGGAGGGCTTGTCCCAGGCCGCCACTCCGGCCAACTTCTCGGCCAGCGAAGTGATCGCCGGCCGCACAGCGTCGGTGATGTGCTGCGCGCGGTCCGCCTCGCTGGCGGTGACGGGCGCGTAGAAAGCCGCGCTCCAGTCGGCCAGTGCCACGGTGGTGTCGCAGCGATCCTTGAACAGGCCGCAGATGGCTGGCAGGCGCTCGTCCGCCGTGATGCCGCGCTTGGCAAGCTGGGCTGCCACCAGCGGCGCGAGCTGGTCGTCGGCCATGGCCTTGAGGTGCTGGGCATTCACCCAGCGCAGCTTGGCCTCGTCGAACTGGGCGGCGCTGCGGCCCAGGTGGTCCAGGTCGAACCATTCCAGGAACTGCGCGCGGCTGAAGATCTCGTCGTCGCCATGGCTCCAGCCCAGACGGGCCAGGTAGTTGACCATGGCGTCAGGGAGGTAGCCCTCGTCGCGGTACTGCGTCACCGGCTTGGCGCCGTTGCGCTTGCTCATCTTCTCACCCTGCTCGTTCAGCACGGTGGGCAGGTGGGCGTAGACCGGCGGCGCCTTGCCGAGCGCGCGGAAGATGTTGATCTGCCGCGGCGTGTTGTTGACGTGGTCGTCGCCGCGGATGACGTGGGTGATGGCCATGTCGATGTCGTCGACAACCACGCAGAAGTTGTACGTGGGCGTGCCGTCGGGCCGGGCGATGACCAGGTCGTCCAGCTCGTCGTTGCGGATCTCGATGCGGCCCTTGACCTTGTCGTCCCAGGCGACGACGCCGCCGACGGGGTTCTTGAAGCGCAGCACCGGTTGCACGCCCTCGGGGACTGCCGGCAGCGTCTTGCCGGGCTCGGGCCGCCAGGTGCCGTCGTAGCGCGGCTTTTCCTTGGCGGCCATCTGGCGCTCGCGCAGAGCGTCGAGCTCCGCCACGCTCATGTAGCAGGGATAGACCAGGCTCTGGGCCTGCATCTCCGCCAACACCGCCTTGTAGCGGTCCATGCGCTGCATCTGATAGAAGGGACCTTCATCATGGTCCAGGCCCAGCCAGGCCATGCCTTCGATGATCACGTCGACGGCGGCCTGGGTCGAGCGCTCGAGGTCGGTGTCCTCGATGCGCAGGATGAAGTCGCCGCCAGTGGAGCGGGCGAAGGCCCAGGGGTACAAGGCCGAGCGGATGTTGCCCAGGTGGATGAAGCCCGTCGGCGACGGGGCGAAGCGGGTCCGGGTGCGTGCGTTCGTCATGCGGGAAGGGAGCTCAGGCCGCGGTCGAGGTCCGCGGCGACATCGTCGGTGTGTTCGAGGCCCACGGCCACGCGAATCAGGCCCTGGCCCACGCCAGCAGCCTGGCGCTGCGCCTCGGTCAGGCGACCGTGCGAGGTGCTGGCCGGGTGCGCGCACATGGTCTTGGTGTCGCCCAGATTGGTGGCCAGCGACAGCCACTGCATCGCGTCCAGCACATGGAAGGCGCGGCGGCGAGCCTGCTCAGGGTCGGAAGCCTTCACGTCAAAGGACAGCACCGCCCCGCCGCTGCCCGATTGCTGCGCCATGGCCAGTTCATGCTGCGGATGGCTGGCAAGGCCAGGGTAGTACACGCGCCCGACGCCGGGATGCGCCTCCAGCCAGCGCGCCAACGCCAGCGCCTTGGCGGCCTGCGCCTTCATGCGGATGTCCAGCGTCTCCAGGCCCTTGAGCACCACCCAGGCGTTGAAGGGCGCGAGCGTCATGCCGGCACTCTTGAGCACCGGCAGGAACTTCTCCGTGACCATCTTCTGGCTGGCGCACAGCGCGCCGGCCATCACGCGGCCCTGGCCGTCGAGATACTTGGTGCCGGAGTGCATGACGATGTCGGCGCCCATGGCCATGGGCCGCTGCAACGCCGGCGTGGCGAAGCAGTTGTCCACCGCCATCAGCGCGCCGTTCTCGTGCGCCAGATCTGCCAGGGCGGCGATGTCGCACACCTCCGTCAGCGGATTGGTGGGCGTCTCGGCGAAGAGCAGCCGCGTGGTACCTGGCCGCACGGCGGCCTTCCAGGCCGCGATGTCGGTCTGCGGCACGAAGCTCGACTCGACGCCAAACTTGGCCAGGTCCGAGCCGATCAGCTTGATGGTGGAGCCGAACATCGACTGCGAGCACACCACGTGGTCGCCGGCCTTGAGCAGGCCCATGCACATCATCAGGATGGCCGACATGCCCGAGGCGGTGGACATGCAGGCCTCGGCGCCCTCGAGCGCGGCCAGGCGCTGCTCGAAGCTGGCGACCGTCGGGTTGCCGTAGCGGCCGTAGGTGAAGCCTTCCTCATCGCCGGCGAAGCGGCGGGCGGCGGACTCTGCCGACGGCTGGACGTAGCCGCTCGTCAGGTACAGCGCTTCGGAGTTCTCGCCGTACTGGCTGCGCGCCGTGGCGCGGCGCACGGCCTCGGTCTCGGGATGCAGGCCGGCCGGCAGGTCGCGTTCTTGCGGGCTCATGGTCATTCGGTGTGGTTGGGCAGGGTCAGGCGCGAGGAATCGATGTCGGTCTCCTCGATGCGCGGACGGTTGCCGTTCATGCGCGTGATGGCCTCGGTGTCGATGTCGCCGGTGACATACACGCCGTCGAAGCAGGAGGCCTCGAAACCGCCCAGCGGCACGGCGCCGGGCGTCTTGGGCGCGGCCTTCATCACGGCGCGCTTCATGGCGTCCACGTCCTGGTAGATCAGGGCGTCGCAGCCGATGATCTGGCGGATCTCCTCGATGGTGCGGCCGTGGGCCACCAGCTCGTCCTTCGTCGGCATGTCGATGCCGTAGACGTTGGGAAAGCGCACCGGCGGCGCGGCGCTGGCCATGTAGACCTTGCGGGCGCCGGCGTCGCGCGCCATCTGAACGATCTCGCGGCTGGTGGTGCCGCGCACGATGGAATCGTCCACCAGCAGCACGTTGCGGTCCTTGAACTCGCTGGCGATCACGTTGAGCTTCTGGCGCACCGATTTCTTGCGCACCGCCTGGCCCGGCATGATGAAGGTGCGGCCCACGTAGCGGTTCTTGACGAAACCCTCGCGGTACGGCACGCCCAGCAGGTGCGCGAGCTGCGTGGCGCTCGGGCGGCTGGACTCGGGAATCGGCACGATCACGTCGATCTCGCTCGGCGGCACGGTCGAGACCACGCGCTGCGCCAGCGTCTCGCCCAGGTTCAGGCGGGCCTGATAGACGGAGATGCCGTCCAGCGTGGAATCGGGCCGCGCCAGGTAGACGAACTCGAAGATGCAGGGATGCAGGCTGGCGTTGGGCGCGCACTGGCGCGCATGCACCTGGCCTTGCAGGTCGATGAAGACGGCCTCGCCCGGCAGCACATCGCGCTCGAAGGTGAAGCCCGAGCCTTCCAGCGCCACCGATTCGCTGGCCACCATCACGCCGCCGTCAGCATTGCGGCCGAGGCACAGCGGGCGGATGCCGTACGGGTCGCGGAAGACCAGCAGGCCGTGGCCGGCGATCATCGAGATGACGGCGTAGGAGCCGCGCAGCCGACGGTGCACCGCCTCGACGGCCGTGAAGATGTCCTGGATGTGCAGGGGGATGCCGCGCGTGGCGCGCTCGATCTCGTGCGCCAGCACGTTGAGCAGCACCTCGGAATCGCTCTCGGTGTTGGTATGGCGATGGTCGGTCGAGAACAACTCGGCCCGCAGCGCATGCGCGTTGGTGAGGTTGCCGTTGTGCACCAGCACGATGCCGAAGGGCGCGTTGACGTAGAAGGGCTGGGCCTCTTCCTCGCTGTAGGCATTGCCCGCCGTCGGATAGCGCACCTGGCCCAGGCCCGTGGTGCCCGGCAGCGCGCGCATGTTGCGGGTGCGGAACACGTCGCGCACCATGCCCTTGGCCTTGTGCATGAAGAACTTGCGCTCCAGCATCGTCACGATGCCGGCGGCGTCCTGGCCGCGGTGCTGCAGCAGCAGCATGGCGTCATAGAGCAGTTGGTTGACGGGCGCGTTGCTGAAAACGCCGACGATTCCACACATGGGAGATCCTTGATTTCCTGAACTACGGAAGGTAGCTGGCCAGTTTCTGCGGCAGCGCGGGCTTGAGACCCTGCAATGCCGCATCGATGAAGGGCGCGCCGGCCGACTCGCGCCACCAGGCCTGGTCGTGCCAGGCCATCACATGAACCACCACGGCGATCGCCAGCAGCGCCACGGCTGCGCGGGCGGCGCCGAATAGTGCGCCGAGCGACCGATCCACCGGCCGCAGCCCGGCCACGGTGATCAGGCGGCGCGTCATCGACGCAATGGCGCCGCCCACGAAGGCGACGACGATGAAGATGAGCGCAAACGCCACCCCGTAACGCCAAGGTGCCTCCGGTTCACCGAAAGGCAAGACCGCAGCCAGACTGCCCGCCAGCCACTGCGCACACAGGAAGGCCGCGACCCACCCCGCCAGCGACAGCACTTCATAAACCAGCCCGCGCCACAGGCCCATCAGCATCGACACCGCGATCAGCATCACGGCGATCCAGTCGAAGAGCGCCATGGCGCAGCGCGATCAGAGTGTGAGCACGGCAGCCGGCAGGGCCAGCGCCTTGATGCGGGCGGCGGCCTTGTCGGCGTCGGCACGCGAGGAAAAGGGCCCGACCCGCACCCGGGTGCGCTCGCCCTGGGGCGTCTTCGCCACATGGGTGTACGTCTTGAGACCGGCACGCTCCAGCTTCTGGCGCGTTTCCTGGGCCTTGGCGGCGTCGGCGAAGGCGCCCACCTGGACCACAAAGCGTCCGGCGACCTCGGCGGGTGCTGCGGCCGCGGGCTGTGCCTGCGCCACGACCTGCTGCTGCGGGGCCTTGCCTTCGAGCAGGGCGCGGGCGCGGGCGCCGTCGTCGCGGCCCGGCGCCGGCGCCGGCGAGGCTGGCTTGGCGGGCTCGGGCTTCGAGGGCTCGGCCTTGGCGACCTCGCTCTTGGCTTCGGTCTTGGGGGCCTCGGACTTGGTCACCGGCGTCTTGGCCGGTTCAGGCTTGGCGTCGACACGCGCTGGCTCCGTGCGCGGTGCCTCGCTCTTGGCCGGTTCGGAACTGGCAACGGCCTCGCGGCGCGGCTCCGGTACCGCGGCAGGGGGCGCCACCGCCACCTCACTGCCATCGGCGCGTTCCGTGATCACACCATTGGCGGGCGGCGGCAAGGCGATGCCGCCGGAAGCGCTGCGCGAGGTGTCGGCCGCCGGCGCCTCCGCCTGTGCCAGCGGCTTGACCTTGGCCCGGTCCGGCATTTCGATGGGAATGTCGACGGCCACGGGCCGCGGCTGGGTGTCGAACAGGAGGGGAAAGCCGATCACGCCGAGTAGCACCAGCACGGCGGCGCCGACGAGGCGGTGTCGCGCGCGGCGGCGCAGCGATTCGACGCTTTCGGCCGGTGCGGCCGAGACGTTGCCGCGGCCTTCCTTGCCCGGGGAACCTTTGGATCGAAGCTTGAAGAAAGCCATGTGGACGTCGAATCCCCGAGCGGAGCGGCTGTCTGGCGGACGAAGGGCGAATAGCGCCGCAGCGACCGAATTCAGGTACCCGGCTGCAGATGCCGGGCTGTCAGCCGGGGCACACCGTGCGCGAGAACACCGCCGACGGTGAAGAAAGAACCAAAGACGACGATTCTATCAGCCGGGTCTGCCGCCGCCGTGGCCGCGGAGAGGGCCGCCATGGGGTCGGCGTGCAGGGAGGCACTGGCGTCCGTGCGGCGGTTCAGCGCCGTCCACATGCGCATCAGGTCCGCGGCCCGCGCGGCGCGCGGCGTGGGCAAGTCCGTAAAGTACCAGCGATCCACCAGGGGGCCCAGGCGTTCGAAGATGGGCGCCAAGTCCTTGTCTGCCATGGCGCCGAAGACGGCATGCGTGACCGGAAAGAAGCCCATCGCGTCCAGGTTCTCGGCCAAGGCCGCCGCCGAATGCGGGTTGTGGGCCACGTCCAGCACCAGCGCCGGCTGGCCGGGCACGATCTGGAAGCGGCCCGGCAGCTCGACGGTGGCAAAGCCCTGGCGGATGGCCTGGGCCGACACCGGCAGCCGCGGGCGCAGGGCCTCCAGCGCCGCCAGCACGCCCGCCGCATTGATCAGTTGGTTGGCGCCGCGCAACGCCGGATAGGCCAGGCCCGCATAGCGGCGCCCACGGCCCGACCAGGCCCACTGCTGCTTGTCGCCGCTGACGGTGAAATCGCGGCCGGAGAGCCACAGGTCGGCGCCCAGGTCCTCGGCGCGGGCCACCACGCTGCGCGGCGGCATCGGATCGCTCACGATGGCGGGCCGGCCCGCGCGCAGGATGCCGGCTTTTTCCGTGCCGATGCTTTCACGGTCGGTGCCGAGGAATTCGATGTGGTCGATGTCCACGCTGGTGATCACGGCGCAGTCGGCATCGATGATGTTGACGGCGTCGAGCCGGCCGCCCAGGCCGACCTCGAGGATCGCGGCATCGAGGCCCGAGGCTGCCATGCACGACAGGATGGCGAGGGTGGTGAACTCGAAATACGTCAGCGCAACGGCTTCGCCGCCGGCCGTGCGCGCGGTCTCGACGGCGTCGAAATGCGGCAGCAGCGCCTCGCCCTCGACCGATTGCCCGCCGATGCGCAGGCGCTCCTCGAAATGGACCAGGTGCGGCGAGGTGTAGACGCCGGTGCGGTAGCCGGCCTGGGCCAGGATGGCCTCCAGCATGGCGCAGGTGGATCCCTTGCCGTTGGTGCCGGCCACGGTGATGACAGGGCAGGTCAGCGCGAGGCCCATGCGCCGTGCCACGGCCTGGACCCGGTCCAGCCCGAGGGCGATGTTCTTGGCATGCAGTTGCTCGGCGTAGGCGAGCCAGTCGGCGAGGGTCTTCATAGGAGGGCGGCATTGTCGCCGAGCCCTCTGACGCGCTCCCCGGCCCCGAACCAATGACCGGCCAAGCGACGGGAGATGCCCCGGGACGGCGCTCGCCGCGCCGCGGCAGGGGGCGCGCCGCGCGCCACGGGCCGCCAACGGCTGAGGCATCATCGCGCCCCATGATCGACGTCTACGGCATCCCCAACTGCGACACCGTCAAGCGCGCCCGCACCTGGCTCGACAGCCAGGGCCAGGCCTACACCTTCCACGACTTCAAGAAGCAGGGCGTGCCCGAGACGGCCCTCGCCCGCTGGCTGGCGGCCCTCGGCTGGGAGCCGCTGGTCAACCGCCGCGGCACCACCTGGCGGCAACTGGACGAAAGCGCGCGCCAGGCGGTGGTCGACGCCGATTCGGCCGCCGCCGCCCTGCGCGCCAACCCCAGTCTGGTGAAGCGCCCGGTCGTCGAATGGCCGGGTGGCGCGGTTACCGTTGGTTTCGATGCCGACACCTGGAAGGCCCGCATCGGCCATTGAGGGATTGAACCCGCCGCAACGGGTGGCGTCCAATCGAGGTTGCGGCGCGTCCGCCGCCTCTCACACGCAGGAGATGTCCATGACCTTCCCCCGTCCATCGCTCGGCGCCCTGGCCTTGGCCGTGCTCGGCAGCCTCGCCGCCCCGACCTTCGCCCAGAGCCAACCCCAGTACGCCGAGGGCCGCGTGCTCTCGAGCACCCCGGTCGTCGAGAACGGCCGCACCAGCTACAGCGTGCGCTACGAGTACAACGGCCGCACCTACACCACCCGCACCGACACGCCGCCCGGCCAGACCATCGGCCTGCAGGTGAGCGACCTGGGCGTCAGCACCTACCCGGTGACGCCGCAGCCGAGCATGCAGACGGGCCAGGTTCCGCCTCCTGCCGGCAACACCTACGCCACCCGCGCCCCTTGGGAGCAGGTGGCCCCGGAGCCCGGGGTCGTGGTGTCGAATGCACCGATGCCCGTTGCCGCGCCCCAGGCCGTCGTGGCGCCCGGCTATCCCGTCTACACGACCACGTACCCGGCGCCCGTCTATTACCCCGCCCCGGTGGCTGCGCCGGTCTATGCCTACCCGTCGCCTTATGTTTACCCGCCGGTGGGCCTGTCGCTCAACTTCGGCTACTCGCGCGGCTGGCACCGGCGCTGGTGAGCGAGCCCGGCAGGGCTGCGCCGGTGCGCGACCGACCGGCCCCTAGAATCCGCGGCCCTGTTCCATCCTCCTCATCGCTGCAGTCCATGAGCATCCAGAAGACCCTCGACGGCGTGTCCGTCGCCACCTCGGCCAATGTGTATTTCGACGGCAAGTGCGTCTCGCACGGCGTGACGCTGGCCGATGGCCGCAAGTGCACCGTCGGGGTGATCCTGCCGTCTTCGCTGACCTTCAGCACCGGCGCGCCCGAGATCATGGAATGCACCGCCGGCAGCTGCGAATACCGCCTCGACGGCGAAAGCGACTGGAAGCGCTCCGCCGCCGGCGAGAAATTCAGCATCCCCGGCAACGCCAAGTTCGAGATCCGCGTGAGCGGCGAACCCTACAGCTACATCTGCCATTTCGGCTGAACGCGCGTTCAGACGACGACCGGCTCCGGCTCCAGCCGGATGCCGAAGCGCTCGTAGACGCTGGTCTGGATGGCCTTGGCCAGCGTCATCACCTCGCCACCGGTGGCGGGGTGCGTGTTTCCCCCGCGGTTGACCAGCACCAGCGCCTGCTTTTCGTAGACGCCGGCATTGCCCACCGACTTGCCCTTCCAGCCGCACGCGTCGATCAGCCAGCCCGCCGCCAGCTTCACCGTGCCGTCGGGCATGGGGTAGTGAACGATGCGCGGCTCGCGGGCGATGATGTCCGCGCACTGCTCCGGCGTGACCGTCGGGTTCTTGAAGAAGCTCCCGGCATTGCCCAGCACGCGCCAGTCCGGCAGCTTGGCCTGACGGATGGCGCAGACCCAGTTGAAGACCTGCATGGGCGTGGGCTCGTCGATGCCGCTCTCGGCCGCCTTGCGCGCCAGGTCCAGATAACCCAGCTCCGGCTTCCAGGGCCGCGGCAGGCGCAGCCGCACCCGTGTGATGAACGCGCGGCCGGCCAGGCCGAAGTCGTTGGGGCCGCTCCCCGGCGGATGCTTGAACACCGAATCGCGGTAGCCGAAGGCGCACTGGGCCGCGTCGAGGGTGAAGCGGCGGCCAGTTTCCAGGTCGATGCCGTCGAGCGACTCGAAGCGGTCCTGCAGTTCGACGCCGTAGGCGCCGATGTTCTGCACCGGGGCGCCGCCCACGGTGCCCGGGATCATGGCCATGTTCTCCAGGCCCGGGCAGCCCTGCTCCAGCGTCCAGCGCACCGTGTCGTGCCACAGCTCGCCGGCGCCGATCTCGACGATGCAGCCCTTCGGCGTGTCTTCGACCACGCGGCGACCGGGGATCTCGACCTTGAGCACCAGTGGCTTGACGTCGCCGGTGATGACGATGTTGCTGCCGCCACCGAGGACGAACTTGGGCATCTCGCGCCAGTCCTCGCGGGCCAGCACCTCGGCGATGTCGTCCTCGCTGCGGATGCGGACGAGTTGCTGCGCGCGGGCGACGATGCCGAAGCTGTTGTGGGGTTGAAGGGGGACGTTGCGCTCGGCGATCATGGGAGAATTTTCGCATCTGCTGCCTCAGGGCTTCGTCCGCGGGCGGCGCCCTCTTCCGTCCCGGCGCAGGCGCCCGGGCGCGACACCTTCAGGAGAACACCCCATGCCGTCTTTCGACACCGTCTGCGAACCCAACATGGTCGAGGTGCGCAACGCCATCGACACCGCGTCCAAGGAAATCGCCACCCGCTTCGACTTCAAGGGCACGCCGGCCTCGGTCGAGCTCAAGGACAAGGAAATCATCCTGATCGGCAATGCCGACTTCCAGCTGGCGCAGATCGAGGACATCGTGCGCGGCAAGCTCACCAAGCGCAACGTGGACGTGCGCTTTCTGGACAAGGGCGACGTGCAGAAGATCGGCGGCGACAAGGTCAAGCAGGTCTTCAAGGTCAAGAGCGGCGTCGACTCGGACACGGGCAAGAAGATCCAGCGCCTGCTCAAGGACAGCAAGCTCAAGGTGCAGGCGGCCATCCAGGGCGATGCCGTGCGCGTGACCGGCGCCAAACGGGACGACCTGCAGGCGGCGATGGCGCTGATCCGCAAGGATGTGGCCGATCTGCCGGTCTCTTTCGACAACTTCAGAGATTGATCTTTTGAACCCCCCATGCCGCTTCGCGGCTCCGGGCGGCCGCCAGAGGCGGCTGCTCTTCGGGCACGTCCAAGCCTGCGCAGGCAGGCTTGGAGCCGCGACCCTCAGCCCCTCTCTTGCGCCTTCGGCTTGGAGGGGGGCGCACCCCGCGGCCTGGCAAAGCAAATTCCGCGGGTGCACTGGCATGGCCTGCTCCGCGGCCTTCGGCACAGGGAGCGATGCTGTGCCGTCGGCGGTGTCGATGCGTTGCGGCGGATCGCGGCGATGAAACGGACACGCGCACACATCCTCGCCGCATTGCTGGCAGCGGGTTTTGCGGTCGCCACGCAAGCGCAGGCTCAGACCCAATCGATCACGCTGACCGGCACCATCGGCAGCCGCGCGATCCTGATCGTGGGCGGGGGCGCGCCCCGGACGCTGGCGCCCGGAGAGAGCCTGCAGGGCGTGCGGCTGGTGAGCGTGCAGGACGGCGAGGCCGTGGTGGAGTCCGGCGGCAAGCGGCTCACGCTGCGCATGGGCGCGCCGGTGAGCGTCGGCGGCTCTGGCGGCGGCGGCGGCGGCGGCAGCAGCCGCATCGTGCTGACGGCGGACAGCCGCGGTCACTTCGTGACGGCCGGCGGGATCAACGGCCGACCGGTGACCTTCATGCTGGACACGGGCGCCACCGCGGTGGCCCTGTCCATGGCCGACGCGCAACGCATCGGCCTCGATCCCACACGCGGGCAGCCGGTGACCATGAACACGGCCAACGGCACGGCGCCGGGCTGGCGGATCAAGCTGGATTCGGTGAAGGTGGGCGACGTGACGGTGTACGACGTCGATGCCGTCGTCTCGCCACAAGCCATGCCCTATGTGCTGCTGGGCAACAGCTTCATCAACCGCTTCTCGATGCGGCGCGACGCCGACCAGATGGTGCTGGAACGGCGCTACTGACTCGCCCGGACCGCTGGCGACGGGCGCGTATCAGAGTTTGGCGACGATGAGCTGACCGAAGAACTGCAGCATCAGGATGGTCATCGTGGCCGCCGTCGCGAAGGCCCACAGCCAGTTCATCTCGGCCCGCAGCACCAGGCGTGCGCGGGCGTCGAACCGTCCTGCGTCCCGCCGGCGCCGCTGGCGGTGGGTCAGCGCGACGGCCAGCAGCCCGAAGACGACCAGGGGCAGGTAGCCGAAGAGCAACATCGGCAGTTGCCGCCGGGTGGCCGTGCCCGAGCCCAGCCGCCAGACCAGCCGCACCAGCTCGACCTGGTGTTCATAGGGCATGAAGCCGTACAGCAAGCCGGCAAGCGTGAGCACGTAGAGCAGCGCATGCCGCGCGCGCAACGTCCACGGCCAGGACACAGGCGGCGCCGGGGGCGTGGATCGAGGACCGGGCGGCGGCACCCGATCGCCCGGCCGCCATTCACCGCGAGCCATGGCGCGTTCCTGGTTCCAGAGCAGCCGGTACATCATGCGCTGGATCAGGGAGAGCATGACCACGGCGATGAAGGGCACCAACACGTACAGCAGCGCCACCGCCCCGGCATTGCGGTCCGTCGAACCGCGCCACAGCGCCACTCCGATCCACGAGGCGAACAGCCCACTGAAGAACACGACGAAGATCACCGCGCCCACCACAGCGCGGCGCAGCGGGCGGCCTTCCATCCAGGCCCACAGGCGGTCGATGCGCTGGGGCGGGCCGACCTTCAGCGCCTCGTCATCCGGGCCGCTGCCGTGCATCGCCGTCCGAAGCCTTCACGTCCCCAAAGGGCTCGCGCGCCGTCGCGGCGTGGCGGTCAGGCCAGCGCGGCCGTGACGACGATCTCGATCTTGTAGGCCGCATTGGCCAGCGCCGCCTGCACGGTGGCACGCGGCGGCGTACGGCCGGCGGGCACCCAGGCGTCCCACACCTCGTTCATGGCGCCGATCTCGCTGATGTCGGTCAGGAAGATCTGCGTCATCAGGATGCGGGTCTTGTCGCTGCCGGCCTCGGCCAGCAGGCGGTCGACCATGGCCAGCACCTGGGCCGTCTGGCCGCGGATGTCCTGCGTGATGTCGTCCGGCACCTGGCCGGCCAAGTAGACGGTGCCGTTGTGGACGGCCATCTCCGACAGACGGGGGCCGACGTGGAAGCGCTTGAGTTCTGGCATGGGAATCCTGATCAGGAGGAGGAAGTCTTGGCCTTGGCCTTCGCCTTGGAACCAAGCCGCGATTCGGTGCCGGCCAGCAGCCGGCGGATGTTCTCGCGGTGGCGCCACACCAGCAGCAGGCCCATGACCACGATGGCCGCCAGCACGCCGCGGTGCAGCGGCCAGGCGATGCCGCCGCCCAGCAGGTAATAGGCCGGCGCGAAGAAGGCCGCCACCAGCGCGGCCAGCGAGGAGTAGCGGAAGAAGAAGGCGATGATGATCCAGGTCAGCCCCGTCGCCAGGCCCAGCATCCAGTCGATGCCCAGCAGCACGCCAGCGGCCGTGGCCACGCCCTTGCCACCCTTGAAGCCGAAGAACACCGGGTACAGGTGGCCCAGGAAGGCGGCCAGGCCAGCGAGTGCGGCCACGCTCTCGTCCAGCCCGTAGGCCGCGCCGAAGCGCCGCACCAGGAACACCGGCAGCCAGCCCTTGGCGGCATCCAGCAGCAGCGTGGCCAGGGCCGCGCCCTTGCGGCCGGAGCGCAGCACATTGGTGGCGCCCGGGTTGCCGCTGCCATAGCTGCGCGGGTCGTCCATGCCCATCAGGCGGCTGACGATCACGGCGAAGGACAGCGAGCCGATCAGGTAGGCCGTA
Organism: Pseudacidovorax sp. DMC4; assembly: GCF_056314265.1. Taxonomy (NCBI): domain Bacteria; kingdom Pseudomonadati; phylum Pseudomonadota; class Betaproteobacteria; order Burkholderiales; family Comamonadaceae; genus Pseudacidovorax; species Pseudacidovorax sp. DMC4. The sequence continues at coordinate 88,091 of NZ_JBQUYR010000003.1, read as the reverse complement.
ATGATGACGAGGATGGAGGACATGGACAGGCTCATGGAAGGACCTTCGTCGGCCGCCTCATGCGCGGCCGCTGCGCGCCGCTCGGAAGGCAGCGTCTTGGCATTCGGGAATCGTGGAAGACGTGAGGGAGGCGGCCCCGTTCGGGCCGCGCCTCATTCTGCCAGCGCGCACTGCACCGGCCGCGCGCCGAGCAACTGCACGCATAGCTGCGGATCGATGCCGACAAGGTACCCGCGCCGCCCGCCATTGATGCAGATGCGCGGCAGGTCGAGGATCGTCGACTCGATGTAGACCGGCATCGCGCGTCGCGTGCCGAAGGGCGAGGTGCCGCCCACCTGGTAGCCGCTGTGGCGCTGGGCCACCTCGGGCTTGCAGGGCTCCACCGACTTCGCGCCGATCTGCCGCGCGAGGTTCTTGGTCGACACCGTGCGGTTGCCGTGCATCAGCACGATGAGCGGCTTGGCGTCCTGGTCCTGCATCACCAGCGTCTTGACCACCGTGAAAGGGTCGAAGCCCAGCACCGCCGCACTGTGCTGCGCGCCGCCGTGCTCCAGGTACTCGTACGGATGCTCGGTGAAGGCCACCTTGGCCGCGCGCAGCACGGCCGTAGCCGGCGTCTCGGAAACATGAGCCTTGTCCTTCTTCGCCATCTCAGTTCGCGGGGTCGCGCATCTCCCAGCGGATCTTGTCGATCTCAGCCAGCAGCTCGGGCGACAGCGTGGTGCCCCAGGCGTCCAGATCCTCGTCCAGCTGGGCCTTGGTCGTGACGCCGATGATGGTGCTGGCCACCTGCCACTTGGTGTAGCAGAAGGCCAGGGCCAGGCGCGCGGGCGTCATGCCGTGGTCGCGGGCCAGCTGGTTGTAGCGGCGCGCGGCGACCAGCGCCTCGGGCCGGCCCCAGCGCTGCTTGCGTACCGATTCGTAGCGGGCGATGCGGCCGTGCTTGGGCGCATCCGGGCCTTCGGTGCCGCTGGCGTCGTACTTGCCGGTCAGCAGGCCGAAGCCCAGCGGCGAATAGGCCAGCAGCGAGACGTCCAGCCGGTGCATGGTCTCGTCCAGGCCGTTCTCCAGCGCGCGGCTGAGGAGGCAGTAGACGTTCTGCACCGTGGCCACGCGCGGCAGGTTGTGCTGCTCAGCCAGCCGCACGAACTCGTGCACGCCGTAGGGCGTCTCGTTCGACAGGCCGATGTAGCGCACCTTGCCCGCCTTCACCAGTCCGGCCAGCGCTTCGAGCTGCTCGTGGATCGAGGTCTGCGTGCGTTCCTTGGTGGGGTCGTAGTACATCGTGCCGAAGGCGGGCACGTTGCGCTCGGGCCAATGGATCTGATAAAGGTCGATGACGTCCGTCTGCAGCCGGCGCAGGCTGCCCTCGCAGGAGGCCACGATGTCGGCAGCCGTCATGCCGCCTCCTTCGCGCACCCAGGGCATGCCGCGCGAGGGGCCGGCCACCTTGGTGGCCAGCGTGAGCTTCTGGCGCAGGCCGGGGTTCCTGGCGAACCAGTTGCCGAGGATGGTCTCGGTGGCGCCGTAGGTCTCCTTGCGGGCGGGCACGGCGTACATCTCGGCCGTGTCCAGGAAGTCGACGCCGCGGGCCACCGCATGGTCGAGGATGTCGTGCGCGGTGGGCTCGTCCACCTGTTCGCCGAAGGTCATGGTGCCCAGGCAGATGGGCGTGACGTGCAGATCGCTGCGACCGAGCTGGATGCGTTGCATGGCGGGAAAGAGCTGAAGCGGAAAAGCCCGGCACTGTAGCGCGACGGTTGCGGGCCTGCAGGCGCACGTGCAGTGCCCCGCACGGGCCGGCACCCCAAACCGGCGCCGATGTGGCCGCCGCCTACCCCGTCTGCGCGTTCAACTGTTCCTTGGCCTGCGCCACCGCCATCTCGCGCGGCAGGGCCACGCCGTTCTTCACGGCCAGGATCTCGGCCATCACGCTCACTGCGATCTCGGGCGGCGTCTTGCTGCCGATGTACAGGCCGATGGGGCCGCGCAGGCGGGCGAGCGACTCGGGCGTCTGGTCGAAGTGCTCGATCATCCGTTCGCGCCGCGCCTGGGCGTTGCGGCGCGAGCCGATGGCGCCGACGTAGAAGGCGTCCGTCTCCAGTGCCGCCAGCAGCGCCAGGTCGTCGAGTTTGGGGTCGTGCGTGAGGGCGACGACGCAGCTGCGCCGGTCGGGCCGAAAGGCGGCGACGGCGTCGTCGGGCATCTCGGTGGACAGGCGCACATTGGGCAGCGACCAGGCGCTGCGGTATTCCTCGCGCGGATCGCACAACGTGACGGCGAAGCCGCTGAAGCTGGCCATGGTCGCCAGGTACTCGGCGAGCTGGCCGGCGCCGATCAGCAGCATGCGGTACTCGGGGCCGAAGGTGTTGACCAGCCGCGTGTCGTCAATGACGAGCTCGGCCGGCGCGTGCGCGGCTTCCAGCGTGACGGCGCCGTCGGCCAGTCGCACGATGCGCTGGGTGAGCTGGCCACCTTCCAGCCGCTTGACCAGCTCGGCCAGTTGGCCCGCGTCGGGGTCGAACTCCAGCACCAGCTCCAGCGTGCCACCGCAGGGCAGGCCGAAGCGGTGCGCCTCGTCCGCGGTGATGCCGTACTTGACACGCGCCGGTGCGCCCGTAGGCATGGCCTGCTGGCCCACGCGGCTGTGGCGGGCGATCAGGTCGTCCTCGATGCAGCCGCCGGAAACGGAGCCGACCACCGCGCCGTCTTCCGCCAGCGCCATGATGGAGCCCACCGGCCGCGGCGACGAGCCCCAGGTGCGCACCACCGTCGCCAGCAGGGCCCGGCGGCCAGCCTGGCGCCAGTCGCGCAGCTGGCGCAGCACCATCACATCGAGGTTTTCCATCGTGTTCAGCCCTCCTCGGGCTTGTCTTTCTTGCCGAAGCCCATCTTCTGCATGAGACCGGCGACGGCGCCGGTCTTGGGCTCTTCTGCCGGCTCGGCAGCGTTGGGGGGCACGCCGTGCACGCGCTGCATCTCGGCATCGAAGCGCTTGAAAAAGTCGTCCGCCATGGACTTGGCCGCGCCGTCGATCAGGCGCTGGCCCAGTTGCGCGATCTTGCCGCCCACCTGTGCCTGCACGGTGTAGCTGAGCGTGCAGCCGGTGTCGGTGGGCGCCAGCGAGACCGAGGACGCGCCCTTGCCGAAGCCGGCCACGCCGCCCTGCCCTTCGAAGCTGAGGCGGTAGCTTTCGGGCGGCTGGATGTCGCTGAGCGTGACCTTGCCCGCGAACTTGGCCGACACCGGGCCCACCTTCACGGCCATGGTGACGGTGTACTGGCCTTCGCCCGTGGCCTCGAACTTGTCACAACCGGGCAGGCAGCGCTTGAGCGTCTCGGGGTCGTTGAGGGCCTCCCAGGCCTGTTGCTGGGTCACGCCCAGGGGGCGGCTGCCTTGCATGTCCATGTGGGTCTCCTGAAATGAATGAAGGTGAGGGATTCAGCGCAGTCGGCGCAGCAGCGCGGCCAGACTGTCGGCCAGTTCGTCCAGCGCCTGCAGGTTGTGCACGGCCAGCATGGCATCGGCGTGGCGGTCGAGCAGTGCGGCGCCGCGCGCCAGCGGCGCATAGCCGGCGAAGCGCAGAAGGGGATTGAGCCACAGCAGCGCGCCCGTGTGGCGACGCAGCCATTCCAACTGGGCATCCAGCTCGGCCGGCTCGCCGGTGTCCAGCCCGTCGCTGATCAGCAGCACCAGCGTGCGCCGGCCGACCAGGCGACGCGCATGCTGCCGGCGCAACTGAGCCAGGGCCTCGCCCAGGCGCGTGCCGCCGGCGAAGTCGGCGATGGCACGGCCGGCCTCGGCCAGCATGATGTCGGTGTCGGCATGGCGAAAGGCGGGCGTGAGGTCGGTCAGCCCAGTGCCGAAGGCGAAGACGTCGCGCCGCGCGCCCTCGCCCACCAGCGGCCGCGTGGCCGCATGCAGGTAGGCCAGCAGCAGTCGCGCATAGCGCTCCATGGAGCCGGAGACATCGACCAGCACCAGCAGCGGCCGGGGCCGTGCGCGCCTGACCTGCCGCGGCAGGCGGGGGATCTCGCCGCCGTGCCGCGCGGCCTGGCGCCACACGCCGGGCCAGTGGATGCGGGCCGACGCACCGGCCTGCGCCACCGGCCGCAGCCGGCGCGATGCATAGGAGGGCACGGGCAGCGCCTTCTCGCGCGCCAAGCGCTCGACCAAGAGGTACTCGGCAGCGCCCAGGCTGTTGAAATCCGCATGCTGCAGGCGCTCGCGCGTGCCGGCACTCATGGCGGCGTCGAGCTGCAGTTCCTCGTCCTGGGGGGCGGGCTTGAGCCTGGTCGGCGCGGCGAGGGCCTCGCGCACGCGGTTGCGGCGCTGCACCGGCTCGGCCCGGCCCTCGGCGTTGGGCAGCATGCGCGCCAGCATCTTCTGGGCGAGGGCCGGGTCCTGGAACCAGGCGTCGAAGAGTTCCCGGAAAACCAGCCGGTCCTGCTCGCGGCTGACCAGCACCGATTCCAGCGCCGCCTGAAGGTCGGCCCGTTGCTCGATGCCCACCAGCAGCGCCGCCTCCAGCCCCAGCGCGATGCGCGAAGGATCGATGCGCACACCGGCCCGCCGCAGCGCCCGGCCGAAGCCCGCCAGGTGACCGGCCAGCTTGCCGCGTCGCGCGTCGCCGAGTTGCTGGATGCCTTGCATGGCCACAGCACCCTCGTCAGGCGGCTTCCGGCGCGAGCAGATCGGTGGCCAGCTGGTGGTTCAGTGCCGCCACGTCGTCGCGCTGCTTGAACAGGATGCCGGCGGTGTCGACCACCACCTCGGGGTCGAGCACCACGGTGTCCAGCGCCACCAGCGCGCGCGCCCATTCCACGCTCTCGGCGATGCCGGGCGCGCGCTGGAAGGCATTGGCGAAGGGTTGGGCACGCACGCGTTGCACGAAGTCCGCCACCTGGGCCGACAGCGCCTCGCCGGCCTGCGGCACCTGGGCGCGAACGATGGCCAGCTCGCGTTCGCGCTCCGGGTAGTCCAGCCAGTGGTAGAGGCAGCGACGCTTGACCGCGTCGTTCAGGTCGCGGGTGCGGTTGCTGGTGAGCAGGGTCACCGGCGGCACCGCGGCGCGCACCGTGCCCAGCTCGGGAATGCTCACCTGGTACTCGCCCAGGTATTCGAGCAGGAAGGCCTCGAAGGGCTCGTCGGCGCGGTCCACCTCGTCGACCAGCAGCACAGCGCCGGGGGCCGGCGCCTGCAGGGCCTGCAGCAGCGGGCGCTGGATCAGGTAGCGCGGCTGGTAGACCTCGGCCTCCGCGTCGCGTGCGCCCTCACCTCCCGCGGCGCCGCCGGCCTCGGAGGCGCGAAGGTGCAGGAGTTGTGCCGCGTAGTTCCATTCGTACAGCGCCTCGCGCTGCTCCAGACCGTCGTAACACTGCAGGCGCAGCAGCTGGCGGCCCAACAGGCCGGACAGCGCCTTCGCCAGCTCGGTCTTGCCCACGCCCGGCTCGCCCTCCAGCAGCAGCGGACGCTGCAGCTTCAGGGCAAGAAAGACGGCGGTCGCCAGCCGCCGGTCGGCCAGGTACCCGCGTGACGCCAGGCCCCGTTCCAGCGCGTCGATGGAGGAAAGGTCGGGCGCGGGCGCAGGGCGGTGGGCGTCGGTCATCGTGCCGAGCTTAGCGGCTCGCCTTGATCACCGCGCGCTGGGCCAGCACGCTGATCAGGTTGGCGCGGTAGGCCGCGGTGCCGTGCAGGTCGCTGTTGAGCTCGCTGGCGTCGATCTCCACACCGCCGGCCGCCTGGGCCGTGAAGGCCTGCGACAGCGCCTGCTCCAGGCCTGCATGGCGGAACACGCCATTGCCCGCGCCCGTGACGGCCACACGCACGCCGTCGTCGAAGCGGGCCACGAACACGCCCACCAGCGGGAAGTGCGAGGCCTTCTGGCGCAGCTTCTCGTAGGCCGCCTGTTTGGGCAGCGGGAAGCGGATCGCCTTGATCAGCTCGCCCTCCTCCAGCGACGTGGCGAACAGGCCCAGGAAGAAGTCGTCGGCCGCGATTTCACGCTGCGTGGTGACGATGGTCGCGCACGAGGCGAGCACGGCGCTGGGGTAGCAGGCGGCCGGGTCGTTGTTGGCTACCGAGCCGCCCAGCGTGCCCATGGCCCGCACCTGGCGGTCGCCGATGCGCGAGGCCAGGTCGGCCAGCGCGGGATAGGCTTCGCGCACCTGCGGATTGACCGCGACCTCGGCATGGCGCGTCATGGCGCCGATGACCAGCTCGCCGTTCTGCAGGCCAATGCCCGACAGCTCCTTGCAGCGGCCCAGGTCGACCAGCTGTTCGGGTGCCGAAAGGCGCAGCTTCATCGAAGCCAGCAGCGTCTGGCCACCGGCCAGCGGCTTGCCGCCCGCGGCTGCCAGGCGTTGCGCCTCGTCGAGTGCGGTGGGCTGTTCGAAGGTGAATGCGTACATGGAAAAGGCTCCTTCCTTCGAGGGTTTCAAGCGGCCGGACGGCCCTGGGTGCTGGCCGCCAGCGAGGGCGTCTGCGGTTGCTGCTGGGGCGTGGTGCTGCCGCGCTGCATGGCTTCCCACACGCGGGCCGGGGTGGCGGGCATGTCGAACTCCTTGACGCCCATCGGCGCCAGCGCATCGAGCACGGCGTTGATGACGGCCGGCGGCGAGCCGATCGCGCCCGCCTCGCCGCAGCCCTTGGTGCCCAGCGGGTTGTGGGTGCAGGGCGTGCAGATGGTGTCGAGCTTGAAGTTGGGAAAGTCCGCGGCCCGCGGCATGGCGTAGTCCATGAAGCTGCCGGTGAGCAGCTGGCCGGTCTCGTTGTCGTAGACGCAGTTCTCCAGCAGCGCCTGGCCGATGCCCTGCACGATGCCGCCCTGCACCTGCCCTTCCACGATCATGGGGTTGATGATGGTGCCGAAGTCGTCCACGGCGGTGAAGCGGTCCACCTTGACCTCGCCCGTGGCCTTGTCGATCTCCACCTCGCAGATGTAGGTGCCGGCCGGATAGGTGAAGTTGGTGGGGTCGTAGAAGGCCGTCTCGTTCAGGCCCGGCTCCAGCTTGTCCAGCGGGTAGTTGTGCGGCACATAGGCCGTCAGCGCCACTTGGCCGAAGGGGATCTTCTTGTCGGTGCCCTTGACGCTGAATTCGCCACCACTGAAGTCGATGTCGGCATCGCTGGCTTCCATCAGGTGGGCGGCGATCTTCTTGGCCTTGGCCTCGATCTTGTCCAGCGCCCGCATGATGGCCGCGCCGCCCACGCTGATCGAGCGCGAGCCGTAGGTGCCCATGCCGAAGGGAATGCGGCCGGTATCCCCGTGCACGATGTCCACGTTCTCGACCGGAATGCCCAGCCGCGCCGCCACCACCTGCGCGAAGGTGGTCTCGTGCCCCTGGCCGTGGCTGTGCGAGCCGGTGAACACCGTCACGCTGCCGGTGGGATGCACCCGCACTTCGCCGGCCTCGAACAGGCCGGCGCGCGCACCCAGCGCCCCGGCGATGTTCGACGGCGCCAGGCCGCAAGCCTCGATGTAGCTGGAATAGCCGATGCCGCGCAGCTTGCCGTTCTTCTCGCTCTCGGCGCGGCGGGCGTCGAAGCCGCTCACCTCGGCCAGTTCCTGCGCGCGCTTCATGCAGGCCTCGTAGTCACCCACGTCGTACTGCAGCGCGACGGGCGTCTGGTACGGCCATTCGCGGATGAAGTTGCGGCGGCGGATCTCGTCCTGGCCCAGGCCGATCTCCCAGCCGCAGCGGGTGACCAGGCGTTCGAGCAGGTAGGTGGCCTCGGGCCGGCCGGCACCGCGATAGGCATCAACCGGCGCCGTGTTGGTGAACCAGGCATCCACCTCCACGTAGATCTGCGGCGTGGTGTACTGCCCGGCCAGCAGCGTGGCATAGAGGATGGTGGGCACCGCCGTCGAGAAGGTCGACAGGTAGGCGCCCAGGTTGGCGTCGGTGTGCACGCGCATGGCCAGGAACTTGCCGTCCTTGTCCATGGCCATCTCGGCATGGCTCACATGGTCGCGGCCATGGGCGTCCGAGAGGAAGCACTCCGAGCGCTCGGCCGTCCACTTGATGTTGCGGTTGAGCTGCTTGCTGGCCCAGGTCAGGGCCACGTCTTCCGCGTACAGGAAGATCTTGGAGCCGAAGCCGCCGCCCACGTCGGGCGCGATCACGCGCACCTTGTGCTCGGGCAGGCCCAGCACGAAGGCGGTCATCAGCAGCCGCTCGACGTGCGGGTTCTGGTTGGCCACGTACAGCACGTACTCGTCGCCGGCGCGGTTGTAGCCGGCCACGGCCACGCGCGGCTCGATGGGGTTGGGGATCAGGCGGTTGTTGACCAGGTCCAGCTTGGTGACGTGGGCGGCCTTCTCGAACGCGGCATCGACCTGTGCCTTGTCGCCCAGCGTCCACTTGTAGCACTGGTTGTCGGGCGCGATCTCATGGATGGCGGGGCCGGTCTTCTTGGCTGCGTCGACGAGGCTCACGACGGCGGGCAGCACGTCGTACTCGACCACGATGGCCTCGGACGCATTGCGCGCCTGCTCCACCGTTTCGGCCACCACCATGGCCACATGGTCGCCCACGTAGCGCACCTTGCCGATGGCCAGGATGGGATGCGGCGGCTCCTTCATGGGCGAGCCGTCGGGGTTGTTGATCTGCCAGCCGCAGGGCAGGCCGCCCATCTTTCCGTCGATGTCGGCGCCAGTGAAGATGCCGACCACGCCCGGCATCTGCTTCGCGGCCGAGGTGTCGATGGACGTGATGGCCGCATGCGCATGCGGCGAGCGCAGGAAGACGGCATGCGCCTGGTTGGCCAGCACCACGTCGCCGGTGTAGTTGCCGGCGCCGGTCAGGAAGCGCAGGTCTTCCTTGCGGCGGATGGCCTCGCCGATGTGCGGCAGCTTGGAGAAGTCGGATGCACCCATGGCGGACTCCTTTTCGCTCAGGCCGTGGCGGTGGCGGATGAGGTGGCCGACTGGCCTTCGGCCATACCCTGGCCGCCCATCTTCACGGCCTTGACGATGTTCTGGTAGCCGGTGCAGCGGCACAGGTTGCCGTCGAGCAGCTCGCGGATCTCCTGCTCGTCGGCACCGGGATGCTGCTGGCACAGGTCGATCGCGCTCATCACCATGCCGGGCGTGCAGAAGCCGCATTGAAGGCCGTGGCATTCCTTGAAGGCGGCCTGCATCGGGTGCAGCGTGCCGTCGGGCTGGGCGATGCCCTCGATGGTGGTGATCTCGGCGCCAGCCGCCTGGGCCAGCAGGATGTTGCAGGACTTCACCGCACGGCCGTTCATGTGCACCGTGCAGGCGCCGCACTGGGCGGTGTCGCAGCCCACATGGGTGCCGGTGAGCTGCAGATGCTCGCGGATGGCCGTGACGAGGAGGGTGTTGGGCGGCGCGTCGAGGTTAACGGCGCGGCCATTGACGCTGAGGGATACCTGCATGCTGGCTGTCTCCATTCGAGGGGATGGCTGGGTGGCACGAGGGCCGAAGCGTCTCATGTTCCGCGCGCACCCAGGGGCGGCGCTCAGGCAAAACCCTAGCGCGATGGACGGTCGGGCCCGAAATTCTCAAAATGGAACACCCCCACGAAAGCCCCCCATGGAGACATTGGTCCATCGCGCGCCCGACCGTGCCGGCGCCATCGCGCTGGCGCGCGGGCACTGGCTGCATGGCACACAAGGACGCCATGCGCCCCCCATCGAACCCTGGATTACGCGCTCCTGGCAGCGCTGCCTGGCGGCCGGTCGCCAGCCGGGCGAGCGAGTGCAGTTCGACCCCATCTCGGCGCCCCGGCTGCGCCAGGCCATCGAGGGGAGCCGGCGACTGATCGAGGCTGCCCGGCCGGTGATGGGCCGGCTCTCGCGCGCCATCGCCGCGACCCGCTACTTCGCGCTGCTGACCGATGCCCAGGGCATGGTGCTCGAAGTGGGCACGCTGCCGGCGCAGGACGAGCGCGCCATCGCGGACATCGCGCGCGTCGGCGTCGACCTGTCGGAACGCGCCGTCGGCACCACCGCCATCGGCGCGGCCTTGGCCGAGCAGGCCCCGGTCTGGCTGCACCGCGGCGAGCATTTCTTCGACGACACCAGTGTCTACACCTGCGCCGGCGCGCCGCTGTTCGACCCACAGGGCCGCTGCATCGGCATGCTGGACCTGACCGGCGTGCAGGTGGACGAGCGGCCCGAGCTGCAGCACCTGGCCCGCCACGCGGTCCAGACCATCGGCAACCGGCTCCTGCGCGCGCAGCCTCATGCGCTGCTGCTGCAGTTGAACTGGCCGGGCTGCCTGGCCCCGGTCGAGGGCGCGGACGGCGACGGGCTGCTGGTGCTCGACGCCGACGGCCGCATCACCGGGGCGAACGCGCTCGCGCGGCAACTGCTGGGACTGCAGGGCACGGGGCCCTGGCCGGCGGAAGAGGTGTTCGCTGCACCGGCGCATCTGCTCTTCGATGCCGCCACCCGCGGCGGGGCGCCGCTCGAAGTCCCGCTCTGGAGCGGCCTGCGCACCCAGGTGCGTGCCACGCGAAGCGGCGGCACCAGCCCCCGCGTCGCCGCGCGCCCGCGGCTGAAGGAGGCGCAGGCCGCGTGGATCCGCCAGGCCGTCGACGACGCCCAGGGCAATGTCGCCGAGGCGGCGCGGCTGCTGGGCGTGAGCCGGGCCACGGTCTACCGCAAGCTGGCGCGGCGCGGCGGCTGAGCCCGTCGCCCGCCTTGCGGCCCGCCGCTCACGTCCCATCATCCGACTCCCCCTGCCGACATCCCACGCCGGCACCGCCGCACACACCGCCCGCGCAGCGCTGCCACACTCGCCCCATGACACGACCCTACGAACCCGAAAGCCTGCGCCAGGACGAGGTGGCCGCCCTCACCGGGCCCACCGTCCTCGAATTCGGCGCCAACTGGTGCGGCATCTGCAAGGGCGCCCAGCCCGCCATCGCCGAAGCCCTGGCCGAAGCGCCGGAAGGCCTGCGCCACATCAAGGTGGAAGACGGCAGCGGCCGGCCGCTGGGCCGGGCCTTCGGCGTCAAGCTGTGGCCGACGCTGGTCTTCCTCAAGGACGGCCGGGAAGTGGCCCGCGTGGTGCGGCCCGCATCGGCCGACGCCGTGCGGGAACCGTTGCGGCAGTTGGCCTGAGGCACAGCAGCAGGCGCCCCGCGCACGCCTGCGGCGGCGCGGGGGCGCCTCTTGCAAAGCGCCTGTATGCCCCAAAACTCGGTGGCATGAACACCTCTCGCACCCACACCCCCCATGCCGTGCTGCTCGCCCACGATCTGGAGCGGATGGAGCGCGGCCACCCCGATGCCGGCCAGTACCGGCTGGTGGCGCAGCGGCTGGCCGCCGCGCTGGACCAGGTCCAGGACACGGACGTGCTGCAGCCGCTGCTGCAGGCCTCGCCGGCCGCAGCGGCCATCTACGAAAACCTGCGCTATCAGCACGCCGGCCTGTGCCGGGCGCCGCTGGAGGCGGCACTCGCGGCCGAGCAGAGCGCCCGCGCCGCCATCGCCCGTGCGCAGGATCGCGCCCGCGGTGGCGCCACCCCGTCGGGCGAAAAGGCGGAAGGTCCGTCAGCCGCCTGACCGCGCGGCCCGTGCCGCCACGACGCCGCCCCGTCACCGCCATTGCCGCCGCAGGAAGGAGACCCCTCCATGACCACCGCCACCGCAGACAGCCTGCACGTCGTCTGCCCGCACTGCCAGACCACCAACCGCGTGCGTACGGCTCAGCTCGGCAGCGCGCCCGACTGCGGCCAGTGCCACCAGCCCCTGTTCACCGGCCATCCCGTGGCGCTGGATGCCGCCGCCTTCGACCGCCATGTGGGCCGCGGTCAGTTGCCGGTGCTGGTGGACTTCTGGGCGCCCTGGTGCGGCCCCTGCCGGCAGATGGCCCCGGCCTTCGAACAGGCCGCCCGCACGCTGGAGCCGCAGGTGCGGGTGGCCAAGGTCGACACCGAGGCGCAGCCTGGGCTGGGCGCACGCTTCAACATCCGCAGCATCCCGACGCTGGCCCTGTTCGTCGGGGGCCGGGAGATCGCACGCCATCCCGGGGCGATGGGTGGCGCGGACATCGTGCGCTGGACGCAGCAGGCGCTGGGGCGTGCGGCAGCTGCGTGACAGGTGGCCCTCCCCGATCAATCACCGCAAGTCAGGCGCCACCGTTCGGGCTGAGCCTGTCGAAGCCTCGCATCAGCGCTTCGACGGGCTCAGCGCGAACGGGCGTGCGGCATTGAGCAGAGGTGTCGCATCGCGCGAGGTCACGTCACAGGGAGCAGACAGCCCCCATGGCGCGGCCTCAGCCCAGCAACAGTGCCGCCATCGCCAGCACGGCCGGCACTGTCTGCACGAACAGGATCTTCCGGCTCGACGTGGCAGCGCCATACAACCCTGCCACCGCCACGCAGGCGAGGAAGAACAGCTTGACCGCGATGCCCGCGGCGCCGAGCCACAGGCCCCAGAACAGGCCCGCCGCCAGGAAGCCGTTGTACAGGCCCTGGTTGGCCGCCAGCACGCGCGTGGCACGGGCGAACTCGGGTTTCAGGCCGAAGGCCTTGTGGCCGCGCGGCGTGTCCCAGAAGAACATCTCCAGCACCAGGATGTAGACGTGGATGAGGGCCACCACGGCCGTCAGCAGGTTTCCGATCACGTTGTTCTCTCTTTCCTCTCGACCGCCATTCGGCCTGCGGCATCATCGCCGACCCGCCCTTCATGGCGCCTTTCGCCCTCTTCCTCATGCCTTTCTCCATCGCGGCGCCTGCCGGCTTCGAACTGCTGGTGCGCAAGAGCCGCTTCCTGGCCTGCGTGCAGGCGGTGCCCGACCGGGCGGCCGCGCAGGCCATCGTGGCGCAACTGCGGGCGCAGCATCCGGATGCAGCCCACGTCTGCTGGGCCCTGATGGCGGGCGGCCAATCCGCGGCCGTGGACGATGGCGAGCCTGCGGGCACCGCCGGCCGGCCGATGCTGGAGGTGCTGCGCCACCATGAGCTCGAAGGCGTTCTGGCCACGGTCGTGCGTTACTTTGGCGGCGTGAAGCTGGGCGCCGGCGGCCTGGTGCGCGCCTATACCGACGCCGTCGCACAGGCGCTGAAGGCCGCGCAGACCGTGCCGCTGCAACGGCGCGTCGCGCTGAGCTGCGAAGTGCCCTACGCCCTGGAAGGCACCGTCCGCCGCGAACTGGCACACGCCGGCGCCGCCCTGCTGGAGGTGACCCACGGCAGCGTCGTGCGGCTTCGCTTCGAGATGGTCGACGAGGCGGCGTCCGCGCTGAAGGCCACCATCACCGATGCGGCGCAGGGGCGCGTGGGCTGGGGCTGACACGCTCCGAGGGCAAACGGCCAAGCGTCACAGGGGCGCAGGCGCTGACGGCCCCGCGCCGTGCGGACCGCCTGAGGCGCAGGCCGCACGCATCGAGGTCCGGTATCGCTCCGTTCCTACGCTAGCGCCCCAGCGAAATTCTTAGGATGAATGCGAGTCCATTCGTATTTACCCTTGATTTGGAGCTGCCATGCCCTTCACCGTCGCCGACCTCCTCGCCCACAGCCTTGCCGACCTCGGCGTCGAGCGCATCTGGGGCGTGACGGGCGACAGCCTCAACGGCCTCAACGACAGCCTGCGACGTCTGGGCCGCATCGAATGGATGCATGTGCGGCACGAGGAATCGGCCGCCTTCGCCGCGGGCGCCGAGGCGGCGCTGACCGGCCGGCTGGCGGTCTGCGCCGGCAGTTGCGGGCCCGGCAATCTGCACCTGATCAACGGTCTGTTCGACTGCCAGCGCAATCGGGTGCCGGTGCTGGCCATCGCGGCGCACATTCCCTCGTCGGAGATCGGGCTGGGCTACTTTCAGGAGACGCATCCGCAGGAGCTTTTCCGGGAATGCGCGGACTATGTGGAGCTGGTCTCCAACCCTGCACAGATGCCGGCCGTGCTGCACCGCGCGATCCAGACGGCCGTGGGGCGTGGTGGCGTGGCCGTGCTGGTGATTCCCGGCGATGTGGCGCTGGCCGCCGCGCCGGTGGAAAAGGCGCCGCGCATCCCGCTCGCACCGCGGCCGCGCGTCGTGCCGCCGGACGCCGCGCTCGATGAACTTGCCGCCCACCTGGACGGAAGCCGGGCCATCACCCTGCTGGCCGGCAGCGGTTGCGCGGGCCACCACGACGCTGTTGTGGCCCTGGCCGAACGGCTGAAGGCGCCCATCGTCCATGCGCTGCGCGGCAAGGAACATGTGGAATGGGACAACCCCTACGACGTGGGCATGACCGGCCTGATCGGCTTCGCCTCCGGCTACCACGCGATGGAGAACGCCGACACCCTGCTGATGCTGGGCACCGACTTTCCCTACCGCGCCTTCTATCCCAAGGAGGCGCACATCGTGCAGATCGACCGCGACCCCGGCGCCCTGGGCCGCCGGGCGCCGCTGGCGCAGGGCCTGGTCGGCGACGTGGGCGACACCATCGCCGCACTGCTGCCGCGACTCCAGGACCACGACGACCGGCGCTTCCTCGATGGCGCACTGGCCCACTATGCGAAGGCGCGCGAAGGCCTGGACGACCTGGCCGTGGCCGCTGGCACAGGCCGGCCACTACACCCGCAGTACGTGGCGCAGCGGGTGAGCGCCATGGCGGCCGACGACGCCGTCTTCACCGCCGATGTGGGCACGCCCACGGTATGGGCCGCGCGGTACCTCAGGATGAACGGCCGGCGCCGGCTCATCGGCTCCTTCAACCATGGTTCCATGGCCAACGCCATGCTGCAGGCCATGGGCGCGCAGGCGGCAGCGCCCGGGCGGCAGGTGGTCTCGCTCTCGGGCGATGGCGGCTTCACCATGATGATGGGCGACTTCCTGAGTCTGGTGCAGCTGGGCCTGCCGGTGAAGGTGATCGTCTTCAACAACGGCAGCCTGGGCTTCGTCGCCATGGAGATGAAGTCCGGCGGCTATCTGGACACCGGCACCGACCTGGCGAATCCGGACTTCGCGGCCATGGCGACGGCCATGGGTGTGCGCGGCATCCGTGTCACCGATTCGGCCGAGCTGGACGGCGCCCTCGCCGCCGCCTTCGCACACGATGGCCCCGCGCTGGTGGACGTGGTCACGGCCAAGCAGGAACTGGTGCTGCCGCCCAAGATCGAGGCGGAACAGGCCAAGGGCTTCGGCCTGTACCTGCTCAAGGCGATCATCAACGGCCGTGGGGACGAGGTGGTGGAGCTGGCGCGCACGAACCTGTGGCGCTGAGGGCAGGGCGTCCGGGTCGATAATCCACGCCCTTCGTCGGCCCGCCCCGCAGCGGGCCGACCTCGCGCACAGCATTCGCCATCCGGCAGCAGGCATGCGCGGCCCCTGGACATCGACAAGCAATTGCAAGACCCGAGCACCGCCCTGCCGACGCCGGCCAGCGCCGACTTCTCCGCCCACACGCCGATGATGGCGCAGTACCTGCGCCTCAAGGCCGACCATCCCGAGACGCTTCTGTTCTACCGGATGGGCGACTTCTACGAGCTGTTCTACGCCGATGCCGAGAAGGCGGCGCGCCTGCTCGACATCACCCTCACCACGCGCGGCCAGTCGGCCGGCTCGCCGGTGGTCATGGCCGGCGTGCCCTTCCATTCGGTCGACACCTACCTGGCGCGCCTCATCAAGCTGGGCGAGTCGGTCGCCATCTGCGAACAGGTGGGCGAGGTCGGCGCCGCCAAGGGGCCGGTCGAACGCAAGGTGGTGCGCGTGGTCACGCCCGGCACGCTCACCGACGCCGAACTGCTGGCCGACAAGAACGATGCCATCCTCATGGCGGTGCATGCCGGCGCGCGTAACGTCTGCGGCCTGGCTTGGCTCAGCGTCACGGGCGCCGAGGTGCACCTGGCCGAGTGCGACGCGAATGCGCTGGAAGGCTGGCTGCAGCGGGTGGGCCCGAGCGAGTTGCTCTACAGCGCCGAGGTCACGCCCGCCTTCGAACAGCGCCTGAAGCTGCAGCGGGAGCCCGGCGGCTTCACGCTGTCGGTGCGGCCCGCCTGGCAGTTCGACCCCGGCCTGGGCGAGCGCAAGCTGCGCGAGCAGCTGGGCGCCGCCAGTCTGGCGGCCTGGGGCGCGGAGTCGCTGGGCCAGGCCCATGCCGCCGCCGCGGCGCTGCTGGGCTATGCCGAGCACACGCAGGGCCGCACGCTGTCGCACCTGCAGCGCCTGGCCGTCGAGCGCGATGGCGAGTTGATCGAGCTGCCCGCCACCACGCGTCGCAACCTGGAGTTGGTGCAGACGCTGCGCGGCGAGGAGTCGCCCACCCTCTTCTCGCTGCTGGACACCTGCATGACCGGCATGGGCAGCCGCATGCTCAAGCGCTGGCTGCTGGCCCCGCGCCGCGACCGGGCCGAGGCCCAGGCCCGGTTGGGCGCCATCGCTGCCCTGCGCGCACCCTCGCCCGGCGAAACCGCGGCACCCTGGAAGCTGCTGCGCGAGCAGCTCAAGAACACCAGCGACGTGGAGCGCATCGCCGCGCGCGTCGCCCTGCGCCAGGTGCGCCCACGCGAGCTGGTCGCGCTGCAGCTGGCGCTGGTCAAGTGCGAGCGCCTGGGGCCGCTGCTGCCCATGGGCGCGCCACTGCTCGGCTACTTCGCCGAAGAGCTGGTGCCACCGCCCGGCTGCGCCGGGTTGCTGGCCCGCGCCATCCAGCCCGAACCCGCCGCGCTGGTCCGCGAGGGCGGCGTGATCGCCACCGGCTTCGACGCCGAGCTGGACGAGTTGCGGGCCATCGGCGAGAACTGCGACGGCTTCCTGCTGGAACTGGAGACGCGCGAGCGCGCCCTCACCGGCATCGCCAACCTGCGGGTGCAGTTCAACCGCGTGCATGGCTTCTACATCGAGATCACGCAGAGCGCCCTGTCGCGCGTGCCCGAGCACTACCGCCGACGGCAGACGCTGAAGAATGCCGAGCGCTTCATCACGCCCGAGCTCAAGGCCTTCGAGGACAAGGCGCTGTCGGCGCAGGACCGCGCCCTGGCGCGCGAGAAGTGGCTCTACGAGCAGCTTCTCGACCAGCTGCAGCCGCATGTGCCGGCGCTGACGCGCGTGGCCGCCGCGCTGGCCTCGCTCGACGCGCTCGCAGCGCTGGCCGAGCGCGCGCACATGCTGAACTGGAACGCGCCCAGCTTCGTGGCCCATCCCTGCATCGAGATCGAGCAGGGCCGCCATCCGGTGGTGGAGGCGCGCCTGGCCGAAAAGTCCAGCGGCGCCTTCATCGCCAACGACACACGGCTCGGGCCCAGCCAGCGTATGCAGGTCATCACCGGCCCCAACATGGGTGGCAAGTCGACCTACATGCGGCAGGTGGCCATCATCGTGCTGCTGGCCTCCATCGGCTCCTGCGTACCGGCCAACAGCTGCCGGCTGGGGCCCATCGACGCCATCCACACCCGCATCGGCGCGGCCGATGACCTGGCCAACGCCCAGTCCACTTTCATGCTGGAGATGACCGAGGCCGCGCAGATCCTGCACAGCGCCACGCCGCATTCGCTGGTGCTGATGGACGAGATCGGCCGCGGCACCAGCACCTTCGACGGCCTGGCGCTGGCTGCGGGCATCGCGGCGCACCTGCATGACCGGGCGAAGTCCTTCACCCTCTTCGCCACCCACTATTTCGAACTGACGGAGTTCCCGGCCACGCACCGCGCCGCGCTCAACATGCATGTGAGCGCGACCGAGAGCGGCCGCGACATCGTCTTCCTGCACGAGATGCAGCCGGGCCCTGCCAGCCGCAGCTACGGCATCCAGGTGGCGCGGCTGGCGGGCATGCCGGCGGCGGTGATCCACCATGCCCGCGGCGCGCTGGAGGCGCTGGAGTCGCAGCAGACCCAGGCGCAGGCCCAGGTCGACCTGTTCGCGCCACCGCCCGTGGCCCAGACGCCGCAGGAGAGCCCCGTAGAATCCGCGTTGGCCACGCTCGACCCCGATGCGATGAGCCCCCGGGAGGCGCTCGAAGCGCTCTACACACTCAAAAAGCTGCACCAACGCGAGCGTCGGGACTGAAGCCTCCGCGGCCCGCCCGCCGACCGCGCATCACCATGACGTACTGCGTAGGCATCAAACTCAACGCCGGCCTGGTCTTCCTGTCGGATTCCCGCACCAATGCGGGCGTGGACCACATCAGCACCTTCCGCAAGACCATCGTCTACGAGCAGCCCGGCGACCGCACGATGGTGCTGCTGTCGGCCGGCAACCTGTCGATCTCGCAGTCGGTGCGCGAGATCCTGCAGATCGAAGAGCTGGAAGAGCGCGGCCGCGAGGGCCCGCCCATCACGATCTGGAACGCCAAGAGCATGTTCGACGCCGCGCGCGTGCTGGGCTCCGCCGTGCGCCATGTGTACGACCGCGATGGCGAGGCGCTGAAGGCGGCCGGCGTGGACTTCAACGTGAGCTTCATCCTCGGCGGCCAGGTCAAGGGCGAGGGCATGCGGCTCTTCCTCGTCTACTCGGCCGGCAACTTCATCGAGGCCACGCCCGAGACGCCCTACTTCCAGATCGGCGAGGCCAAGTACGGCAAGCCGGTGCTCGACCGCGTGCTCACGCCCGATACCCCGCTGGACGAGGCTGCCAAGTGCGCGCTGGTGTCGATGGACTCGACCATGAAGTCCAACTTGTCGGTGGGCCTGCCGCTGGATCTGGTGGTGTACGAAGCCAACCGCCTGCAGACCGACAAGGTGATCTGCATCGACGCCGACAACCCCTACTTCCGCATGATCCGCGACGGCTGGGGCCGCAAGCTGCGCGAAGTCTTCGACAGCCTGGAAGACCCGGTCTGGAACGACGACCACACGGCGCACCCGCTGAAGATGCCGGCCGGCCGCCACGGCGCGCTGCGCAAGATCTCGACGCGGGACGAGAAGCTCATCTGAGAAGGCCCGCCCGCTCGGCCTGCGGATTCGTCCGCGCATCGTGGCCGGGCGGTGCCGCACCCCGTCCGGCGTCTGCCCCTGTCCTTCCACCCCGATTCCCGATTCCACCGCTTGCTGCCGACCGTGCCTGCCTCCGCGCCCTTGCCATCCGCCGCGGCCACGCTGCCGCCCATCGTCTTCTCGCATGGCAACAGCTTTCCGGCCAGCACCTACCGGGTGATGCTCGACAGCCTGCGCGCCCGCGGCTTTGCCGTGCACGCCATCGAGAAGTTCGGCCATGACCCGCGCTTTCCGGTCACGGACAACTGGCCGCACCTGGTCGAGCAGTTGGCCGAGTTCACGGCCCCCATCGCCGACGGCGCGGGCACCGCGCCCTTCCTCGTCGGGCATTCGCTGGGCGGCATCCTGAGCGTCATGTGTGCGTCGAAACATCCCTTGCTCGCACGCGGCGTGGTGATGATCGATTCACCCATCATCGACGGCTGGCGTGCCGGCACGCTGGGGCTGGTCAAGCGCACGCCGCTGATGCGCCGCGTCTCGCCGGGCATGGTCAGCCGCAAGCGCCGCGACAGCTGGGAAGACCGAGAGGCGGTGTTCGAGCACTTCCGCCACAAGAAGGCCTTCGCGCGCTGGGATCCGCAGGTGCTGCACGACTACATCGACCATGGCACCTTCGTGCATGGCGATGCCCGCGCCCTCGCCTTCGACCGCGATGTCGAGACCGCGATCTACGACAACCTGCCCGACAACATCGGCCGCCTGCTGCGCAGCCGGCCGCTGCAGTGTCCCTGCGCCTTCATCGGCGGCCGCCAGTCGGTGGAGATGAAGCGCGCAGGCATGGCGGCCACGCTGCGCCTGACGCGCGGGCGCATCAGCATGCTGGACGGCACGCACCTCTTTCCGATGGAAAAGCCGATCGCCACGGCAGCAGCCATCGAAGCGACGCTGCGCAACCTGCTCTGAGGGCTTTCTCGGACCGCGTGGGACATGGGGGTCGGCGAGCGCCACGCGGTGCGCCAAAGGACAAAAGCCACCGGCCTGCGACCGGTGGCTTTTCTGTTTGCACCTCATGTGCAGGCTCAGGGAACCGCGCTGCACCCGGCGTATGCGCCCTCCAACCGTTCGGGCTGAGCTGGTCGAAACCGGGGCGCGATGACCCGCCCCGCGCCACTCAATCCGCCCAGACCACCATCCCGCTCCAGGCCGTACCCAGCACGATCAGGCCGAACACGATGCGGTACCAGGCGAAGGGAATGAAGCTGTGGGTGGAGATGTAGCGCAGCAACCAACGCACGCACAGCCAGGCGCTGATGAAGGAGAACACGAGGCCGACGGCGAACATCGGGATGTCCGCCACCGACAGCAGCGCGCGCTCTTTGTAGAGGCTGTAGACGCCCGCGCCGATCAGCGTGGGAATGGCCAGGAAGAAGGAGAAGTCGGTCGCCGCCTTGCGCGAGAGGCCCAGCAGCATGCCGCCGATGATGGTGGAGCCGCTGCGGCTGGTGCCGGGGATCATGGCAAAGCACTGCACCAGGCCGACCTTGAGCGCGTCCCAGGGCGTCATGTCATCCACATGCTCGACGCGCACGGCACCCGGCGGCCGCTTCTCGGCCCAGAGGATGATGAAGCCGCCGATGATGAAGGTGCTGGCCACCACGGTGGGGATGAACAGGTGTGCCTTGATGGCCTTGCCGAACAGCAGGCCCAGCACCACGGCGGGCAGGAAGCCGATCAGCACATTGAGCGCCAGACGTTGCGCTTTTCGCTGACGGGGCAAGGCCACGACGGTGGACTTGATCTTCTGCCAGTAGACCAGGATCACCGCGAAGATCGCGCCGGTCTGGATCGCGATGTCAAAGACCTTGGCCTTGCCGTCATCGAAGCCTAGCAGCGAGCCGGCGAGGATGAGGTGACCCGTGGAGGAAATCGGAAGGAACTCGGTGAGCCCTTCCACGATGCCCATGATGGCGGCCTTGGTCAGCAGAACGATGTCCAAAACGGAACTCCTGTTTTCGAAAGCCGGGCCGTTCAGCCCGCGAGACACACAACACCCAAAACAAAAAAGCCGCTGTGGATTTGACTCCACAGCGGCTTTCAGCTTCTTTAATAGTGGTCGGTGTGAAAGGATTCGAACCTTCGACCCCTTGCACCCCATGCAAGTGCGCTACCAGGCTGCGCCACACACCGAAGCCATAAAGTATATACCGGATTTGACCGTCTTCGCGAACTTCGAAGAGAGAAATTCGCTTCGCTCAGTAGAAGCTGAGCAGGTCTCGGATCTCCACCAGCTCGCGGCGCAGCAGCGCCACGGGATAAGCGTCCGAGATCATCGGCAACGGCGACCCGACGACCAGTTCGGCGTCGGCCGCGACACGATGCGCCGAGTGGCGCGCGCCCTCCGCCACGAACGCGGGCGGCTCCTCGAAGACGGGCTCGTCGTCGAAGGACGGCTCGGCGAAGGCAGGTTGGGCGTCGACCTCGTCGACAGGCATGTCCCCACGGCGGCGACGCTCGCGCTCGGCTTGCGCCAGTTCCTGCAGCCGGTTGCGGGCGCCGCTGATCGTGAAGCCCTGCTCGTAGAGCAGGTCCCGGATGCGGCGGATCATCAGCACCTCGTGATGCTGGTAATAGCGGCGATTGCCCCGGCGCTTCATGGGCCGCAACTGAGTGAATTCCTGCTCCCAGTAGCGCAGCACATGCGGCTTGACCCCGCACAACTCAGCCACCTCACCGATGGTGAAGTAGCGCTTGACGGGAATCGGAGGGAGGCTGTTCTCCATCGAAATCAACACGGTGCGAGGCAAACGTGCGAGGTTACTCCAGCAGTGCAGCACATACCAGACACCGAACGTTCAAAGTGCGCGCAGATGTGACCGGGTCCTCGTGCCCGGGTGCCGCAGCACTGCGTGCGCTTGGGCGCCCTGCGGGCTCGCACTGACATCAACCAAGCTCGGCGCGCTCGGCCTCGATGGGGGCGGCCGTGACCGGCGATGCGGCGTCGGCCGCGACGGCTTCGTGCAACTGCTCCTTGAGCTTGGCGCTGGCGTGGAAGACCGCCACCCGGCGCGGGCCGATCGGGATCGATTCGCCCGTGCGCGGATTGCGCCCCGGCCGCGCCGCCTTGGTCCGGATCTGGAAGTTGCCGAAGCCCGAGATCTTGACCTCGTCACCTTCGATCAGGCGCTGGGCGATGACCTCGAAGAAGGCCTCGACCATGTCCTTGGCTTCGCGCTTGTTGAGGCCGATCTGCTCGAACAGCAGTTCCGACAGCTGCGCCTTGGTCAGCGCGGGCGTCTCGATGGCGTCGATCTTGAATTCCATGTCGTCGTCCTCGGTGTCAGCCACGCAGGCGGGCGCCGACCTGTTGCTGGGCCTTCGCCACGATGGCCGCCACGGCGGCATCGACCTGCTCGTCGGTCAGCGTGGCCTCCCCCAGGAAGGCCAGGCGCACGGCCATGCTCTTCTCGCCCGCGGCGAGGGCGCCGGCCGCGGCAACATTCGCCTCAGGCGCCGGCCGATAGATGTCGAACAGCGCCGCATCGCGCAGCAGGCCACCGGTGTCGGCGGCGCGCACGGCGTCCAGCAGGGCGTCGTGGCTCACCGATTCAGCCACCACCACGGCGATGTCGCGCTCCACGGACTGGTGGCGCGGCACCGGACGCAGGGCCGGCATGGCTCGCGCCGTCACGGCGTCGAGGGACAGCTCGAACAGCATGGGCGCGAAGGGCAGATCCCACTGCTGGCGCCAGCGCGGGTGCAACTCGCCGATGAAGCCGACCGGCTGGCCATCCACGAGCACCCGGGCGCAGCGGCCCGGATGCAGCGCGGGATGCTCCGCCTTCTCGAAACGCACGGCGCGCGGCGCGAGCAGCGCTTCGACATCGCCCTTGGCGTCGTAGAAATCCACGCGCTGCGGCTTGCCGTCCCAGCGCGCAGCCTCGTCATCGCCCCAGGCCAAGCCCGCCACATGCACCGGCTGGCGTACGCCCTTGACGCTGCTGTCGCTGGTCACGACGGCGTCGTCGCGCACGAACACGCGGCCCACCTCGAACACGCGCACGCGCGGCGCCTTGCGGTCCAGATTGAACTTGAGCACGGCCAGCAGCGAACCCATGAGCGAGGAGCGCATCACGCTCATCTGGCTGGCGATGGGGTTGAGCAGTTGCACCGGGTTGGCGTTGCCCGCGAGGTCACGCTCCCAGGCGGCCTCGACGAAGCTGAAGTTGATCGTCTCCTGGTAGCCCAGGTCGGCCAGGCGACGGCGCACGGCGAAGCGGCTGCGCTGCGCTTCCGAGAGCACGCGGGCGCGGATGGGCGCCAGCGGCGGCGTGGACGGCAGGTTGTTGTAGCCGACGAGGCGGGCGACCTCCTCGATCAGGTCTTCCTCGATGGCGATGTCGAAGCGGTGCGGCGGCGGCGTGACGGTGATGGTGCCCTCGCCTTCGGTGAAGTCGAGGTGCAGCTTGCGCAGCACGTCGGCGCACTGGGCCTGGGTGATCGGCATGCCGATCACACGCTCGGCGCGAGCGACGCGGAGGGTGACCGGCGCGGCCTCGGGCAGCTTCAAGACTTGGTCGTCGATGGGGCCAGCCTGGCCGCCGCAGATCTCCTGCACCAGGCGGGTGATGCGCTCGATCATGGCGACGGTGCGACTCGGGTCCACGCCACGCTCGAAGCGATGGCCGGCGTCGGTCGAGAAGTTGAAGCGGCGCGAACGGCCTTGGATCGCGGCCGGCCACCAGAAGGCCGCCTCGATGTAGATGCTGCTCGTGTCGTCGGACACGGCCGTGGCGTCGCCACCCATGATGCCGGCCAGGGACTCGACCTCGCGCTCGTCGGCGATCACACCCACCTGTTCGTCGACAGTGACGGTGTTGCCGTTGAGCAGCTTGAGCTGCTCGCCCGCGCGACCCCAGCGCACCGTCAGGCCGCCGTGGATCTTGTCCAGGTCGAAGATGTGCGAGGGCGAGCCGTACTCGAACATCACGTAGTTGGAGATGTCCACCAGCGGCGACACGCTGCGCTGGCCGCAGCGCGCCAGGCGGTCGACCATCCAGGCCGGCGTGGCGGCGCGCGTGTTCACGCCGCGCACGATGCGGCCGGAGAAGCGGCCGCACAGGTCGGCGGCTTCAACGCGCACCGGCAGCTTGTCGTCCAGCTGTGGCTGCACGGGCTCGATCACCGGCGTCTGCAGCGGCGCACCCGTTAGCGCCGAGAGTTCGCGCGCGATGCCGTAGACCGACAGGCCATGCGCCAGGTTGGGCGTGAGCTTGATGGTGATCAGCACGTCGTCGAGCTGCAGCAGATCGCGCACGTCGGCGCCCACCGGCGCATCGCCAGTGAGTTCGAGCAGGCCGCCGTGGTCGTCGCTCAGGCCCAGCTCGCGGGCGGAGCACAGCATGCCCTGGCTTTCCACGCCGCGCAGCTTGCCCAGCTTGATCTTGAAGGGCTTGCCGTCCTCGCCCGGAGGCAGCTCGGCACCGACGAGCGCGCAAGGCACCTTGATGCCGACGCGGGCGTTGGGCGCGCCGCAGACGATGTTAAGCAGCCCACCCTGGCCAGCGTCCACCTGGCACACGCGCAGGCGGTCGGCATTCGGATGCTGCACGGCCTCCTTGATCTCGCCGACGACGATCTTGGTGAAGGGTGGCGCGGCGGGGCGGCGCTCCTCGACTTCGAAGCCGCCCATGGTCAGCGTGTCGGCCAGGGCTTCGGAGGACAGGGGCGGATTGCAGAAGGCGCGCAGCCAGGATTCGGGGAATTGCATCGGGTCGCCCTCGTCTTATTGGAATTGGTTCAGGAAACGCAGGTCGCCGTCGAAGAAGAGGCGCAGGTCGCTCACGCCGTAGCGCAGCATGGCCAAGCGGTCGATGCCCGAACCGAAGGCGAAGCCGATGTACTTCTCCGGGTCCAGGCCCATGTTGCGCACCACCTGCGGATGCACTTGGCCGGAGCCCGAGACCTCCAGCCAGCGGCCGGCCAGCGGCCCCTTCTCGAACATGATGTCGATTTCGGCGCTGGGCTCGGTGAAAGGGAAGTAGCTGGGGCGGAAGCGCAGCTTGAGCGCGCTGGTCTCGAAGAAGGCCTGGATGAAATCCAGGTACATCACCTTCAGGTCCTTGAAGCTGACGTTCTGGCCGATCCACAGGCCCTCGACCTGATGGAACATGGGCGAATGCGTGGCATCGCTGTCCACACGGTAGGTGCGGCCCGGCGCGATCACACGGATGTCGGGCATGCTCTCCTGGCCGGCGTACTGGCGCGCATGAGCCTGGGCATAGCGCACCTGCATCGGCGAGGTATGCGGGCGCAGGTTGAACAGCTGGCCGTCGTCGTCCTTCATGTCGACGTAGAAGGTGTCCTGCATCGAACGCGCCGGATGGTTGGGCGGGTTGTTCAGCGAGGTGAAGCTGAACCAGTCGGTCTCGACCTCGGGGCCGTCGGCCACGTCGAAGCCCATGCTGGCGAAGATGGCCTCGATGCGTTCCTGCGCGCGCGCCACCGGGTGCAGGCCGCCCCCGACACGGCGACGGCCGGGCAGCGTGACGTCCAGCGCCTCAGCCTGCAGCTGTGCGTTGAGTTCAGCATCGGCCAGTTCCTGGCGCCGGGCATTGAGCGCGGCCTCGATCGCCTGCTTGGCCACGTTGATGGCGGCGCCGCGGCTCTTCTTCTCGTCGACCGGCAACTGGGCCAGGCCCTTCATCAGTTCCGTGACGCGGCCGGACTTGCCCATGAACTGCGCCTTCGCGTTCTCGAGCTCAGCGGGTGCCCGGGCGCCAGCGAAGGCGGCACGGGCTTGGTCGACCAGGGTGTCCAGTTCGTTCATGGAATGCGTGCGATGCGGAGAAATGGAGAGGGCCGTGACCGCTGGGGGCAAACGCACCAACCTGGGGTCGATGCGCGCGCTGCGGGGCCCATGAAAAAGGGCCGGAGCTTTTTCAAGCGCCAGCCCTGGAACCGTGGGCGTGCGCGGCTCCGCCGGAGCGGACGCGCACTGGGCGGAATCAAGCAGCCAGCTTGGCCTTGACCTGCTCCACGATGCCGGCGAAAGCCGCCTTGTCGTGCACGGCGATGTCGGCGAGGACCTTGCGGTCGATCTCGATGCCGGCCTTGCGGATGCCGTTGGCGAACTGGCTGTACGTCAGGCCCAGTTCACGGGAGGCGGCGTTGATACGCGCAATCCACAGACGACGGAAGACGCGCTTCTTGGCGCGGCGGTCACGGTAGGCGTACTGGCCCGCCTTCATCACCGCCTGCTTGGCGATGCGGAAGACGTTGCCGCGACGACCGCGGAAGCCCTTGGCAAGGGCGAGAACCTTCTTGTGGCGGGCGCGAGCGGTTACACCACGTTTGACGCGAGGCATGTTGAATCCTTCCTAGTTCGTCGGTTGATCAAATGCCTTGGCCGGGCAGCATGGCGGCCATCGAAACCATGTTGGTCTCGTGAACCGTCACCGCACCGCGCAGGTGGCGCTTGTTCTTGGTGGTCTTCTTGGTCAGGATGTGACGCTTGAAGGCTTGACCGCGCTTGACGGTGCCACCGGGACGAACGCGGAAGCGTTTCTTCGCGCTGCTCTTGGTCTTCATCTTGGGCATGTGAATGCTCCTTTTACTTGTGCTCGCAAGGCGCCGGGAATCCTTCCCGAACTTGTTGGCCTTCGAGGCACTTCTTCATCCCGCCACCCGCGCCTTGCGGCGCCGGCGGCGAAATCCTTTGCAGGCAGGCGAAGCTCGCGCTTCAGGCCTGGCCGGACGTTGCCGGCTCGGCGGCCTTGGGAGCCGCCCCACCCTTCTTGCGGCCCGGCGCGATCATCATGATCATCTGCCGGCCTTCCAGCTTGGGGAACTGCTCGACCACGATGGCGTCGCCCAGTTCGTCCCGGATGCGCTGCAGCAGGGCCAGGCCCAGCTCCTGGTGCGTGATCTCGCGACCGCGGAAGCGCAGCGTGATCTTGCACTTGTCGCCGTCGTCCAGGAAACGCCGGATGTTGCGCATCTTGATGTTGTAGTCGCCATCGTCGGTACCGGGCCGGAACTTGACTTCCTTGACCTCGATGACCTTCTGCTTCGACTTCGCCTCGGCGGCCTTCTTCTGTTCGAGGAACTTGAACTTGCCGTACTCGATCAACCGGCAGACCGGCGGATTGGCGGCAGCAACCACCTCGACTAGGTCCACGTCGTGCTCGCCGGCCAGACGCAATGCCTCGGAAAGGCTCACAACGCCCAGGGCCTCGTTTTCGGGTCCGAACAGGCGAACTTCCGGGGCCATGATTTCCCGGTTCAGGCGGTGTTGGCGTTCCTCGCGTTGGCGACGGTCGCGAAATGCAGTAGCGATGGCTTCAGTCCTTCATCAGATGCTACAAATTCTGTAGCTAACGCCGTTGTTGGCACGCACCCAAGTAAAGCGCAGGCCCGGCAGGAAAGCCGGACCTGAGGGTTGTCAACGCTTGCTGGAGATGTCGTCGGCGATCTTTTGGGAGAACGCCTCCACCGACATGACACCGAGGTCGACATTGCCTCGGGCGCGCACCGCAACGGCACCGGCTTCCTTTTCCTTGTCACCCACGACGAGGATGTAGGGAAGCTTTTGCAGCGAATGCTTGCGTATTTTATACGTGATCTTCTCGTTCTGCAGATCGAGCTGCACCCTAAACCCTTGATGGCGCAGCGTTTTCGCAACTTCCGCAGCATAGTCGGCCTGCGCATCCGTGATGTTCAGCACCGAAATCTGCACCGGCGCGAGCCAAACAGGCATGGCGCCGGCGTGGTGCTCGATCAGCATGCCGATGAAACGCTCGAGGCTGCCGACGATGGCTCGGTGCAGCATCACCGGATGGGCGCGGCCACTCGACTCCGTCACATACTCGGCGCCCAGGCGCTCGGCCATGTTGAAGTCCACCTGCATCGTGCCGCATTGCCACTGGCGGCCGATGGCGTCGCGCAACGTGTACTCGATCTTGGGGCCATAGAAGGCCCCATCGCCCGGGGCGATGACGAAGTCCACGCCCGATCGGCGCAGCGCTTCCATCAGCGCGCCTTCGGCCTTGTCCCAGAGCTCGTCGGAACCGATGCGGTGCTCGGGGCGCGTGGCCACCTTGTAGAGGATGTCCGTGAAGCCGAAGTCCGCATACACCGTGAGCAACTGCGACGTGTAGGCCACGCATTCCTCGAGGATGTGGTCCTCCGTGCAGAAGATGTGGCCGTCATCCTGCGTGAAGCCGCGCACACGCATGATGCCGTGCAGGCCGCCCGAGGGCTCGTTGCGGTGGCACTGGCCGAACTCGCCGTAGCGCAGCGGCAGTTCGCGGTAGCTGCGCAGGTCGCTCTTGAAGATGAGCACATGGCCGGGGCAGTTCATCGGCTTCAGCGCGTAGTCGCGCTTTTCCGACTCCGTGACGAACATGTTCTCGCGGTAGTTCTGCCAATGGCCCGTCTTCTCCCACAGGCTCTTGTCGAGGATCTGCGGGCCCTTCACTTCCTGGTAGCCCGTGTCCTTGTAGACCTGGCGCATGTACTGCTCGACGGCCTGCCACAGGGCCCAGCCCTTGGGATGCCAGAAGACCACGCCGGGTGCGACGTCGTCGATGTGGAACAGATCGAGTTCCTTGCCCAGCTTGCGGTGGTCGCGCTTCTCGGCCTCCTCGATGCGCTGGATGTACTGATCGAGTTGCTTCTTGTCGGCCCAGGCCGTGCCGTAGATGCGCTGCAGCTGCTCGTTCTTGGCATCGCCGCGCCAGTAGGCGCCGGCCAGCTTCGTAAGCTTGAAGACCTTCAGAAAGCGCGTGTTGGGCACGTGCGGTCCGCGGCACATGTCCACATATTCCTGGTGGTAGTACAGGCCCATGGCCTGCTCGTCGGGCATGTCCTCGACCAG
Organism: Pseudacidovorax sp. DMC4; assembly: GCF_056314265.1. NCBI lineage: Bacteria > Pseudomonadati > Pseudomonadota > Betaproteobacteria > Burkholderiales > Comamonadaceae > Pseudacidovorax > Pseudacidovorax sp. DMC4. Next base: position 59,390 of record NZ_JBQUYR010000003.1, on the reverse strand, counting down.
GCGCAGCTTGTAGTCCTCGCCACGGGACTTGAACACCTCGATCACCTCGGCGCGCGGCGTCATCTTCTTGGTGACGTCGTAGTCCTGGGCGATCAGCTCCCTCATGCGCTGCTCGATGGCGGCCATGTCGTCGGGCGTGAAGGGGCGCTCGTAGGAGATGTCGTAGTAGAAGCCCTCGTCGATCACCGGGCCGATCACCATCTTTGCAGTCGGATAGAGCTGCTTGACCGCATGGCCGACCAGGTGGGCGCAGGAGTGGCGGATGATCTCCAGCCCTTCCTCGTCCTTCGGCGTGATGATCTGCAGGCGGGCATCGTGGTCGATGAGATCGCTGGCGTCCACCAGCTTGCCGTCCACCTTGCCGGCCACCGTGTTCTTGGCAAGACCGGGGCCGATGGACTGGGCCACTTCGGCGACCGTCACGGGGCTGGGGTATTCGCGGCGAGAGTTGTCGGGGAGCGTGATCTGGATCATGGAAAACCTCGGAGCGGAAAACAAAAAAGCGCGGGGGTGAGCCGCGCTTCGTGCTGGATGAGCGAGCCGGACCTGCCGGCGCTGCGCGGGCCTACCGGCCGCTTCCTTCGGAAAGCGGACCGAACGATTCGGTGCCTGTAGTTCGCGGTGTCATAACCAGATTGCCTTTCTCGCCCTTGTTGGTGGACAGACGGTGAGCCGGCGATTGTAGCGGGCCCTCGCCTCGAGGCGCCGATGCACAACGCACTGCCAAAAAGGATGAAGGCGCTTTCGCAGGCCACAAGAGGCCGCGCCAGTCCAGCGCGCGCCCAAACCCGCACGCCAGAAGCAAAAAGGGCCCGGCCAGTGGCCGAGCCCTGCTCCCTGAGCAAACCTGCTGAACCGATCAGTGGAACTGCTCTTCCTCCGTCGAGCCCGTCAGCGCCTTCACGCTGGACGAGCCGCCCTGGATGACGGTGGTCACGTCATCGAAATAACCAGCGCCGACCTCCTGCTGGTGCGACACGAAGGTGTAGCCCTTCTCGCGCGCGGCGAACTCGGGCTCCTGCACCATCTCGGTGTAGTGCTTCATGCCTTCGCCGCGGGCATAGGCATGGGCGAACTGGAAGGTCTGGAACCAGTTGATGTGGATGCCGGCCAGCGTGATGAACTGGAACTTGTAGCCGAGCGCCGACAGGTCTTCCTGGAACGAGGCAATCTGCTTTTCGTTCAGGTTCTTCTTCCAGTTGAACGAGGGCGAGCAGTTGTAGCTCAGCAGCTTGCCTGGGCAGGCGGCATGCACGGCCTGGGCGAACTCGCGGGCGAAGCCGATGTCGGGCACACCGGTCTCGCACCACACCAGGTCGGCATAGGGCGCGTAGGCGACGCCGCGGCTGATGGACTGCTCCAGGCCGTTCTTGACGCGGAAGAAACCTTCCTGCGTGCGTTCGCCCGTCAGGAAGGGCTTGTCGTTGGCGTCGTGGTCGCTGGTGATCAGGTTGGCAGCCTCGGCGTCCGTGCGGGCCAGCACGATCGAAGGCACACCCATCACGTCAGCGGCAAAACGCGCGGCGATCAGCTTCTCGACGGCCTCCTGCGTGGGCACCAGCACCTTGCCGCCCATGTGGCCGCACTTCTTGACGGCGGCCAGCTGGTCTTCGAAGTGCACGCCTGCAGCGCCGGCCGCGATCATGTTCTTCATCAGCTCGAAGGCGTTGAGCACGCCGCCAAAGCCGGCTTCGGCATCGGCCACGATGGGCAGGAAGTAGTCGACGAACTCCGCATCGCCGGGGTTGATGCCACGGCCCCACTGGATCTCGTCGGCACGCTTGAAGGTGTTGTTGATGCGGCGGACCATGGTGGGCACCGAGTCGTACGCGTAGAGCGACTGGTCGGGATACATGGTCTCGGACGTGTTGCCGTCGGCAGCGACCTGCCAGCCCGACAGGTACACGGCCTCCAGGCCGGCCTTGGCCTGCTGCATGGCCTGGCCTGCGGTGATGGCGCCGAAGGCGTTGACGTAGCCCTTCTTGGCACCGCCGTTGATCTTCTCCCACAGCTTCTCGGCGCCGCGCTGGGCCAGCGTGTATTCGATCGGCACCGAGCCGCGCAGGCGGACCACGTCGGCGGCGCTGTAGCCACGCTTCACGCCCTTCCAGCGCGGGTTGGTCGCCCAGTCCTTCTCGAGGGCGCTGATTTGCTGGTCGCGGCTGAGTTGTTCGGTGATGGCTTGAGGCATGGTGCTGGACTCCAAGGTTGCAATGCGTGGTCGGAAGGCTCGGCGGCGAGATCGCTGCTTGGCCTCTACTGTACGAGCACCTCTTGTGTCTTATGTCTTATATAAGACTTTTTTTAGTCCAATGAATTCAATGAGTTAGAGAACGAATTCCGCATCAAGAAATCAACTTCTTTGTCATGAAAGACGAAAGTGCGTCCGTCCACCGCCTCATCTCACCATGAGAAATGCCTTTTCCTTGCGTGGAAGGCGAAGCCCCTGGCCATCGAACGGCGGCCACGCGCAAGCCCACAGGTGCACCGCGGGCAAAAAGACGGAGCCTTGACCTCATGGAGCCATCGCTCATCCGCGCCCTTGTCGCGCCTGCCAATGCGCGATCCAGTCGCCGGAAGGAATCACCGGCGTCCCGCGGACATGCCGGGGATGGATCTCGTAGACCAGGCACGTGACCTGCCGGCCCCCGTTGAGCGCAACCGACACGTGGCGCCGGCGGTACTCGCCTTCGTCGTCACCCTGGACCTCCTCCAGCGCATCGAGTGCGCGCTCGACCTCCGGCGCGACCTCGTACACCTCGCCTACGACCAGGCCGACTCCCCCGAGTACCACACCCGGATACGGCCCCAGGTCGTGCAGTACACCGGCGATGCAGCCTGTGCCGCCGAAGCGCGGGGCCGGTGGTCCGAAGCGATGGATGTCATTGCTGCCCCCGCGCCGCAAGGTGCCATAGACGAACACGGTGCGTGGCTGCGCCGGGGAGCGATCCGGAAGGAAGGTGTTCAGGGGCTCAGGCATGATCGACCGCCCCGCTAGCGCGGGGCATGAAGGAAAGAAAGAACAGTCTAGTGACGCCCTCCTCTGCGCCGACCTCGTCCCATCGCCTGCTTTCCTATGGTTGCCTGGCGCTCAGCATGACGCTCGTCGGCAGCTATGTGGCGCTGTCCAAGCCACTGGTGGCGACCTTTCCCGTGCTGCTGCTAGCCTGGCTGCGCTTCGGCATCGCCGCACTCGCGATGCCGCACTGGCTGCGCAAGCCCGCCGACGAGCCGCCGATGACCGGGCGAACGCGCGGGCTGGTGTTCCTCGAATCCTTCCTCGGCAACTTCCTCTTCTCCATCTTCATGCTGTTCGGCGTGCGCATGACGAGCGCGGTCTCGGCGGGCGTGATCATGGCGGCCATTCCCGCGATGGTGGCCATCGGCAGTTGGCTGTTCCTGCGCGAGCGCATCGGCGCGCGGGTGGTGGCAGCCATCGGCTGCGCCGCCGCGGGCATCGGCCTGCTGGCGCTGGCACCCCATCAGGCCCATGCGGATGCCACGGGTGGTGGGCCTGCCATGCCGTGGCTCGGCAACCTGCTGGTGTTCTGCGCGGTGCTGTGCGAAGCGGCCTATGCGGTCATCGGCAAATCGCTCACGGGTCGGCTGGGGCCTCGCCGCATCTCCGCACTGATCAACCTGTGGGGCTTTGCGCTGAGCACCCCGTTTGGCGTCGCGCTGGCCTGGAACTTCGACTTCGCCGCGGTTCCGGCGGGCATGTGGATGCTGCTGGTGGCCTACGCCCTGGCGGCCAGCATCTGGACGGTGTGGCTCTGGATGACCGGACTGAAGGGCGGCGTGCCAGCCTCGCAGGCCGGTGTGTTCACGGTGATGTTGCCGGTGGCGGCGGCGCTCGTGGGCGTGTTCGTGCTCGGCGAGTCGCTGTCGGCGTTGCAACTGTTGGCCTTTGCTGCCGCGCTGGCCGGCGTCGTGCTGGCCACATGGCCTTCGCGCAGCAGCCGGACGACGCAAACGCAGCTTTGAGCGACGCGGGCCTGTTTCTCTCGGAAAAAAGCAACGCGCCCCTTTGAAAAGCCTTGTTCTCCCTTGGAAAGGCGTTTCTTCTCCATTAGCATCAGGGACACCCAGGAAGACACCGTTTTCATTGGGAAGACTGCATCTATCCAACGACAAGGACTCAACCATGGCAACTGCAAAGAAAGCTCCGGCGAAGGCGCCAGCGAAGAAGGCCGCCGCGCCCGCAAAGAAGGCGGCTCCGGCGAAGAAGGCGGCTCCGACCAAGACGGCCGCCGCACCGGCGAAGAAGGCTGCCGCCAAGAAGGTCGCGGCCAAGCGCACCCCCAACGCCGCCTTCATGAAGGCCCTCACCCCCAGCCCCGCGCTGGCCGCCGTGGTCGGCAGCACCCCGCTGCCCCGCACTGCCATCGTGAGCAAGCTGTGGGACTACATCAAGAAGAACAACCTGCAGGACAAGGCCAACAAGCGGATGATCAACGCCGACGCCAAGCTGAAGGAAATCTTCGGCAAGGCCCAGGTCTCGATGTTCGAACTGGCCTCGCTGATCGGCTCGCACGTCAAGTAAGACGCGCCTTCCGGCCAGCAGAAAGGGACGTGCAATGCACGTCCCTTTTTCTTTGCCTATCGGGCCTGACAGTGGGCCTGGATCGAAAAAGCCGACACCCGGCCGTTCAGCACGTCAGCCAGCAGCCGCGCCCTTGGCGATGGCAGCCTCCCGGATCGCGCCGAGCGTCGTGCGCGTAGTGATCACTTCGGGGTCGAGCGGAATCTCGATCAGCGTGCCGGTCGGCGCCTCCAGCGCGCGCAACAACGCCGCCTCGAAGTCCTCTGTGCGCGTCACGCGTTCCGACGCATAGCCGTAGGCGCGGCCGAGTGCGCAGAAATCCGGATTGCCCAGGGCCGTCCCGCTGATGCGCGTGGGGTACTCGCGCTCCTGGTGCATGCGGATGGTGCCGAACATTCCGTTGTTGAGCAGCACCACGATGCTGCGGCCACCGTGCTGCATGGCCGTGGCCAGTTCCTGGCCGTTCATCAGAAAGTCGCCGTCGCCCGCCACGGTGAAGGCCACCCGGCCCGACACGATGCTGGCGGCGATGCCCGCCGGCACGCCGTAGCCCATCGCGCCGCTGGTGGGCGCGAGCTGCGTCTTGAAGCCCTTGGCCAGGCCATGGTGGCGAAAAAAGCGGTGCATCCAGCTGGCGAAGTTGCCGGCGCCATTGGTCACCACCGCATCGGCGGGCAGGCGCTTCTGCACGACGCCGACGATGGCGGCCATGTCGACAGGGCCGGGCAGTGGTTGCGGCACCAGGTTGGCCTCGTAGCTGGCGTGCAGCTGCTGCGCCCAGCCGGCCCAAGGCACCTCCGGCGGGGCGGTCAGCACTTCCAGCGCACGGGCCGCGGCATTCATGGTGGTGTTGAACGCCAGGTCGGCCTGGTACACGCGGTGAAGCTCTTCCCCGCTGGCGTGGAAATGCACCAGCTTCTGGCAACTTCGCGGCGCCTCCAGCAGCGTGTAGCCGCCCGTAGTCATCTCGCCCAGCCGCGGACCGATGGCGATCACAAGGTCACTCTCGCGCACATGCGCCGCCAGGCGCGGGTTGATGGCGATGCCCACGTCGCCGGCGTAGAGCGGATGGTGGTTGTCGAAGGTGTCCTGGAAGCGGAAGGCATTGGCCACCGGCAGTTGCCAGTTCTCGGCAAAGCGCTGCAGCGCCTGGGCGGCCTGCGGCGTCCAGCCACCACCGCCCACAATGACGAGCGGCCGCTCGGCGGCCAGCAGCATCGTGCGCAGGGTGCGAAGCGCGCCCGGGTCGGCCCAGGCCTGCGGCGGTTCGACGCGCGGCAACGGCCGGGCAGTCGTGGGCGCCCGCAGCATGTCCTCGGGCAGCACCAAAACCACCGGGCCCGGGCGGCCGCTCATCGCGGTCGCGAAGGCACGGGCCACGTACTCCGGCAAGCGATCGGCATCGTCCACGCGCTCGACCCGCTTGGCGAAACCCTTCGTGCTGGGACCGAAGAAACTGGCGAAGTCCACCTCCTGGAAGGCCTCGCGGTCGCGGAAATCGCTGCCCACATCCCCGACCAGCAGCACCATCGGCGTCGAATCCTGGAAGGCGGTATGCACGCCGATGGATGCGTTGGTGGCGCCCGGCCCGCGCGTCACGAAGCACACGCCCGGACGCCCGCTCAGCTTGCCGTGGGCCTCGGCCATGAAGGCGGCACCGCCTTCCTGCCGGCAGGCCACGAAGCGGATCTGCGCCTCGTGGTCATGGAAGCCGTCGAGCGCCGCCAGAAAGCTTTCGCCCGGCACGCCGAACACATGGGAAACACCTTGGGCGACGAGGCATTCGACCAGCAGATGGCCGGCGGGACGGGAAGCGGTCATGAGGTGAAGTGAGGCGCGGGCGCCGGAAGCTGCAGAAAGTTGGGCGATTATCGGCAGCCCGCGTTGCCGGCGCGCTTAGTTAACCATATAGTGAATTAGAAGATGAGCGACGATCCCACCCTCTCCGAAACGCGCCTGCGCGATGCCGACCGCTCGCAGGCCGCCATCCTGCTGGCTGCGCGCGAGGAGTTCGCCGGACACGGCCTTGCCGGCGCACGGATGGACCGCATCGCCGAACGCGCCGATGTGAACAAGCGCCTCATCTACTACTACTTCGGCAGCAAGGACGAACTGTTCCTGGCCGTGCTCGAACGCGTCTATGCCGACATCCGGACGGCCGAGCAGCAGCTGCACCTGGACGAGGTCGAACCGGTGGAGGCGGTGCGGCGCCTGATCTCCTTCACCTGGCACTACTACCTGGAGCATCCGGAGTTCATCACCCTGCTCAACAGCGAGAACCTGCACCGCGCCGAGCATCTGCGCCGCTCCGACCGCATCCAGGAGATGAACTCGCCGCTGGTGCAGCTGCTGGACGGCGTGGTCGAGCGAGGCCGCCGTTCGGGCGTCTTCCGTGCGGGCGTCGACCCCATCCAGCTCTACATCTCGATCGCCTCGCTGTGCTACTTCTACCTGTCGAACAACCACACGCTCTCGGCCATCTTCGGGCGTGACCTGCGCGCGCCCAAGGCCATGGCGCAGCGGCTGTCGCACATGACGGAACTGGTGCTGGGCTACCTGATGCACTGACCCGGGTATCTACCGACGACGACGCGTTGACGGCGCGAGAGCCCCGGAGACAGAATCTCCTAAATTCACCAATTGGTGAATAAAACAGGAGACAAGACCGATGCGCTTCGTTGCCGGCGCCGCCCTGGCGGCCGCTTTCACCCTGTCCGTCGCCCCGGTGCCCGCGCTTGCCGAGGCCGCCTACCCTAGCAAGCCGATCCGCGTGATCGTGCCCTTTGCGGCCGGCAGCACCACCGACATCATTGCCCGCGCCATCACCGACAAGATGAGCCAGAGCATGGGCCAGCAGCTGGTCATCGACAACCGCGGCGGCGCGAGCGGCACCATCGGGCAGGCGGCCGTCGCCTCGGCCGCGCCGGACGGCTACACGGTGATGATCCATTCGTCCTCGCACACCGTCAGCCCGTCCACCTTCGCCAAGCTGCCCTTCGACACGGTGCGCGACTTCGCAGGCGTGACACCGATCTCCTCGCTGTCCAATGCGCTGGTGGTGTCGCCGCAGAAGGGCTACCGCACGCTGGGCGACCTGCTGGCCGCTGCCCGCGCCCAGCCGGGCAAGCTCAACTTCGCCTCGGCCGGCCAGGGCAGCGCCACGCACCTCAATGCCGAGAAGTTCAAGCTGGCGGCGCGCATCGATGCGACCAACATTCCCTTCAAGGGCTCGGCCGAGGCCGTCACCGAGGTGCTGGCCGGCCGCGTCGACTACTACTTCTCGCCCATCGCCCCCGTGATCGGGCAGATCCGCGAAGGCCAGTTGCTGGCCCTTGCGGTGGGATCGCCGCAACGCGCCAGCGCCCTGCCCGACGTGCCGACCACGGCCGAAGCCGGCGTGCCCGGCTCCGAATTCAACTTCTGGATCGGCATGATGGCCCCGGCCAAGACACCGCGCCCCGTGATCGAGCGGCTGCATGCCGAGGTGCTCAAGGCCCTGGCCACGCCCGAGGTCAAGGAGCGCTTCGCCAAGCTGGGCGCCGACACCTGGACGCTCAAGCCCGAGCAGTTCGACGCCTACATCAAGGACGAGATCGCCAGCAACGCTTCGGTGGTCAAGGCCGCCGGCCTGGCGGCCCAGCAGTGACGTACGGCGGCGGCGCCGCCGCCCCGGCCCCTTCCGCCTTCCAAACCTCGAGGAGCGAAGTCCCATGATGGACGCGTACGACGCCGCCTATTACCGGCACCATGGCCACCTGACGGTCAATGGCGTGTTCACCCCGACCGAGATGGATGCCGTGGTGCACGACATCGAGGCCTGGGGCGAGTCCTTCCTGGGCGCCCTGCCGCCCGAGCAGCGCGCCTGGTACGTCGACGGCGGCGTTCAGGCCCGCACCGTGTTGCGCAAGCTGGACAACCCCCACACCCAGCGCATGGCCGTGCAGGCCCTGGCGCGCGACCGACGACTGCTCGATCTGGTGGAGACGCTGATCGGCCCGGGCGTGTCGGTGTACTTCAGCCAGATCTTCTTCAAGCCGCCCGAAGGGGGTGGCCCCAAGCCAGCGCACCAGGACAACTTCTACTTCGGCCCCGAGGATCCGGAGGGCATGGTGACCGCCTGGATCGCCCTGGACGATGCCACGCTGGAGAACGGCTGCCTCTACTACGGCGACGGCACCAACCTGGGGCCGGTGTACGAACACTTCGCGCCGGAGAACGAGCCCTACAACCTGCAGGTGCCGCACGAGATCCTGGACCGCCAGCCGATGACCCCCGCGCCGGTGCGCAAAGGCGGGGTGAGCTTCCACCATGGCAACACCTTCCACTACTCCGGCCCCAACCAGAGCCGCCACTGGCGCCGGGCCTGCGCGCTGCACTTCGTGAGCAACACCAACCATTTCGCGAAGCCGGCCCTGCCCTATGACCACTCGCTGAAGCTGCAGGTGTCGTGATGGATGGATCGCCCCCCTCTGCCCGCCCGCGCTTCGAGCTGCAACGCTGGCTCATGCATCCGGCCACGCGCCCCGTCTGGCTGCTCGTGCTGCTGCTGTTGCTGTGGGACCTGGCCGTGCGCATCTTTTCGATCCCGCCCTACCTGATCCCGCCGCCGGCCGCCGTGGTCAAGCAGTTGGTGGCGGAGTGGCCGATGCTGCTGCAGCAGAGCCTGCCCACGCTCTATGCCACGCTGGGTGGCTTCATCGCCTCGGCGGTGATCGGCGTGCCGATCGCGATGTGGATCGCCTATTCGCGAACGGTCGAGAGCTTCGTCTACCCGCTGCTCGTGTTCTCGCAGTCCGTGCCCAAGGTGGCGGTGGCACCGCTGTTCGTCGTGTGGTTCGGCTTCGGCATCGTGCCCAAGGTCATCGCCGCCTTCCTCCTGGGCTTCTTCCCCGTGGTCGTGTCCACGGTGCAGGGCTTCAAGTCGGTGGAGCCGGACGTGATCGACCTGGCCCGCTCGATGGGCGCCAACCCGCTCAAGATCTTCCTCAAGTTCCGCCTGCCGCAAGCCCTGCCCGCCATCTTCAGCGGACTGAAGGTGTCGGTCACGCTGGCCGTGGTGGGCGCGGTGGTCGGCGAATTCGTCGGCGCCAACTCAGGCATCGGCTTCGTGCTGCAGCGCGCCACGGGCACCTTCGACCTGCCGCTGATGTTCGCGGCGCTGGTGGTGCTTTCGATGATGGGTGTGCTGCTGTTCCTGGCGGTCGAGGTGGTGGAGCGATGGCTCATGCCCTGGCACGCCTCGCAGCGCCACGACCTTCAGGCCACGGCCTGATCGACGCCGCCCCCTTTCGCCTTCGCCCTTCAAGGAGACACTTGCATGGAACGTCGACACCTTCTGCGCGCGGCCGCTACCGCCGCCCTGGCCGCCAGCATGGCCGCGCCTGCCTTCGCGCAGCAGCGCGACAAGGTCACGCTGCTCTTGAACTGGTACGTGTACAGCGAGCACGCGCCCTTCTTCATCGGCAAGGAGCGAGGCTTCTATGCCGACGAGGGCATCGACCTCGACATCCAGGAGGGCCGCGGCTCCGCGGTCTCGATCCAGGCCGTCGCGGCCAACTCGGCCACCTTCGGCTACGTGGACGTGCCGACCATGATCAAGGCCGCCACCAAGGGCGCGCCGGTCAAGGCGGTGGGCGTGGCCCTGCAGGTCAGCCCCATGTCGGTGATGGGCCTGGCCGAGAAGAACATCAAGACGCCCAAGGACATCGTCGGCAAGACGGTGGCCATGACGCCCGGCGACTCGATGAGCCAGATCTGGCCGCTGTTCCTGAAGAAAACCGGCCTGCAGGAAGGCCAGTACAAGGTGGTCTCCGGCGATGCGCAGACCAAGCTCAATGCCGTGATCCACGGCCAGGCCGACCTCCTGCTGGGCTACCTGATGGACCAGAACATCAAGGTGCAGGACGCCACCAAGAAGCCGGTGCAGGTCATCCGCTTCGCCGACTACGGCGTCAACCTGATCAGCTCGGGCATCGTGGCCCACAAGGACACGCTGGCCAACAAGGGCGACCTGGTACGTCGCTTCATGCGCGCCACCACGCGCGCCTTCGAGGCCACCGAGAAGGAGCCGGAGGCCGCCATCGATGCGTTGCTCAAGGCCAACAGCAAGGCCGGTCAGCGCGACACGCTGATCATCGGCATCAAGCTCACCACGCCGCTCTATCACTCGCCCGAGACCCAGAAGCTGCGGCCGCTGCGCGCCTCGATGAAGGACATCGACGAGTCGCTCGACCTGCTCGTGCAGTACGGCGGCCTCGACGCTGCCCAGCGCGGCAAGGCCCAGGACTGGGTCACCAACGACTTCCTGCCGCAATGAGCGCGGCATTGGCCACCCCGAAGGCGAATCCATGAGTGCCGTGCCGTCCAACGTCGTCCCGCTGGCCGCCGGCGCCCGCACCGGCCAGGTGCTGATCGAAGGCCGAGGCGTTCGCAAGGTCTACCGCACCCGCGAGGGCGAGGTCGAGACGCTGCGGCCGCTGGACTTCCAGATCCGCGCCGGAGAGTTCGTCTCGGTGGTGGGGCCTTCGGGCTGCGGCAAGAGCACGCTGATGAAGATGGTGGCCGGCCTGCTGCCCATCTCCGGCGGCGAGCTGCGGCTGGCGGGCAAGCCGGTGACCGGACCGCAGACCGACGTCGGCATCGTGTTCCAGAGCGCACTGCTGCTGCCCTGGCGCAGGGTGATCGACAACATCCTGCTGCAGGCCGAGATCCGCGGCATGCCCATGGCCGCGGCTCGCCAGCGGGCCGAGTCGCTGATCGCCATGGCGGGCCTGCAAGGCTTCGAGCACAAGTACCCGTGGCAGTTGTCGGGCGGCATGCAGCAGCGCGTGGCCATCCTGCGCGCCCTGCTGCACGACCCGCCCGTGCTGCTGATGGACGAGCCCTTCGGTGCGCTGGACGCCATGACCCGCGAGCGCATGAACCTGGAGCTGCAGCGCATCTGGCAGGCCTCGGGCAAGACGGTGCTGCTGATCACCCACAGCATTCCGGAGGCGGTGTTCCTGTCCGACCGCGTGCTGGTGATGAGCGAGCGGCCCGGCCGCATCGCCGCCACCTACGACATCGACCTGCCCCGCCCCCGTCCGCTGGACGTGATGGGCACCGAGGCCTTCGCCGCCTACGCGCGCCAGCTGCGCGCGCACTTCTACGCGCAGGGCCACCTGGATGCGCACTGAGGCGGGTTCATCGTCGGCCGGCGCCGGGCTGCCGCTGCGCGTGCGGCGGGTGGAGGCCGGCGTGCGCGACATGCGGTTGCGCCTGCCCTTCCGCTTCGGGCAGGTCACGCTCACCCGCTGCCCGCAGCTCTTCGTGCGGGTCGAGGTCGAGGTGGCCGGCCACGGCAGCGCATTCGGCCATGCCGCCGAGATGATGGTGCCGCGCTGGTTCGACAAGCGCTCCGAGCGCGATGCCGCCCACAACATCGCCGACCTGGCCACCGCCTTCACACGCGCCGCACAGGCCTACGAGAACGACCAGCCCGCCAGCGCCTTCGGTCTCTTCGAGCGGCACTGCAGCGCTCTGGCCGTCGCGGGTCGATCCGCTGGCGAGACCGCCCTGAGCACCACCTTCGGCCAGGCCGTGCTGGACCGCGCCGTGCTCGACGCCCTGTGCCGCGCCGCCGGGTTGCCGGTGCACGAGGCCCTGGCGCGCAACCTGCCGGGCCTGGCCGACACGCCCCTGCTGCCCGACCTGGCCGGCTGGGACTGGAACGGCTGGCTGCGCACGCGCCATCCGGCTGCCACGCTGCAGGCCCGCCACACCATCGGCATGCTCGATGCGCTGGACGACGAGCCGGCCGGCGTCGACGCCCAGGCACTGCCCGCCACCCTGCCCGCGGTGATCCGCCGCTACGGCCACCGCTTCTTCAAGATCAAGCTCGGCGGCGACCCGCAGGCCGACCTCGACCGGCTGGACGCCGTGCTGGCTGTGCTGGACCGCCTCTGCCCGCAGCACCGCTACACGCTCGACGGCAACGAGCAATACGCCGACATCGACCGCCTGGCGCACCTGGCCGACGGCCTGCGCACGCTGCCGCGCGTGGCGCAGCGGCCGCAGGCGCTGCTCTACCTGGAGCAGCCGCTGCCGCGCGACGGCAGCTTCGTCGACGGCCTGGCGGCATTGCGCCTGCCCGTTCCGCTGCTGCTGGACGAGGGCGATGCCGCGCTGGACAGCTTCGTGCAGGCGCGCGCCGCAGGCTGGGCCGGCATCTCCAGCAAAGGCTGCAAAGGCATCTGGAAGGCACTGGCCAATCGCGCGCGCCGCGAGCAGCAGGCGAGCGCCCATGGCACGCCGCCTTTCCTTTCGGCCGAAGACCTCACCTGCCAGGCCGGCCTGTCGGTCCAGCAGGACCTGGCCTGGGCCGCCCTGCTCGGCCTCACGCATGCGGAGCGCAACGGCCACCACTACGTGGATGGCTTCGGTACCGCACCGGATGCCGAAGCCCAGGCCTTTGCCAAGGCCCACCCCGATCTGTACGAGTGCAGCGCCGGCCGGCCCCGGCTGGCGATCCGCGAGGGCGCCATCGCGCTGGACTCGCTGTTCGCCCAGCCTGGCTTTGCCACCGGCGCCCTGCCCCACTTCGACCACCTCGCACCGCTCGATCACGCCTCGTCGATGGTCTGAGCCGCCCCTTTCCCCTGCAATTTCTAGAGAGGAGCCTTCCATGGCCACACAACGACTCGGACTGATCATGCACGGCGTCACCGGACGCATGGGCATGAACCAGCACCTGATCCGCTCCATCTGCGCCATCCGCGCGCAGGGCGGTGTCCAACTCGCCAACGGCGACCGCGTGATGCCCGACCCCATCCTCATCGGCCGCAATGCCGAGAAGATCGAGGCGCTGGCCCGCGCCCATGGCATCGATCGCTGGGGCACCGACCTGGAGGTGGCGCTTGCCAATCCGCAAGACACCGTCTTCTTCGACGCCGGCACCACCCAGATGCGCCCGCAACTGCTGGCCCAGGCCATCCGCGCCGGCAAGCACGTGTACTGCGAAAAGCCCATCGCCACCAACCTCAACGAGGCGGTGGAGATCGCGCGCCTGGCCGACGAGGCCGGCCGCACGAAGGGCATCAAGCACGGCGCCGTCCAGGACAAGCTCTTCCTGCCCGGCCTTCGCAAGCTGGACATGCTGCGCCGCGCCGGCTTCTTCGGGCGCATGCTGTCGGTGCGGCTGGAGTTCGGGTACTGGGTGTTCGAAGGCGACCTGCAGCCGATCCAGCGCCCCAGCTGGAATTACCGCAAGGAAGACGGCGGCGGAATGATCCTGGACATGATGTGCCACTGGCGCTATGTGCTCGACAACCTGTTCGGCGAGGTGAAGTCGGTCAGCTGCCTGGGCACCACGCACATCCCCAAGCGCTGGGACGAGGCCGGCCAGCCCTACGAGGCCACGGCCGACGACGCGGCCTACGCCACCTGCCAGCTCACCGGCCACAACGGCGAGCCGGTGATCGCGCAGATCAACATGAGCTGGGTCACGCGCGTGCGCCGCGACGACCTGGTGACCTTCCACGTCGACGGCACCGACGGCTCGGCCGTCGCAGGCCTGCAGAGCTGCCGGGCGCAGTCCCGCGTGGCCACGCCGCGGCCGGTGTGGAACCCGGACATCAAGCAGACGATGAACTTCTTCGACCAGTGGCAGGAGATCCCGGACGTCGAGACCTACGACAACGGCTTCAAGATCCAGTGGGAACACTTCATCCGCCACGTGGTGGAAGACGCGCCCTACAAGTGGACCCTGCCCGAAGGCGCCAAGGGCGTGCAGCTGGTGGAGGCCGCGCTCGACTCCTGGAAGGAGCGGCGCTGGATCGACGTGCCGCCGCTCAAGGTCTGATGGTCGCCGAACCGAGGTACACGCCATGGCCCTGACCCTTCGCCTGCCCGACGCCGACGGCCGCCTGGCCCCCTACACGCTCAGCGGCGCCGCGCCCGTGCAGCCGCAGCCGGGCGCACGCTTCAACCGCATCGCCTACTCGGCCGCGCACGTCGTGGCCGACCCGCTCGCGGCCATCGACCCGTGGCTGCAATGCGCCGTCGACTGGGACGCCACCCTGGCCTACCGCCGCCACCTGTGGTCGCTGGGCCTGGGCGTGGCCGAGGCCATGGACACGGCCCAGCGTGGCATGGGCCTGGACTGGCCCACGTCGCTGGAACTCATCGGCCGCTCCATCGACGCCGCGCGCGACGTGCCGGGCGCCTTCCTCGCCTCCGGCTGCGGCACCGACCACCTGGATCTGGCCGAGGTGCGCAGAGTGGACGACGTGATCCGGGGCTACGAGACGCAGATGGCCGCCATCGAAGCCCTGGGCGGCAAGCTGATCGTGATGGCCAGCCGCGCGCTGGCCCGCGTGGCGAAGAGCCCCGCCGACTATGAGCGCGTGTACGACCGGGTGCTGAGCCAGGCGAAGCAGCCGGTGGTGCTGCACTGGCTGGGCGACATGTTCGACCCTGCGCTGGCCGGCTACTGGGGCACCACCGATGTGGATGCCGCCATGGACACGGCCCTGGGCATCATTGCCGCGCATCCGCACAAGGTCGATGGCATCAAGATCTCGCTGCTCGACAAGGACAAGGAGATCGCCATGCGCCGCCGGCTTCCCGCCGGCGTGCGCATGTACACCGGCGACGACTTCAACTATGCCGAGCTGATCGCCGGCGACGGCGCCGGCACCGAACCCACACACGGCAAGAGCGATGCGCTGCTGGGCATCTTCGACGCCATCGCGCCGGCAGCGAGCGCGGCGCTGGCCGCACTGGCACAGGGCAACACGGCGCGCTTCCACGAGATCCTGGCGCCGACGGTGCCGCTGTCGCGCCACATCTTCCGGGCGCCCACGCGCTTCTACAAGACGGGCGTGGTCTTCATGGCCTGGCTCAACGGCCACCAGTCGCACTTCACCATGGTGGGCGGGCAGCAGAGCACGCGCTCGCTGCCGCACCTGGCCGAGCTGTTCCGCCTGGCCGATGCGGCGCACCTGCTGGCTGAACCGGACCTGGCCGTGCGGCGTATGAAGGCACTGCTGGCCACGCACGGGGTGGAGGGCTGATGCGCGACCTGTCGCAGGACAGCCGCTGGCTGTCGATCAACACCGCCACCCTCCGCCGCCAGCGCGGCGCCGAGGTGCCGCTGGCGCGCATCATCGACCAGTGCGCCGAGCAGGGCATCCGCGCCATCAGCCCCTGGCGCGACCAGGTGGCCGCCGCCGGGCTGCAGGCCATCGGCCGGCAGCTGCGGGCGCTGGACATGCAGCTGTCGGGCTACTGCCGCGGCGGCTTCTATCCTGCCGCCGATGCGGCCGGCCTGCGCGCGGCGCTGGACGACAACCGCCGGGCCATCGACGAGGCCAAGGCGCTGGATGCGCCCTGCCTGGTGCTGGTGGTCGGCGCGCTGCCCGGCGCCCTGGAAGGCAAGCCGATCCACAAGAACATTACCCGCGCCCGCAGCGAGGTCCGCGATGGCATCGCCGCCTCGCTGGAGTACGCGCGCAGCGTCGGCATGCCGCTGGCCATCGAGCCGCTGCATCCCATGCAGGCCGCGGAACGGGCCTGCGTCAACACGCTGGAGCAGGCGCTGGACCTGTGCGACGCGCTCGACCCGGACCGCACGGGCATGCTGGGTGTCGCCCTCGATGCCTACCACTGCTGGTGGGATCCGAAGCTCGAAGCGCAGACCGCACGCGCCGGCCGGGACCGCCTGCTGGCCTACCACGTGTGCGACTGGCTCACGCCCACGCGCGACCTGCTCAACGACCGCGGGATGATGGGCGACGGCGTGATCGAGCTGCGGCAACTGCGCGGCTGGGTCGAGGCCGCGGGCTACGCGGGGCACTGCGAGGTGGAGATCTTCTCGACGCAGGACTGGTGGCAGCGCGACGGGGAGGAGACGCTGCGCATCTGCATCGAGCGGCATCGCAGCGTGGTGTGAGGGGCGCGCGCCGTTCGGCCCTTCGACGCGCCCAGGGTGAACGGATTGAGGCCGCGTTACCCTCGCCCTCCGTGCCTTCCCTCCCCTCCCCCGATCCGACCCGTCGCGGCCGACGCGCCATCGGCTGCATGCTCGGCGCCATGGCGTGCTTCGTCGTCAACGACGCGCTCAGCAAGTTCGTCAGCCAGGGCCTGCCGGCCGGCCAGCTCATCTTCCTGCGCGGGCTGATGGCCACGCTGCTGGTGCTGGCCGTGGCCGTCGTGCTCGGCGAGCACCGGCGCCTGGGCGCCCTTCGCCATCCGCGCGTGCTGCTGCGCGCCGGCGTGGATGCCTGCGCGACGGTGATGTACCTGCTCTCGCTGTTCAGGCTGCCGCTGGGCAACGCCACCGCCATCAACCTCGCGGCACCGCTCTTCATGACGGTGTTCGCCGCCATCTTCCTGCGCGAGCGGCCGGGCGCGGCGCGCTGGTGGGCCGTGGGAATCGGGTTCGTCGGCGTGCTGCTGGTGGTGCAGCCGCGCGGCGACGGCTTCAACGCCTGGGCGCTGCTGTGCCTGGCGGCGACGCTGTTCCATGCCACGCGTGACCTGCTCACCCGCGGGCTGGATCCGGCCATTCCCTCCATCGTGGTCACGCTCTCCACCGCATTGGCCGTCACCCTGCTGTCGGGCGCGCTGTCGGTGGCCGAGGGCTGGCAGCCGGCCACGGCCGGGCAGCTCGGGCTGCTGGCGCTGTCTTCCGCCTTTCTGGCCACCGCCTACTTCCTGCTGATCCAGTGCATGCGCCAGGGCGAGGTGTCGCTCACCGCGCCCTTCCGCTATTCGGCCCTGCTCTTCGCCGTGGGCCTGGGCTACGCTGTCTGGGGCGACGTGCCCAATGCCTGGGCCTGGGCCGGCATCGCGCTGCTGGTAGGCTCGGGCCTGCAGGTGATCCGCAGCGAGCGCAACCGCCAGCCGGTGCGCACGCTGGAGGCGCAGGCGGAATGAAGGCGACAGCAAGGGCTTTGACCCGCTCCTAGAATCCGCCCGCGGTCACCCTCGGGTGGCCGCCAAGCGTTCTCAGGGCAGGGTGAAATTCCCTACCGGCGGTCATGGTGGAAGGCGACTTCCGCACGAGCCCGCGAGCGCCCGCCGCTGCAGCCTTGACGGGCCGTGGTGGCGGGGTCAGCAGATTTCGGTGCGATTCCGAAGCCGACGGTCACAGTCCGGATGAAAGAGAGCGCGAGATGCGGCCAGGCCCCTGGCCGCGTGCGGCGCCATGCCGTGCGCGGTCTGCGGGTCGGGCGCGGCTTTTCGTGCGTGTTCTCGATGCCCTGATTCAGGCCCACCCTTTGTTCAAAGGTAACACCATGAGTCAGCTCAACGACCTTCCCCTCCAGATCCTGCCCGCCCTGGGCGACCGGCGCATCGCGCTGGTCGAGGCCCAGTGGCATGCAGACATCGTCCACCAGGCGCGCGACGCCTTCCTCGCCGAGATGGAACGCCTGAGCGTGCCCGCCTCGCAGATCGACATCTTCGACGTCCCCGGCGCCTTCGAGATTCCCCTGCATGCCAAACGCCTGGCTCGAAGCGGCCGCTATGCCGCGGTGGTGTGCTGCGCGCTGGTGGTCGACGGCGGCATCTACCGCCACGAGTTCGTGGCCAGCACCGTGGTCGAGTCGCTGATGCAGGTGCAACTGGAGACCGAGGTGCCGATGATCTCGGCCGTGCTCACGCCGCACCACTTCCACGAGCACATCGAGCACCGCAAGTACTTCCACCGCCACTTCGCGGTCAAGGGCACCGAAGCCGCCGAGGCCTGCGTGAAGACCATCGCCGGACTTTCGCGGCTGGACGCGCTGCTGGCCGCCTGAGGGCGCGCAGTCGCGGGGCGGCCTGGCGGCGGGCCGCCCGAGCCTTGCGTCGGCTCAGCGATCCGCCAGCGCCAGCACGGCCGCCCACTCGGCCGGCGTGACCGGCGTGATCGACAGCCGGTTGCCCTTGCGCAGCAGCAGCATGTCGGCAAGTGCCGGCTCGGCGCGCAGTTCGGGCAGGCCGAGCAGCCGCGTCTTGCGCACCGCCTGCACGTCCAGCAGCAGCCAGCGCGGCGCATCGGGCTTGGAGGCAGCGTCGTGGTACGGCGAGGCCGCATCGAACTGCGTCGGGTCGGGCCGCACGCCCGAGGCCACGCGGGCGATGCCGGCCACACCCGGCTGCGGGCAGCTGGAGTGGTAGAAGAGCACGCCATCGCCAACCTGCATCGCATCGCGCATGAAGTTGCGCGCCTGGTAGTTGCGCACGCCCGTCCAGGGTACGGTCTGCAAAGGCGCGGTCAGGGCGTCATCGATGGAGCATTCGTCGGGCTCCGACTTCATCAACCAGTAGCGGGGACTCATGGCGGCATTGTCCGGGCTGGTGCGCGCACCGGCTCACCACTTGCAAGCATGCGTACCCCAGCGGGACAGGCGGGCTCAGGACGGGCAGCCGGCAGCGGGCCGCCGCGCGAGGCGGATGCCGTCCGGCAGTCCTGGAATGCCGCGCCGCACCAGCAACTGGCCGTCGCTCCAGATCAGCCAGGGCCGCAGTTGGCCACCGACCGGCGGCGGCAGGCTCGCGCCGTCGATGCGGCCGCGCCACTGCACGGGGGTCCCGGCGCCGCGCGCGAAGGTGGCCTGGTACGCCAGCATCGACTGACGAAAGCTGAGCTGGAAGCCGCCCGGCGCGCACCATGCGCCTTCGACCGGTGCCGGCACGCGCCAGAGAGAGATGCGCTGCGTCCGTAGACGGCCGGGACTGCGGTCGGGCAGCTCCACGGTCTGCGTCTGCTCGGCCGGCCAGCCGGACAACCCGTCCGTGTCGGAGATCACCCGCGTGCCCGGCGCCAGACGCAGCAGCGCCGGACGCAACTGCTGCTGCGATTCGGGCGGCAGGTGCATCACGATGACGCTGGCGCCGGTGAGGCGCGTGCGCAGGAGGTCTTCCTCGCGGAACACGACCCGGTCCGCCACGCCCGCCTGGGCCGCGCGCTGGCGGGCGCGGTCGAGCAGCTCGGGTTCGGTCTCGACGCCGGTGGCGCGCGCACCGGCCAGCGCCGCGGCCACGACCACGCGGCCTTCTGCCGTGCCCAGGTCGAGCAGATGGTCGTCGCTGCGCAGCGCGGCCATCCGGACGATGGCCTGGGCGAGCCGCTCGGCCGCCACCATCGATGCCACGGCGGCTCCATCGCCCCGCGGCTGCGCCACGACCGTGGGCACCGCGGCCATCGCCGCGGGCCCAAGCAGCAGAAGCAGGAGAGGTCGGCAGCGCATCCGGCCAGTATGGTGGGAATAATTCCCGGATGCCAAGCAACGACGCCACGATCTATCACAACCCCGCCTGCGGCACCTCGCGTAACACGCTGGCGATGCTGCGCGAGCGGGGCATCGAGCCCACGGTCATCCACTACCTGAAGACACCGCCCGACCGCGACACGCTGCGGCGCCTGTGTGCGGACAGCGGCCTCGGCGTACGGGGCGTGCTGCGCGAGAAGGAGGCGCTGGCCGCCGAACTCGGCCTGCTCGATCCCGCCCGCAGCGACGAGGCGTTGCTGGATGCGATGCTGGCCCACCCGGTGCTCATCAACCGCCCGCTGGTGGTCACGCCGAAGGGCACGCGGCTGTGCCGGCCCAAGGAGGTGGTGCTGGAGATCCTCTGAGTGCCGTCGCCCGGTGTCGGGCGAAAGCGCGACAGCGACGGCACGGCGGATCGGTCGGCGGCGGCCTGGAAGTCCTCGCCGTGTTCCTGCGGCCTGCACTGCCGACCCGTGGCGCGGGAAAGTCAGGCCGAAGCCGGCGTCAGCAGCTCGCGCCGCGCCCGGCGCACATTGAAAGCGCTGGCGATCAGCACGGCCTGCACCATCGCCAGCCCCAGGATCACGCTGGTGTACTGGCCGGCGTCCATCAGGCGGCCGAAGATCAGCGGCGCCACCGCCTGGCCGATGTCCAGGCCCGCGTACACCACGCCGTAGACCCGCCCGCTGGCATTGGCCGGCGTCGAACGCTTGACGATCAGGTCGCGCGAGGGGCCGGCGATGCCCGAGGCGAAGCCCATGGCGCCGAACAGCACCGGCACCACCGCGGGCGGAAAGCTCGCCAGGCCCAGCACCAGCGCCAGCACGGCGGCGATACCGAAGCCCGCCCCCACGATGCGCTCGCAGCGCGTCGGGTCCGAGGCCAGGAAGCCGCCCAGCACCATGCCCACTGAGCTGGCCACCATGTACACCGTCACGCAGATGGCCACCAGCGCCACCGGCACCTCGTGCAGCCGGCCGGCAGCCTGGGGCGCGAAGGTCTGCACCACGCTGATGACCATGGCGTAGAAAAAGAAGAAGCCGAAGCACATCCACACCGCCGGGATGCGCAGGAAGGCGAAGGCGCCTTCGCTGCCCGGACCCTGGCCCGTCGCTTTCTGCACCGCCTTGACGTCCAGCGCCAGCGCGGCGCGGCCGAACCACAGCACCACCAGCACTGTCAGGGCCAGGGCACCGGCGCTGGCCAGCGCCACGCGCCAGGAGAAGGCAATGGCCAGCGGCACCACGAAAGCCGGCGCCAGCGCCCAGCCCAGGCTGCCGGTGATGCCGTGCACGCTGTAGGCATGGCCCAGGCGGGTGGGCGCCACCTTGCGGTTGAACAGGGTGTAGTCGACCGGGTGGAAGACGCCATTACCCACGCCCGCCACGATGGCGCTCCCGACCAGGCCCCAGTAGTTGGGCGCCATGGCGTACCCGAAGGCCGCCAGCCCCAGGCAGCCGAGCCCCACGAAGAGCACCGGCCGCGGCCCCAGCTTGTCGACGATGAAGCCCGAGCCCGCCTGTACCGCACAGGAGGTGACGAAGAACACGGTCAGCACCGCACCCAGCTCGGTGTAGCTGACGCCGAAGGCGTCCTTCAGCCAGGGGAAGAGCGGCGGCAGGATCAACTGGCTGAAATGGCTGATGGCATGCGCCAGGCCCACCAAGCCGATGAGGGTGGCATCGGAGCGCAGGGACGTTGAGCCGCCGGAGGGCGACGAGGAAGCAGTGGTCATGGCAGCGGGCCGCGCGTCCCGGGGACGCGGCAGGCGGGTTTCTTGTCGTTGGAGGAAGCGGCTGCGTCACCCGACCCGGGCCCCGCAGCGCCCCGCCATGGTAGGCGGCGGAAAACGGCAGAATGCCGACACCCTGCCAACCTCTGTCGAGAACATGCCAGATCTTGCAACGCCTGCCGAAGCGGCCCCGGCCGCGGCCTTCCCCGCCCGGAAACGGCGCTCGTCCGGCACGCGCCATGTGCTCTCCGCGACGGCCCCGGCCGCCCTCGCCCACAGCGTGGGCCCGCTCACGCCGCACCTCTACGCACCCGACGCCGTGCGGCCATTGCGGGCCAAGGAGCATTTCCTCTCGGCCGACACCCAGGTCGAGCCCCACACCCATCCCTGGCCGCAGCTCACCTTCTCCACCCGCGGCGTGATCCGGCTCTCGACGCGGGATGGCAGCTACATCATCCCGCCCTCGCGCGCGCTCTGGGTGCCGGCCGATGTGCCGCACAGCATCACGCTGGTGGAAGATGCCGAGCTGCGCACCGTCTACCTGCACCGCTGGCTGGGCCCGGACTGGGCGCGCTGCGAGGTGCTGGAGATCAGCCCGCTGCTGCGCGCCCTGATGCTGGCGCTGGACACCACGCCGGACGGCCTGCCGCCCGCCGACCCCGCCTCGCCGCAGCGCGAGCGCTGGATCGCCCCGCTGCTGGTGGACGAGCTGGAGCGCGCGCAGCAGATCCGCATCGACGTGCCGCTGCCGCAGGACAAGCGCCTGCGCCAGCTGTGCGAGGCGGTGCTGCGCGCGCCCGACGACCGCGCCACGCTGGCCGAGCGCGCCCGCGGCATCGGCGCCAGCGAGCGCACCGTCGCGCGCCTGTTCCGCGACCAACTGGGCATGAGCTGGCAGGCCTGGCGCCAGCAGGCGGTGCTGGCCCATGCGCTGCCGCTGCTGGCCCGCGGCATGGCCGTGAGCCAGGTGGCCGACGCCTGCGGCTATGCCACAGACAGCGCCTTCTGCGCCATGTTCAAGCAGGCGACGGGGAAGTCGCCGACGGCCTTCCAGCATCGGCGGCGCTGACCTCAGCGAAAGCCTCGATCAGGTACTCGACGCAGACCCGCACCTTGGCTGAGCTGGCGAGGCGCTCGGGGTAGACGGCCCAGACGTTGGCCTCCTGCCGCCATTCGGGCAGCAGCTGCACCAGTTGACCGTCGGCCAGCAGCGGTGCCACATCCCACAGCGAGCGCAGCACCACGCCGTGGCCGTCCACGGCCCATTGCACCGCCACCTCGCCATGGTTGGACGACAGCGGGCCGGTGACCTTCACCGCCTCCTCCTGCGCGCCGGCGCGCAGCCGCCACACGCCGAAGGGATGGTCGCGCTCCTTGATCACCAGGCAGTCGTGGCTGGCCAGGTCCTGCAGGGTGCGCGGCGGCTCGCGACGGGCCAGGTAGGCGGGCGCGGCGCACAGCACGCGGTGGTTGGACGCCAGCCGGCGGGCGATGAGGTGCGGCGCGATCTCGTCCCCCACGCGCACATCCACGTCGTAGCCTTCGGCGGCCACGTCCACCAGCCGGTCCAGCACCTCCAGCCGCACCTGCAGGCCCGGATGCCGGCGCGCCATGGCCGACAGCATCGGCGCCACCACCCGACGACCGAAACCGAAGCTGCTGCTGATGCGCAGCAGGCCCCGCGGCTCGCCACGGGTGACGGCCACCTCCTGCATCAGCTGCTCCACGTCGTCGAGCACGCGCTGCGCCCAGTGGAAGACGCGCTCGCCCTGGTCGGTCACGCTCACGCGGCGCGTCGTGCGGTGCAGCAGGCGCACGCCCAGCGTCTCTTCCAGCACCCGGATGCGCTTGCTGACATAGGCGGTCGAGACGCCCAGTTGCTCGGCCGCCGCTGCAAAGCTGGACTGGCGGGCCACGATGAGGAAGACGCGCAGGTCTTCATTGGCGGGGATATTGCTCACGATTCGTGGCCAATGTCTTCACGGATGCAGGATTGTATGAATAGCGTGCGCAACGAGAATGCACGCCATTCCTTCCCTTCCCGCATCTGGAGACCCACCATGGCCGCAGGCACCCCAACCCGTCCCTTCCGCATCGCCGTCCTGCCCGGCGATGGCATCGGCAAGGAAGTCATGCCCGAGGGCCTGCGCGCCCTGGACGCTGCCGCACAGCGCTTCGGCATCGCCATCGAGTACAGCCACTTCGAATGGGCCAGCTGCGACTACTACGCCGCGCACGGAAAGATGATGCCGGACGACTGGAAGGCCCAGTTGCAAGGCATGGACGCCCTGTTCTTCGGCGCCGTGGGCTGGCCGGCCACCGTGCCGGACCATGTGTCGCTGTGGGGTTCGCTGCTGAAGTTCCGCCGCGAGTTCGACCAGTACGTGAACCTGCGCCCGGTGCGCCTGTTCGAGGGCGTGCCCTGCCCGCTGGCCGGCCGCAAGCCGGGCGACATCGATTACTTCGTGGTGCGCGAGAACACCGAAGGCGAATACACCTCGCTGGGCGGCGTGATGTACGAGGGCACGGAGCGCGAGATGGTGATCCAGGAGTCGGTCTACTCCCGCGTCGGCGCGCAGCGGCTGCTCAAGTTCGCCTTCGAGCTGGCGCAATCGCGCCCCCGCAAACACGTCACCCTGGCCACCAAGAGCAACGGCATCGCCATCAGCATGCCCTGGTGGGACAAGCAGGCCGACGAGGTGAAGAAGGCCTATCCGGAGGTGGCGCTGGACAAGCAGCACATCGACATCCTGTCCGCGCGCTTCGTGCTGCAGCCGGGCCGCTTCGATGTGGTGGCGGCCACCAACCTGTTCGGCGACATCCTGTCGGACCTGGGCCCGGCCACCACCGGCACCATCGGCCTGGCGCCCTCGGGCAACCTGAACCCGGACCGCACCTTCCCCTCGCTGTTCGAGCCGGTGCACGGCTCGGCGCCGGACATCTATGGCAAGAACATCGCCAACCCGATCGCCATGATCTGGTCGGGCGCGCTGATGCTGGACTTCCTGGGCCGCGGCGAAGGCGCCTGCCGGCAGGCGCACGACGCCATCCTGGCGGCCATCGAGGCGGTGCTGCGCGAAGGACCGCGCACGCCCGATCTGGGTGGGCAGGCCAGCACGACGGAACTGGGCGAGGCCGTGGCGCGGCACATCGCGGGCTGATGCATGAGCCCCTCTCCGCTCGCGGGAGAGGGAGCCAGAAGAGATGCCGCGGGGGTCCCGTGTCCCGTGTCCCGTGCGCCGCGGGCCGGGCACTTTTCGCCGCTGTCACACTCCGTCCTTTCCGATGACAGCAGGACTTTCTTCTTCCCTTTCCCGCCGCGCCCGCATCCGCGGGTGGCGGCCCATCGTGGCCCTCGGCCTGGCGGCACTTGCCGGCTGCGGCAGCGCGCCTCGCACGCCCGCAGCTGCGACTAGCGCCGCGCCCAGTACGGCGGCCTCTCCCGCCCCCGCCGGCAGCAGTGCCCCCATCCGCATCGGCATCGCCCTTGGCGGCGGAGCCGCCAAAGGCTTTGCGCATATCGGCGTGATCAAGATGCTGGAAGCCAACGGCCTCGCACCTGCCGTGGTGGCCGGCACCAGCGCCGGCAGCGTGGTCGGCGCGCTGTATGCCAGCGGCATGAACGCCTTCGAACTGCAGCAGAAGGCCGTCGCACTCGACGAGGCAAGCATCCGCGACCTGCAGTTCTCGTCCGGCGGCCTGGTGCTGGGCCAGAAGCTGGAGGACTACGTCAACGCCCAGGTTCACAACAAGCCCCTGGAGCAGTTGGCCAAGCCCTTCGTGGCCGTGGCCACGCGGCTGGAGGACGGCGAGCGCACCGTCTTCGCCCGCGGCAACACCGGCCAGGCGGTGCGGGCTTCCAGCAGCGTTCCGGGCGTGTTCCAGCCGGTGGCCATCGGCAAGTACCACTATGTCGACGGCGGCGTGGTCAGCCCCGTGCCCGTGGATGCGGCCCGGCAACTCGGCGCGGACGTCGTCATCGCCGTCGACATCTCCAGCAAGGCCCGTGGGCGTGCGCCGGGCGACCTGCTGGGCACCGTGGGCCAGTCGATCGCCATCATGGGCCAAAAGCTGGGCCATGCCGAGCTGGCCAGGGCGGACGTGACCATCCGGCCGGCCGTGCTGGACATCGGCGCCGCCGACTTCACCCAGCGGGCCAATGCCATCCTCGAAGGCGAGAAGGCGGCCCTGGCCGCCATGCCCCGCATCAAGGAGCGCGTGGCGCAGTTGCAGGCGCAGCGCGCACAGGCCGCCCAGCAGGCACAGGCCCAGGCGGCGCAGGCCCGGCAGAAGAGCTGCCTGGAGCAGCGCTCCAGCTGGCGCAAGCTGGCCGGCGTGGCCGGACTCGACGACAGCTGCACGGCGCCCTGAGCAGCCGCGCTGCGCAGGCAGCGGCCGACACCCGGATGACGCCGATCTGCAGGCCAGTGGGCGGACAATCGCGCGCCACCGTCGCCTGAGCACGGTGCCCGCTTCATGACTGCACCTGCCGATCCCGACCTCCCCGACTCCCCCTCGCCAGCCTCCCAACCCACAGGCCGGGCCCGCGTCCTGAAGCAGTGGCTGCCCTTCCTGAACTGGCCCCACCCCACGCGCGGTCTGTTGGTCAGCGAGGCGCTGGCGGGCATCACGGTGGCCCTGATGGTGATCCCGCAGGGCGTGGCCTATGCGGCGCTGGCAGGCATGCCGCTGGTCACGGGCATCTATGCGGCGCTGCTGCCGGCACTGATCGCGGTGCTGTTCAGCTCGTCGGCGCGGCTGTCGGTGGGGCCCACCGCGCTGACCAGCCTGCTGGTGGGCGCGACGCTGGCGCCCATGGCCGTGCCGGGCAGCGCCGAATGGGTGTCGCTGGCGGTGTGGCTCACCCTGCTGTCGGGCGCGATGCAGATCCTGCTGGGCGCGGCGCGCTTCGGCTGGCTGCTGCGGCTGGTCAATTCCCCGGTGCTGATGGGCTTCACCCAGGGCGCGGCGGTGCTGATCACGCTGTCGCAGCTGCCGGCGCTGCTGGGCTACACCGGCCGCACGCCGCTGCAGGTGATGCAGGGCCCGCCGCCGGACTTCATCGCCATCGGTTTCGGCCTGGGCAGCATGGCGCTGCTGTTCTTCGGCAAGCGCTTGTCGCCGCGCATGCCGACGACCATGCTGCTGGTGGCCGGCACCGCCTTGATCAGTGCACTGCTGGGCTATGCGCTGGGCGGCGGCGCCGTGGTCGGCCAGTTGCCAGGCGGCCTGCCCGGCTTCTACCTGCCACAGGCGCCGGGCTGGCACGAACTGGGCACGCTGCTGCTGCCGGCCTTCCTGATCACGCTGGTGAGCTTTCTGGAGACGGCCTCCAGCGCCAAGGTGGACAACGCCCGCGCGGGCAAGCTCTGGAACGAGAACCAGGATCTGATCGGCCAGGGCCTGGCCAAGGTGGCCTCCGGTCTCACCGGCAGCTTTCCGACCAGCTCGTCCTTCTCGCGCTCGGCCATCACGCTGTACGCCGGCGCGCAGACGCAGTGGGCCACGCTCTTCAACGTGGCGGTGGTGGCGGTGGCGCTGCTGTGGGCCATGCCGCTGCTCTACCACGTGCCGCAGGCCGTTCTGGCGGCCATTGTGGCGACGGCCACCATCGGGCTGCTCAAGCCGCGGTCCTTCGTGCAGCTGTGGCGCATCTCGCGCATCGAGGCTGGCATCGCCTTCGGCACCTTTGTGCTGACCATCGCGACGGCGCCGTCCATCTACTGGGGCGTGCTGGGCGGGCTGCTGGCGGCGCTGTCGCACTACATGTACCGCCACCTGCACCCGCGCATCATCGAGGTGGGACTGCACGCGGACGGCAGCCTGCGCGACCGTCACCTGTGGCACCTGCCGCCGCTGGCACCCGACCTGTATGCGCTGCGCATGGATGCGGAGCTGGACTTCGCCTCGGCCAGCACACTGGAACGCCACATCACCGAGGCGCTCGCGCGTCATCCGGCCCTGCGCCACGTGTGCCTGTTCGCCCAGCCCATCAACCGCGTGGACCTGACCGGCGCGGAAGTCTTCGGCAGCATCCGCCGGCTGCTGGAAAGCCGCGGCGTGATGCTGCACCTCTCGGGCCTCAAGCTGCCCGCGCAGCAGGTGCTGGAGCGCGCCGGTCTGCTCGCCCCGGGGCCATTGTTCGCGCAGTACCGCACGGACGCAGAGGCACTGTCGACACTGGGCCGAGTTCCGCCCTCCTGAATGCCGGGCCGCGGGCAAGGCCCGGGCGTCAGACATGAACGCGTGACGCCCTGGTGCGGCGCGTCACGCGGCCGTCATCAACGCTGCCTATGGTCGGCTTCCCTTTTCTGGACGCCACTAGGCACGACAACATGCGTCTTCCTCCCCTGGCCACTGGCGCGGCCTCGGCCCTGGCCCTCCTGCTTGCCGCGTGCGGCGGCGGGCACGACAACGTCACCTTCAATGCAGCCGGCAGCACGGCCGCCACAGCCAGCGCAGCCACGCCCGGACAGAGCGCCGGCCCCGTCAGCACCTCCGGCGTGGTGGTCGGCAGCTACTTCCGCAATGCCAAGGTGTGCGTGGACACCAATGCCAACCTGCACTGCGACGAGGGCGAGCCCGTGGCAATCACGGACAACGATGGCCGCTTTGTCCTTGCCGGGCAGGGCGCGGTGGTCGCGGAGCTCGGCACCGCCACCATCGAGTACGACCCGAGCACCGGTACTGCCACACCTGTCGCGCAGCGGCTGGTGCTGCGCGCGCCGAAGGAGGCACCCGGTGTGGTTTCCGCCCTGTCCACCTCGGTCGTGGCCGAGATGGAAACCGGAATGGACTTTGCCGCGGCCGTGGCCAAAGTGGCCCTGGCCACCGGCGTGCCGGCGGCGAAGCTGCTGACGGACTTCAACCATGAAGCGGATGCCACGGACAAGGCGGCACTCCAGGCCGGCTCGGACGACACGCTGACCCGGATCGGACATGCACTCGCCGAGGCGGACACCAACGCCGACCTGCGCACCACGCTGGCCGCTGCCGCCCTGACCGATCGCTTCTACCAGACAAAGGCACCCTACCGTCCCCAGCAGGACGTCTCCACCTACGAAGCACCGCCGGCCGGCTTCAGTGCGGTCGCGGTGCAGATGGTGGCGCGGCACGGCTCGCGCGGCCTGTCCAGCCTCAAGTACGACCTGGCCGTCTACAACATGTGGGCCAAGGCGAAGGCCGACGGCGCGCTGACGCCGCTGGGCCAGCAGCTGGGCGCGGATGTGCTGGCCATCATGAAGGCCAACTTCCTGCTCGGTTACGGCGTGGCCGGCATTTCCACGCCTGGCTACGGCAACGAGACGCAGGCGGGCATCCAGGAGCACACGCTCCTTGCAAAGCGAATGCTGCAACGGCAAAGCGCACTCTGGAAGCAGGTGGGCGATGCCGCCAGCAGCGCACCGCGCCAGATCGTCACCGTCACCTCGGGCGTCGACCGGGCCGTGGACAGCGGCAACTTCTTCGTGCAGTCCCTCAAGAGCGCACAACCCGCACTCGCCAGCCTGGTGAGCTACCCGCCGGCACCAGCGCCCTATCCGGACAACGGCAATGCGGTTGCACAGCCGGCCGGCACCGACCGCTTCCTGCTGTACTTCCACAAGCTGGTCAAGGCCACAGACCTGGTGAGCAACACGGCCGACCCGCGCTACGTCACTTATCAGGACAGCCAGACCTACCAGAAGTACAAGTCTTCGGATGCCGACCTGCTGGCCAAGCAGGCGGGGCTGTTCTCCAGCGACGCGGCCCGTTCGGCAGGCCGCACGCTGCTGCTGCGCCTGTTCACCGCGGCCTTCGTCGACAAGATCGACAACGGCAGCTACAGCTTCGCCAACAGTGGGAGCTACACCTACACCAGCAGCGACGGCAAGTTCAGCAGCACGCTGTCGGGCGACGGCAAGACCACCATCAAGACACTGGGCGATGCCGGCGCTCTGCTCTACGAGCTCTACGTCATTGCGCCTGCCATGAAAGCCGAGGCGGGCGTGGACTTCACGCCCTACATGCCGGCGGCGCAGGCCAAGTTCTTCGCCGAGGCCAACGACACCTCCGACTTCTACGACAAGGGCCCCGGCATCACGGAGAAGGGCGAGGCCACCTACAAGATGGCCCAGATCCTGGTGGACGACCTGTTCAACGAGGTGGACGCCATCGCTCGCGGTGACCTGTCGCATGCGGCCAAGCTGCGCTTCGCCCATGCCGAGATCATGATTCCCTTCGCCTCGCGCATGGGTCTGAAGAACGTGCTGCAGCAGGTGCCGGTGGCACAGACCTACGGCTGGACGAACAACCCGTGGCGCGGCGAATACGTGTCGCCCATGGCCGCCAACATGCAATGGGACGTGTACCGCAACAGCGCCGGCGCGCTGCTGGTGAAGATGCTCTACAACGAGCGCGAGACCGACTTCAAGGCCGGCTGCGACGGCGCCCGGGCAGCGGGCACGCAGCACTTCTACGACTGGGAAAAGCTCAAGGCCTGCTACGGCCATGTGGCCAAGGCGCCCTGACCAAGGCACCCGGCCTCGTTCATCGCAGCCCGACGGCCAGCCGCAGTCCCAGGCCGACCAGCACAAAGCCCGCCAGCCGTGCCGCCAGCCGGCGCGCGGCCGGCCGATGGACGAGCCGCCGCGCCACCTGGCGACCCAGCAGCACCAGCAGTCCCTGCCAGAACAGGCTCAGCACGGTCACGTGCAGCATCATGAGCGGCAGGGTGGCCGCCGAGGCGCCCGGCGCGATGAAGAGCGGGAAGAAGGCCACGAAGAACAGCATCACCTTGGGATTGGCCAGGCTGATGGCGAAGGCCCGCCAGGCATACGCGCGCGGGCTGCGTGGCACCTCGGTCGCGGTGGCCGTCACGCAAGCGGTCGAACGCAGCATGCCGCAGCCCATCCACAGCAGATAGCCCGCGCCCACCCGCTGCAGGGCACCGAAGAGCGCCGGACTCGCCTGCAGCAGCGCAGCAAGCCCCAGTGCGGCGCCGGCCATGAACAGCGCGTCGCCCGCCAACGTGCCCCCCACGCAGGCCATGCCGGCACGCACCCCGCCGCGCGCAGTGGCGTCGAGGATGGCGACGGTGCCCGCGCCCGGGACGGCCTGGAAAATCAGGATGGCGATGAGGAAGCTGCCGTAGTTCTGGATGTCGGCCATGGGAATCTCCGAGTCGGGTCGACAACGATCATCCGACGTCGGCGTCGGCAGTCCCAGCCGATATTTCCGGCACCAGGTTTGATTTCGCACTCCTTTTACGGCCCAATGCACCGATGGCCAGAACATCCACCGACCCGCTCGACGACACCGCCTGGCTGCTGCTCGGCGCCTTGCAGCAGGAAGGCCGCGCGCCGCTGAAGAGCCTGGCCGAGCAGGCCGGCCTTTCCGTCGCCGCCACGGCGGAACGGCTCAGGCGCCTGCAGGAGTCCGGCGTGGTGCGACGCATCGGCGCCGAGCTGGAGCCGGCGCTCGCTGGTTACCCGGTCAAGGCGATGGTGGGCATCACGGTCCATCAGCCGGGCAAGAAGGCCTTCCTGGAGCGGCTGCGCACCGCCGCGGAAGTGCTGGAGTGCCATCACGTGGCGGGCGCCGACTCCTACCTGATGACCGTGGTCGCGCCCAGCCTGCCCGAGCTCGAACGCTTCCTGGGCACGATCAACGGCTATGGCGAGACGCGGACCTCGATCGTGTTCTCCACGCCCATCGAGCGCCGCGGCCTGGTGCCGGTGGGCAGCCGGCGCGCGTGACCGATCCGCGGCAGGCGAACCATGGCGGCGTCCCTGTCCAGTGCGCCGCCTGCGAAAGCTACGAGGCGCTGCCCTGGAGGCCCCGGGCCACGTCGGGCCAGGCCAGCCGCACCCGCAGTTCCTGCTTGAGCCGCCGGTTTCGCAGCCGCCGCGACTCACTCATGAAGCTCATCTGCATGGGCGACAGCTGCGCGACCGCCTCGGTACGCGACAGCCGCGGCGGCCGGGGCAGGCCAAAGAGGTCTGCCGCCAGGTCGAAGTACTCGCCCATGCGCAACTGCGTGTCGTCGCTCGCGTGGTAGACGCGCTGCGGCCGGCCCCGGAAGAGCCCGGCAATGCAGGCGCGCGCCAGGTCGTCGGCATGGATGTGGTTCGTGTAGACGTCGTCTTCCGCGCGCAGGGCGGGCGTGCCGCGCAGCAGGCGCTCGCGCGGCGTGCCCGCTGGCCGGTCGGGCGCATAGATGCCCGGGATGCGCAGGATGCTGGCGCGCAGGCCGCGCGTGCCGGCCTCGCGCACCGCACGTTCCGCATCGACGCGACGCCGGCCGCGTGCCGTGGCGGGCGCGACCGGACGGGTCTCGTCGATCCAGTCACCGCCGCAATCGCCGTACACGCCGGTGGTGGAGCCGTAGACCAGCACGTCCGGCGCGGCCACCGCGCCGCTTCGGGCCAACGCCTGCAGCAGCGCGCGGGTGCGGCTGTCGCGGTCGTCACCCGCCCCGGACTCGCGCGGCGGCGGCGCCAAATGGAGCACACGGGGCGCCAGCCCAGCCAGGCGGCGCAGCGTGGCAGGCCGGTCCAGGTCGCCCACCAGCGGAACGGCGCCCGCCGCGCGCAGGGCCGGCACCCGCTCGGGCGAGGAGGTCAGTGCCAGCACGCGCATCCGCCCGCCGAGCTGGCGCAGCGCCCGCTGGCCCACGTCGCCGCAGCCGACGACGAGCAGCCGCATGCGGCGGAAGCGCGCCGGCAGCGCACCGAGGGGAAGACGGTTTGAAGGCAAAATCGAACGCTTTCCGCAGTCTTGACCGGCCGCGCCCGCCCCACGCGGCGCCAGCGCCGGCACAACCCCCGAAGAATACCCACCCATGTCCGACACCGTGTTCTCCGTGAGCGTGGAGCCCAGTGGCCGCCGCTTCGACGCCGAGGCCGGCGAATCCATCCTGTCCGCCGGCATCCGCCAGGGCATCGGCCTGCCCTACGGCTGCAAGGACGGCGCCTGCGGCTCCTGCAAGTGCAAGAAGCTCTCGGGCGAAGTGACGATGGAGGCCTACCAGTCCAAGGCCCTCAGCGCCGAGGAAGCCGCCGCCGGCTACATCCTGACCTGCCGCGCCCATGCCACCAGCGATGTGGTGCTCGAATCGCGTCAGGTGGTCGATGCCGACGCCTTCCCCATCCGCAAGATGCCCGTGCGGGTGCAGACACTGGTGCGCCTGTCGCACGACGTGATGCAGCTGCGCCTGCAGTTGCCGGCCGGCGAGCCGATGAAGTTCCATGCCGGGCAGTACGTCGAATTCCTGCTGCGCGACGGCGCGCGGCGCAGCTACTCGATGGCCAATGCGCCGCACACGCTGGCCGAGCCGGGCACGGGCATCGAGCTGCACATCCGCCACATGCCGGGCGGCAAGTTCACCGACCATGTGTTCGGCGCGATGAAAGAGAAGGAGATCCTTCGCGTCGAAGGCCCCTACGGCAGCTTCTTCCTGCGCGAAGACAGCACCAAGCCCATCGTGCTGCTCGCTTCGGGCACCGGCTTCGCGCCCATCAAGGCGCTGATCGAGCACATGAAGTTCAAGCGCATCGAGCGGCCCGCCACGCTGTACTGGGGCGGCCGCCGGCCGCAGGACCTGTACATGGACGGCTGGATCCGCGAGCAGCTGGCCGAGATGCCGCAGCTGCGCTATGTGCCGGTGGTGAGCAATGCCGTGCCCGAGGACAACTGGACCGGTCGCACCGGCTTCGTCCACCAGGCAGTGCTCGAGGACACGCCCGACCTCTCCGGCCACCAGGTGTATGCCTGCGGCGCGCCGGTGGTCGTGCAGTCGGCACAGCGCGACTATGTGGCCCAGGGCGGACTGCCCGAAGAGGAATTCTTCGCCGACGCCTTCACCTCCGAGGCGGACAAGGCTGCACCCTGAGCGCCTGCTCCGCCGCATGCCGCGCCTGCCGTCGACCGACGGCAGGCGGCCTTCCGATCCCAAGACAACCAGAGACACCATGACCCGCCTGATCACCCGACGCCCCGTGCTCTCCCTGCTGGCCGCCAGCGCCGCTCTGCCCTTCGCGGCGCGCGCCGACAGCCGGCCGATCCGCCTGGTGGTGCCCTATGCCGCGGGCGGTCCCATCGATGTGACCGCACGTGCCCTGGCCGAGCGGGCCAAGGACGCATTTGGCGGCCCGATCATCATCGACAACAAGCCGGGCGCGGGCGGCAACATCGGCGCCGACATGGTGGCCAAGGCGCAACCCGACGGCCTGACCATCGGCATCGCCGCCACGGCGACGAACGCGGTCAATCCCTGGCTCTACAGCCGCATGCCCTACAACGCGGCCACCGACTTCGCGCCCATCACCCAGATGGTGCGAGTGCCCAACGTGCTGGTGATGAATGCCGAGACGGCACAGCGCCTGAAGATCAACAGCCTCAAGGACCTGATCGCCTACGCCAAGGCCAACCCGGCCAAGCTGAACTACGGCAGCGGCGGCAACGGCAGCGCCGGCCACCTGGCGGGAGAGATGTTCAAGAAGGCGGCGGGCATCTTCGCCGTGCACATCCCCTACAACGGCGGCAATCCGGCCCAGTTGGCGCTGCTGAGTGGCCAGGTCGACTTCAACTTCGACAACCTGGCCACGGCCGCGCCCAACATCCGGGGCGGCAAGCTCAAGGCCCTGGCCGTGACCACGCTGCAGCGCAGCCCCTTCCTGCCGGAGGTGCCGCCGGTGGCGGACACGCTCAAGGGCTTTGCCATCGACACTTGGTGGGGCCTGGTGGCGCCGGCCGGCACGCCGCGCGACATGATCGACCGGCTGAACCAGGCCTTCGTCGGCGCGCTGAACGCGCCCGAGACCAAGACCCGCTTCGCCGCCCTCTTTGCCGAGCCGGTGCCGACCACACCGGAGCAGTTCGGTGCCTTCATGAAGAGCGAACTGGCCAAATACGAGCAGGTGGTGAAGGCCACGGGCGCGAAGGTGGACTGAGCGCCTGCCGCCGCCCCGGCGGTGCGCCTCCAAAGCAGAACGGGCCGGCGAAAGCGCGGCCCGTTTTCTTTTCCTGGCTGTGGCGGCCCACAGGGCCGCCTGCCACGTCACTCGCCCAGGTAGGCCGCGCGCACCTTGGGGTCGCTCAGCATCACCTTGGCGTCACCATCCATGGTGATCAGGCCCGACTCCATCACATAGCCACGGTCGGCGATCTGCAGCGCGCGACTGGCGTTCTGCTCCACCAGCAGCACCGTGACGCCCTGGTCGTAGACCTGCTTGACCACCTCGAAGATCTTGTCGCACATGATGGGCGACAGGCCCATGGTGGGCTCGTCCAGCAACAGCACCTTGGGCCGCGCCATCAGCGCACGGCCCATCGCCAGCATCTGCTGCTCGCCGCCGGACATGGTGCCCGCCAGCTGCGTGGCGCGCTCCTTCAGCCGTGGGAACGTGGTGAAGACGCGGTCGATGTCCTGCGCGATGCCGGCCTTGTCGTTGCGCGTGTAGGCGCCGATCTGCAGGTTCTCGGTGATCGTCATGCGGGTGAACACGCCACGGCCTTCTGGCACCATCACCAGACCTTCCTTGACCAGGTCCCAGGCGCCACGGCCCTTGATGGACTTGCCCATGAACTCGATCTCGCCAGCCAGCGCCGGCAGCGTGCCGGTGATGGCCTTCATGGTGGTGGTCTTGCCGGCGCCGTTGGAGCCGATCAGCGAGACCAGCTCGCCTTCGCGCACCTCGAAGTCCACGCCCTTGACGGCCTGGATGCCGCCGTACGCGACCTTCAGGCCGCTCACTTTCAACAGAGTCTGTGCCATGCGCGGCCTTTCAGTGTCCACCGGTGCCGAGGTAGGCCTCGATCACCTTCTCGTTCTTCTGCACCTCGGCCGGCGTGCCTTCGGCGATCTGCTTGCCGTAGTCGAGCACCGTGACGCGGTCGCACAGGCCCATGATGAGCTTCACGTCGTGCTCGATGATGAGCACCGTGCGGCTGTCCTTGCGGATGCGGTCGATCAGTTCGCGCAACTGCACCTTTTCGGTGGCGTTCATGCCGGCGGCGGGTTCGTCCAGGGCAATAAGTTGCGGATCGGTCGCCAGCGCCCGGGCGATCTCGAGGCGGCGCTGGTCGCCGTAGCTCAGCGTGCGGGCCTTGAAGTCGGCGTACTTGCCCACGCCCACATAGTCGAGCAGCTCGCGTGCGCGATCGGCGATGGCCCGCTCTTCGGCCTTGAAGCCCGAGGTGCGGAAGATGGCGCCGAACACGCCCGAATGCGTGCGCACGTGGCGGCCGACCATCACGTTCTCCAGCGCCGTCATCTCGGCGAAGAGACGGATGTTCTGGAAGGTGCGCGCGATGCCGGCCTTGGCCACTTCGTGCACCGCCGTGGGCTGGTAGGGCTTGCCGGCCAGCTCGAAGCTGCCGCTGTCCGGCGTGTACAGCCCGGTGATGACGTTGAAGAAGGTGGTCTTGCCCGCGCCGTTGGGGCCGATCAGGCCATAGACCTGGCCGCGCTCGATGCGGATGCCCACGTCCGACAGGGCCTGCAGCCCGCCGAAGCGCTTGGAGATGCCCTTCACGTGAAGGATGGTGTCTGCCATGGGAGGAGTCCTTTCCGTCGGCTCAGGGGTTGATGGACATCGGCCGGCTGGCGCCACCAGGCACCTCTTCGGCCGGCGTGTCGATGCCAGGCGTGACAGCCTGGGCCGAGCCGGCGATCGGATCGGGCGCACGCGGCGTGGTCTTGAGCGACTTGCCATGCTCCGGCGACGGCCACAGGCCGCGCGGACGCACCAGCATGATCAGGATCATGGCCAGCGCGATGAAGAGCTGGCGCAGGATGGAGGCATCCAGCCGGCCATCGGTCATGTCCTGCAGCGGACCGGCAACATAGCGCAGCACCTCGGGCAGAGCCGCCAGCAGCACGGCGCCCAGGATCACGCCGGGCAGGTGGCCGATGCCGCCGAGCACCACCATCGAGACGATCATCACCGACTCCATCAGGCTGAAGGACTCGGGCGAAACGAAGCCCTGGAAGGCGGCGAACATGGCACCCGAGACGCCGCCGAAGCTCGCACCCATGCCGAATGCCAGCAGCTTCATGTTGCGGGTGTTGATGCCCATGGCCTTGGCGGCGATCTCGTCCTCGCGGATCGCCATCCAGCCACGGCCCACGCGCGAGTTCTGCAGGCGGTGCGACAGGATGACGGTGAAGATGACCAGCACCAGGAACAGGTAGTAGTACAACGACACCGAAGAGATGGTGTAGTCGCCGATCTTCAGCGGCCGGCCCAGGTTCAGGCCGAAGATCCTGATCGGATCGATGCTGCTGATGCCCTTGGGACCGTTGGTGATGTTGTAGGGATGGTCCAGCGTGTTCATGAACACGCGGATGATTTCGCCGAAGCCCAGCGTCACGATGGCCAGGTAATCGCCGCGCAGCTTGAGCGTGGGCGCACCGAGCAGTGCGCCGAAGATGCCCGCCAGCACCAGCGCCGCCGGAATCACGAGGATCAGCGAGGTGTGGAATCCGTTCGGGAACATGGCCTGCAGCGCCGGGAAGGAATCGGTCAGCTGCGTGGAGCCGAGCAGCGCATACAGGTACGCGCCGATGGCGAAGAAGGCGACGTAGCCCAGGTCCAGCAGGCCGGCGTAGCCCACCACGATGTTCAGGCCCAGGGCCAGCATCACGTAGAGCAGCGCGATGTCGACGATGCGCACCCAGGCATTGCCCTGCGTCTGCAGCAGCAATGGGAAGGCCAGCAGCGCGACGGCGGCGATCAGGAATACGACGAGGTTCTTGGAATTCTTCATGGAGCCTCCTTGGCCGTCAGGCCCGGTCCGCCACGCGTTCGCCGAGCAGGCCGGACGGCCGCACGGTCAGCGTGATGATGAGGATGATGAAGGCGAAGATGTCGCTGTGCTGGCTGCCCAGCACGCCGCCGGTGACGTCGGACAGGTAGCCCGCGCCCACGGCCTCGATCACGCCCAGCAGCAGGCCGCCCACCACGGCGCCCGCCAGGTTGCCGATGCCGCCGAACACGGCCGCCGTGAAGGCCTTGAGGCCGGGAATGAAGCCCATGGCGTGCTGCGCGATGCCATAGTTGGAGGCATACATGACACCCGCGATGGCCGCCAGCACGGCACCGATGATGAAGGTGGCCGAGATGACCGTGTCGGGCCGGATGCCCATGAGCGCGGCCACGCGCGGGTTCTCGGCGGTGGCCCGCATGGCGCGGCCGAGCCGCGTGTAGTTGACCAGCCAGGTCAGCACCGCCAGCGAGATCGCGGTGACCACCAGGATCATGATCTGCGTCGGCGAGATGGCCGCCCCCGCGATGTGCACCGAGTCGCTGGGCAGCAGCGTCGGATAGGCCTTGTTGGTCGGCCGCCAGATGATCATGGCCAGCGTCTGCAGCAGGATCGACATGCCGATGGCCGTGATCAGCGGGGCCAATTTGGGACTGTTGCGCAGCGGCCGGTAGGCGACCTTCTCGATGGTGAAGTTGAGGGTGGCCGCCACCACGCAGGCGATCAGGGTGGCCAGGATCAGGATGATCCAGCCGGGGGTGCCCGGCATGGCCGACTGCATCCAGCCGATGATGGTCCAGCTGGTCAATGCGCCGACCATGAGGACCTCGCCGTGGGCGAAATTGATGAGGTTGATGATGCCGTACACCATGGTGTAGCCGAGGGCTATCAGGGCGTACATGCTGCCGAGAACCAGACCATTGATGATCTGCTGCAGCAATATTTCCATAAAGAGAGGTCCCTTTTGTTATGCGTCCCGGTGAGGACGCCTTCTGCCAAGCCGGAGCACCGGATTGGCGCCGTGGTTCAGGTAGCAAAAAACCCGCCAGCATGGGTGGGAGGCGGGTTGAAGTGGGCGGGATTGTAGACACGGCCCCGCGCCAATCTGGTGCAGGCGGCGTGGGGGTTTTCCGCAAGCCTGGAGTGGCTCGACGGAGCGCCGACGTCAGGCCGGTGTCAGCCCTCGCGGGCCTGTTCGTCCAGTTGCCGCAGGTGGGCGAGCTTGTCGGCGATCTTCGTTTCGAGCCCACGCGGCACGGGCTGGTACCAACGGGGTTCGGCCATGCCCTCGGGCAAATAGGTCTCGCCGGCCGCATAGGCTTCGGGCTCGTCGTGCGCGTAGCGGTAGGCCTTGCCGTGGCCCAGGGACTTCATCAGCTTGGTGGGCGCGTTGCGCAGATGAATGGGCACTTCGCGCGACTTGTCCTGCCGCACGAAGGCCCGCGCCTGGTTGTAGGCGTTGTAGCCCGCGTTGCTCTTGGGCGCGATCGCCAGGTAGATGACGGCCTGGGCCAGGGCCAGGTCGCCTTCGGGCGAGCCGAGCCGCTCGAAGGTGGTGGCGGCATCGTTGGCCACCTGCATCGCGCGCGGGTCGGCCAGGCCGATGTCCTCCCAGGCCATGCGGACGATGCGCCGCGAGAGGTAGCGTGCATCGGCACCGCCGTCGAGCATGCGCGTAAGCCAGTACAGCGCCGCATCGGGATGTGAGCCGCGTACCGACTTGTGCAGGGCGGAGATCTGGTCGTAGAAGTTGTCGCCGCCCTTGTCGAACCGCCGGGCGTTGAGCGTGAGCGCGCTCTGCAGGAACTCGGGTTTCACTTCCTCCACCCCGGCGGCACGCGCCGCGGTGTCGGTCTGCTCCAGCAGGTTAAGCATGCGGCGCGCATCGCCGTCGGCATAGCCCACCAGCGTGTCGACGGCGGCATCGCTCAAAGCCAGGTGGGTCAGCACCTTCTCCTGCGCACGGCGAACCAGTTGACGGAGTTCGTCCTCGCTGAGGGACTGAAGCGTGTAGACCTGGGCCCGCGACAGCAGCGCGGAGTTGACCTCGAAGGACGGGTTCTCGGTGGTGGCGCCGACGAAGGTGACCAGCCCCGATTCGACGAAGGGCAGCAGGCCGTCCTGCTGGCTCTTGTTGAAGCGGTGGATCTCGTCGACGAAGAGGATGGTCTTGCGGCCCAGCGCCAAGTGCTGCTCGGCCCGCTCCATGGCGGCGCGGATGTCCTTGACGCCCGAGAACACGGCCGACAGCGCAATGAACTCGTAGCCGAAGGCCTTGGCTGTGAGCCGCGCCAACGTGGTCTTGCCCACGCCGGGCGGACCCCACAGGATCATGGAATGCGGCTTGC
Source organism: Pseudacidovorax sp. DMC4 (assembly GCF_056314265.1). Lineage (NCBI taxonomy): Bacteria > Pseudomonadati > Pseudomonadota > Betaproteobacteria > Burkholderiales > Comamonadaceae > Pseudacidovorax > Pseudacidovorax sp. DMC4. The sequence goes on along the minus strand of NZ_JBQUYR010000003.1, from coordinate 19,787 downwards.
CCGATTCGAAGGCCAGCCTCAGCGGGCGGCCGGGGCCGATCAGGTGGCTCTGGCCGATGACCTCGTCGAGGCTGGCAGGGCGCAGTGCCTCGGCAAGGGGCGCCGCAGGCGAAGGGGAATCAAACAGATCGGCCATGCGCCGATTGTCCGACCGTCAGCGCGGCCTCACTGCCGGACGACGTCGGCACCCGCGGGCGGCTTGAACTGGAAGCTGCCGACGGGCAGCGAAGGATTGACCTGCACGTTGGAAAAGCGCAGCACCGAGCGCTGGCCGAAGGCGTCCAGGATATCGAGGGCCGCCAGCGCATCGCCCTGAAAGCCGATCTCCACGCTCTGCAGTTGCGCATCGCGTGACTTGGGCGTGGCCTTGACCCATTGCAGGCCGTCGCGCGCCGGCGCATCGGCCAGGGTGAAGTCAGCCTCCAGCGCACGCAGGTCGGCAGCCGAGGCGATCAGCGCCGCTGGCGTGGAGCCCAGGGCCTGGGCCTGCGGGCGCTGCGTCACCTGGTTGAGGTCGGCGTCATAGAGCCACAGCGTCTTGCCGTCGGCCACGATGGTCTGCGCAAAGGGCTTGCGGTATTCGAAGCGGAATTGGCCGGGCCGCTGGAACTCGAAGGTGCCGGTGGACGTCTTGGCGCGCATGGGCTGACCGTCCTTCGGGGGGGCGGTCACCGTCTGTGTGAAGTCGGCCTTGCCGGAGCGCGCGCTTTTCAGAAACGCACCCAGGCTGTCCAAACCACCGGCCCACGCGCCACATGCCATGGCCGCGAAGACACAGCCCACCATCAACTTCCGCATTCCGTTCCTTTCACTCGCTGCGCGCCGGCACGAGGATCTCGCGCTGGCCCGCACCGCTCATCGCACTGACCAAGCCCGCGTTCTCCATGTCCTCGACCAGCCGCGCCGCGCGGTTGTAGCCAATCTTGAGGTGGCGCTGCACCAGCGAAATGCTGGCCTTGCGGTGCTTGAGGACGACTTCGACCGCCTGGTCGTACATCGGATCTTTCTCGCCGCCGGCATCGCCGCCCTCACCCATCGGACCATCGTCGCCATCCACAGTTCCGCCTTCGAGCACGCCGTCGATGTAGTCGGGCTCGCCCTGGCTCTTGAGGTAGGCCACCACGCGGTGCACCTCGTCGTCGCTGACGAAGGCGCCGTGCACACGGATGGGCAAGCCGGTGCCGCTCGGCATGTAGAGCATGTCGCCCATGCCCAGCAACGCCTCGGCGCCCATCTGGTCAAGGATGGTCCGGCTGTCGATCTTGCTGCTGACCTGGAAGGCGATGCGTGTAGGAATGTTGGCCTTGATCAGGCCGGTGATCACGTCGACGCTGGGTCGCTGCGTGGCGAGGATCAGGTGGATGCCGGCCGCCCGGGCCTTCTGCGCCAGGCGGGCGATCAGCTCTTCGATCTTCTTGCCGACCACCATCATCAGGTCGGCCAGTTCGTCGATCACGACCACGATGTGCGGCTCGCGGCGCAGCGGCTCGGGATCGTCCGGCGTCAGGCTGAACGGGTTGTAGATGAACTCCTCGCGCGACTTGGCCTCGTCGATCTTGGCGTTGTAGCCCGCCAGGTTGCGCACGCCCAGCTTGGACATGAGCTTATAGCGTCGCTCCATCTCGGCCACGCACCAGTTGAGGCCGTGGGCCGCCTGCTTCATGTCGGTGACCACCGGCGCCAGCAGGTGCGGAATGCCTTCGTAGACCGACATCTCCAGCATCTTGGGGTCGATCATGAGCACGCGCACGTCGCTCGCTTCGGCCTTGTAGAGCAGCGACAGGATCATCGCGTTGATGCCCACCGACTTGCCCGAGCCCGTGGTACCGGCCACGAGCACGTGCGGCATCTTGGCCAGGTCGGCCACCACGGGATTGCCGATGATGTCCTTGCCCAGGCCGATGGTCAGCATCGACTTGGCCTCGTGGTAGACCTGCGAGCCGAGGATCTCCGACAGGCGGATCGACTGCCGCTTGGCATTGGGCAGTTCCAGCGCCATGTAGTTCTTGCCCGGGATCGTCTCGATCACGCGGATGGACACCAGCGACAGCGAGCGCGCCAGGTCCTTGGCCAAGTTGACGATCTGCGAGCCCTTCACGCCGGTGGCGGGCTCGATCTCGTAACGCGTGATGACCGGGCCCGGCGAGGCCAGCACCACGCGCACCTCGACGCCGAAGTCCTTGAGCTTCTTCTCGATCAGGCGGGATGTCATCTCCAGCGTCTCGGGCGACACCGTCTCCTGGCGGCCGGCGGCGGCGTCGAGCAGGTCCACCTGCGGCAGCTTGCTGTCGGGCAGTTCCTTGAACAGCGGCTTCTGGCGCTCCTTGACCACGCGCTCGCTCTTGGGCACGTCGGCCACGGCAGGTTCGATCTGCACGGGTGCTGCCTTCTCCCGTCGGCGCGGCGCGGGCGGCGGCACGTCGTCGAATGCAGGCTCCCTGTCGTCGGAAGGTGACGGCGCATCGCGGTCGTGGGCCGCCACCTCTTCACGTTCACGGCGCGCCTTCCGGCCCATGGCCAGGTCCTGCGCGAGTTCGCGCTTTTCGCGACCCCGCTCGAAGAGCGAATAGAGGCGCGCGCCAATCGCCTCGGCCACCTGGGCCCAGGAGAAACGGAAGACGAGGGCGGAGCCGATCACACCCGCCGCAATGGCCACCAACGCGGAGCCCGTGAACCCCAACCAGCGCACACCGGCCGGCCCCACGAGGTAACCCAGCACACCGCCGCCATGCCCGGGCAGCCGGAACTCCAGGCGATAGAGCCGCGACCATTCAAGCATGGCGCTGGCCACCAGCAGCAGGACCAACCCCAGCCAGAACATGAGCCGGCTGCGGTTCAGGCGCGGCAGTTCGGGCTCGCCCTGCGGCCGACCACCGCGCAGCCACTGCGCAAGGGACGACAGCCAGACGCGCACCGACGCCGCGAATGCCCACCAAATCGAATAACCGGCCAGGTAGTAGCTGGCGTCGGCCAGCCATGCCCCCAGCGCGCCGCCCCAGTTCTTGACGACGCCACCTGTACCGGACGTGGACCACGCCGCATCGGACGGCGTGTAGCTGAGCATCGCGAGCAGCCAGAACAGCATGAGGGCAAAGCCCGCGACGAGCGAGATTTCATGCGCGAAGCGCAAGGCGCGCTGGCGCACGGGCGGCACTTCTGGCGCCGCCGTGTTGTGAAGTGTGTGCAAGGAATAGGTCATGGACGCAGACACGCACGGCCACGCCGCGCGCAATGCGCAAGCCTAAACCATCTTGGGCCGGACACACCGCAGGCAGGCTTCGGGGCGGGCCCGTCGGCGCAGCGCCGCGCGGCCGGATACCGCGGACTCAGCCCAGCGCGGACAGCCGGTCCTTGACCAGCATCGAGCCGTCCGGCTGCGTCTGCACAAAGCCGCGCTCCTCCAGGTCCTTCATGACGCGGCTGACCATCTCGCGCGACGCGCCCACCATCTTGGCCAGGTCCTGTCGCGAGATCCGCTCCCGGACCACGAAGTTGCCGGCACCGTCCTCGGTGACGAAATCCATCAGCGCACGCGCCACGCGGCCGTAGACATCCATTAGTGCCAGCGACTCGATCTTTCGATCCGCATGGCGTAGGCGCCGGACCAGCCCGCGCATGATGTTGTAGGACATGGAGGAACTGTCCGGCAGGCAACGCGAGAATGCCTCGCGGCCGAGGACGAGCACGTCCGTCTGGACGTCGGCACGCACCGTGGCCGAATGCGGCTCGTCGTCGATGAGACTCATCTCGCCGATGTAGTCGCCGGACTGAAGAGTTGCCAGGATCACCTCTCGACCGCGGCTGTCCGCACTGAGCACCCGGGCCCGGCCGGCCAGGATGATGTAAAGGGCATTCGTCTTCTTGCCCTGTTCCACGATGAGTTCGCCGCGCTTGAAGCGCCGCTTGACGATCGCATCGGCAATGTTCGCCGCCTGAGAAGGCGTGAGCGCGGCAAAGAGCGGCACCCGGCGAAGCAGTTCCAGGTTCGAAAGCATCGACATCTATTTCCTCCCTGTGCCGCGCCCTTCGAGGGACGCAGCATCAATAAATACAATCACGCACATAAGAAGAGCGCTCCGCATGCATTGAACCTGAACAGGATACTGACGTCCCACCGGTGACCCAATGTACACGCGGTCCCCCGTTCACCATTCAGGCTCGCAGTTTATGACCACTCCCTTGCATACCCAGGTCCTCATTCTGGGCTCCGGCCCCGCCGGCTATACCGCCGCCATCTACGCCGCCCGTGCCAATCTCAAGCCTTTGCTCGTTACGGGCCTGGCTCAGGGCGGGCAGTTGATGACCACGACCGAAGTCGACAACTGGCCTGCCGATGTGCACGGCGTTCAAGGGCCGGAGCTGATGCAGCGCTTCCTGGAACATGCCGAACGCTTCAACACGCAGATCGTGTTCGACCACATCAACAAGGTCGACCTGAGCAAGCGCCCGTTCACGCTGACGGGCGACAGCGGCACCTACACCTGCGATGCGCTGATCATCGCCACCGGCGCCTCGGCCAAGTACCTGGGTCTGCCGTCGGAAGAGAAGTTCATGGGCCGCGGCGTCTCAGCCTGCGCCACCTGCGACGGCTTCTTCTACCGCGAGCAGGACGTCTGTGTGATCGGCGGCGGCAACACCGCCGTGGAAGAGGCGCTCTACCTGTCGAATATCGCGCGCCAGGTCACGCTGGTCCACCGCCGCGACAAGTTCCGCGCAGAGCCCATCCTCATCGACAAGGTTCACGAGAAGGTCAAGGAAGGCAAGATCGTGCTCGAACTGCACAGCGAACTGGACGAGGTGGTGGGCGACGACAGTGGCGTCACCGGCATCCGGCTGCGCAACGTCCAGTCCGGGGACAAAAAGCAACTCGACCTCAAGGGCTGTTTCATCGCCATCGGCCACCATCCCAATACCGATCTGTTCCAGGGGCAGATCGAGCTCAAGGACAACTACATCGTCACCCGCTCCGGCCTGAACGGCTTTGCCACCATGACCAGCGTGCCGGGTGTCTTCGCCGCAGGCGACGTCCAGGACCATGTGTACAGGCAGGCCATCACCAGCGCTGGCACCGGGTGCATGGCTGCGCTTGATGCGCAACGGTTCCTGGAACAGGAAAGTACCGCCTGACCGAGCATTCAGAGAGGCGGGACCGCTTCAACGGCTTGAAACCGGAGTCCCTTGCAGTACAGCCGCGCCTCGCGGTTCGCCTTGTGTTTGCGGAGCCGGCGCACCGGGCCGTGGACAAAACTCCGCCACCCTTCATATAATCGTTGGCTTTGCCGCTTGAGCGCCCCGGCGTGCGAGCGGCATCCGGGCCACCGCCACCCGTTTTCTGGCGAGGTCAAGCCGATCCACCCCACGGTCTGTGCGTCACGCGCAGACCGCAGCGTCTGGTGACGGCTGTTCATGAAAGAGTGTCCTCATGGCACGCGTATGTGAAGTCACGGGCAAGGGCCCGATGGTCGGGAACAACGTTTCCCACGCCAACAACAAAACCAAGCGCCGGTTCATGCCGAACCTGCAATACCGTCGTTTCTGGGTTGAGAGCGAAAACCGCTGGGTGCGTCTGCGCGTCTCCAGCGCCGCCCTGCGCCTGATCGACAAGAACGGCATCGACGCCGTGCTCGCAGACATGCGCGCACGCGGCCAAGCCTGAGCTGAAAGGAGCACACCATGGCAACGAGCAAAGGCGGACGCGAAAAGATCAAGCTGGAGTCCACCGCGGGCACCGGCCACTTCTACACCACCAGCAAGAACAAGAAGACGACGCCTGAAAAGATGTTGATCATGAAGTTCGACCCCAAGGCGCGCAAGCACGTCGAATACAAGGAAGTGAAGCTGAAGTAATTCGGCTCACGCGATCTGCAAGAACCCGCTGCGATCCAGCGGGTTTTTTGTTGCGCGCATGAGAGCCGACCGGTTGCACGCTGCCTGTATAGTGCGCACCGGCGGCCGGCCGCAGGGAACCCTCCCTGTTGCAAGTCGCGCGCGCAACGCGGCCGGGCAACAAAAAACCGGCACGAGGCCGGTTTCTTGAGTTCGCCGGATGCCTAGGCAAACGGCCGAGGAGCGTGGTCAACTCAAACGTGCGCCGCGCGCAGCCGGATCGAGAACTCCTGCAGCGCCTTGATTCCGCTGGCTTCGGCGCGGTGGCACCAAGCCGCCAGATCAGCGGCGAGTTGTTCGCGCGACTGGGACGTGTTCATCCACATCTGGCGCAGTTCTTCGCGCATGGTCACCATCTTGTCCAGCACAGGATGGGCGGCGCGGGCCTCGGCGAGCTTGGGCCGAGCGGCGGCCGGGACCTTGTCGTCGTCGCGGTGCAGCCAGCGGCGGGCCGCCTTCAGCACCGACAGGTCGGCGCCACGGGCCTGCAATTGCGACAGCTCCTGCTTGCACGTGCGACGCATCTCGCGGGCGTAGCCAGCCATGACTTCGTAGCGGTTGGCGATGACGGCCTCGAGCGTCTTCTCATCGGCCACTGGGCGCACCTCGCCCATGCGCAGCTTCGGCGGCACCTTCTTCACTTTGGCCCAGCCCAGCTTTTGCATCAGCACGATGTAACCCCAGGCGATGTCGAACTCGTACTTCTTGACCGAGAACTTGGCCGCCGTGGGATAGGTGTGGTGGTTGTTGTGCAGTTCTTCGCCACCAATCACGATACCCCAGGGCACCAGGTTGGTGCTGGCGTCCTGCGCCTCGAAGTTGCGATAACCCCAGTAGTGGCCCAGGCCGTTGACGACGCCGGCCGCCCAGAAGGGAATCCACAACATCTGGATGGCCCAGATGGTGGCGCCGATGCCACCGAAGAGCGCCAGGTTGAGGATCAGCATGAGGCCAACGCCCTGCCAGCCGAAGCGGCTGTACAGGTTGCGCTCGATCCAGTCATCGGGCGTACCGTGGCCAAACTTGGTGATGGTCTCGTTGTTCTTCGCCTCGGCGCGGTATAGCTCGGCGCCGCGCCACATGACGGTGTCGATGCCGCGGGTCTGCGGGCTGTGCGGATCCTCCTCGGTCTCGCACTTGGCGTGGTGCTTGCGGTGGATGGCGACCCATTCCTTGGTCACCATGCCCGTGCCGACCCACAGCCAAAAGCGGAAGAAATGGGAGGGAATGGGCCCCAGGTCCATGGAGCGGTGAGCCTGCGTGCGGTGCAGGAAGATGGTCACCGCGAGGATGGTGATGTGCGTCGTGGCGAGCGTGTACAGCACGATCTGCCACCAGGACAGATCCCACAGGCCATGGGCAAGCCAGTCGAGGGCCGAGCTCAGAACGGCGGAATCGAAAATCATCAAGTTGGGTACTCCACACGGACGGACGGGGTCGTCCTGTCAGAACAGTCCGACAATTTTAGTGTGCCGGGCTTGAAATCCACCCCGTTTTTCGTGTAACGGCGTTGAATCCCTAGGGATTGGACGCCGTGCTCTAGCGCCGGTTCCACGCGGCGGCGAAAAAACCGTCGGTGGCGTGGCGGTGAGGCCACAACCGCAGGTAGCGCGTGCCGCCCTCGCCGCCGGCGCACAGCGAGGCGGCGTCCGCCACCTTCTGGGCGGCCAGCAGCTCCGCGGCCTCCAGCGGCAGGAAATCGGGATGCGCGGCGCCGAAGGCCTCGGCGATGGCCTCGTTTTCCTCCGGCAGCACGCTGCAGGTGGCATAGACGAGGCGCCCGCCCGGCTTCACGAGCCGCGCGGCGCTGGCAAGGATGGCGGTCTGCTTGGCCACCAACTCCTGCACCGCCTCGGGCGACTGGCGCCATTTGAGGTCGGGATTGCGGCGCAACGTACCCAGACCCGAGCAGGGTGCATCGACCAGCACGCGGTCGATCTTCCCGGCCAGCCGCTTGATGCGGTCGTCCCGCTCGTGGGCAATGGCAGCCGGATGCACGTTCGACAGGCCGCTGCGCGCCAGCCGCGGCTTGAGCGCGTCCAGCCGGTGGGCGGAGGTGTCGAAGGCATAAAGCCGGCCGGTGCTGCGCATGGCCGCTCCCAGCGCCAGGGTCTTGCCGCCGGCACCAGCGCAGAAATCGACCACCATTTCGCCGCGACGCGCCTCGACCAGCAGCGTGAGCAGTTGCGAACCCTCGTCCTGCACCTCGATGGCGCCGCGCTCGAAGGCGGGCAGGCGGTTGACGGCCGGCTTGCCGTCGGTGCGCAGGCCCCAGGGCGAGAACGGCGTCATCTTCGCGGCGATGCCGGCGGCCTTGAGTTCGCGCTGCACCTCATCGCGCTTGGCGCTCAGGGTGTTGACCCGCAGGTCCAGCGGCGCCGACTGCTGCAGCGCGTCGGCCAGGGCCATGAAGTCGGTGTCGCCCAGCTGGGCGCGCAGCGGCTGGGCCAGCCAGTCGGGCAGGTTGTGGCGGTGCTGGGCCATCAGCTCCGAGGGCGCGACGGCGTCGCAGGCGTCCAGCCAGCGCTTTTCGGCGTCGCTCAGCACGGTCTTGAGGAAGTCGCGCGAGCCATGGAAGCCCAGGATGGCCAGGCGCCGCTCGCGCGCGCCGCTGCCGGAGCGGGCCAGGTGCTCGAACAGCAGCTTCTTGCGCAGGATGGTGTAGACGGTCTCGGCGAGCGTCGCGCGCTCGCGGGGACCGAGCGACCGGTGCTCACGGAAATAGCGAGAGACGATGGCGTCAGCCGGATGATCGAATCGGAGCACGCGGCCGGTGAGTTCGGCGCAGGCTTCCAACAGGGCTTGGGGATGCATAAGGGGGCGATTGTCGCCGCCCACTCCGCCCAGAGACTCAGCGCGCCGCGAGCCAGCCCTCGATGGCCTCGGGATAGAGCCGGTGCTCCTGGCTCAGCACCCGGGCCGCCAGCGCCTCGGGCGCGTCGCCGGCCAGCACCGGCACCACGGCTTGGGCCAGGATCGGGCCATGGTCGAGTTCAGCCGTCACCAGGTGCACCGTGGCACCGGCGACCCGACAGCCAGCCTCGATGGCGCGCCGATGCGTGTGCAGGCCCGGGAAGGCCGGCAGCAGCGATGGATGGATATTGACCAGCCGGCCTTCGTACCGCGCCACGAAGCCCGGTGTGAGGATGCGCATGAAGCCGGCCAGCACCACCAGCACGGGCTGCCAGCGGTCGATGGTGTCGGCCAGCGCGGCGTCGAAGGCCTCGCGGCTGTCGAAGCCGCGGTGGTCGACGGCGGCGGTCTCCAGGCCCAGTTCGCGGCCCAGTTCCAGGCCGCCCGCATCGGGCTTGTTGCTGACGACGGCTGCCACGCGCACGCCGAAGCGCTCGGCCCAGCGGCGCGCCTGCGCCGCCCGTGCGATGGCCGCCATGTTGGAGCCGCCGCCGGAGACGAGGATGACGATGTTGCCGCTCATCGGCGACCTTGCGCGCCGGCATCGGCGGCCGCGCGGCGTCGACGGCTGGACGCTGCGGCGGAGACTGGCACCCGGTTGAAAACCCCGGCGCCGCGTAGAAGGGAACTCTGCATACTGGCGGCGGATTATCCGTGTGTCGCACGGCGGACTCGGCCTTGCGAACGAGCGTGCTAAAAATCCCGCTTCTCTGGAGACAACCCCCATGGATCTGGCATTCACCCCTGAAGAACAGGCGTTCCGCGAAGAGGTCCGCGCCTGGGTGGCGGACAACCTGCCCCAAGACATCGCCCACAAGGTCAACGAAGGCCTGGAGCTTTCCAAGGAAGACCACCAGCGCTGGGCAAGGATCCTCGGCAAGAAGGGCTGGCTGGGCTACGGCTGGCCCAAGCAGTTCGGCGGCCCCGGCTGGACGGCCGTGCAGAAGCACCTGTTCGAGGAAGAGACCGCACGCGCCGGCGCGCCGCGCGTGATCCCCTTCGGCCCGGTGATGGTGGCGCCCGTCATCATGGCCTTCGGCTCGCGCGAGCAGCAGGAGCGCTTCCTGCCCGGCATTGCCAGCGGCGAAGTGTGGTGGAGCCAGGGCTACAGCGAACCCGGCTCCGGCTCCGACCTGGCCTCGCTGCGCACCCGCGCAGAGCGCCGCGGCGACAAGTACATCATCAACGGCCAGAAGACCTGGACCACCCTGGGCCAGCATGGCGACTGGATGTTCAACCTTGTGCGCACCAGCACCGAGGGCAAGCCGCAGACCGGCATCAGCTTCATCGTCCTGGACATGAAGTCGCCCGGCGTGAGCGTGCGCCCCATCCGCCTGCTCGACGGCAGCTACGAGGTCAACGACGTGTTCTTCGACAACGTCGAAGTGCCGGCTGACCAGCTCATCGGCGAGGAGAACAAGGGCTGGACCTATGCCAAGCACCTGCTCAGCCACGAGCGCACCAACATCGCCGACGTCAACCGCGCCAAGCGCGAACTGGAGCGCGTCAAGCGAATCGCCAAGGCCGAAGGTGTATACAACGACCTGCGCTTCCGCGACGAGATCGCCAAGCTGGAAGTGGACATCGTGGCGCTGGAGATGCTGGTGCTGCGCGTGCTCTCGGCCGAGAAGTCCGGCAAGAACTCTCTGGACATCGCCGGCCTGCTCAAGATCAAGGGCAGCGAGATCCAACAGCGCTATTCCGAGCTGATGATGCTCGCGGGCGGCCCCTTCTCTCTGCCGCTGATCCGCGAAGCCATGGCGGCCGGCTGGCAGGGCGACTTCCCGGGCGGTCACGCCTCGCTGGCGCCGCTGGCCTCCACCTACTTCAACTACCGCAAGACCACGATCTACGGCGGCTCGAACGAAGTGCAACGCAACATCGTGGCCCAGACGGTGCTGGGCTGACAGGAGGCAGACATGGATTTCGATTTCACTGAAGACCAGCAGCAACTGCGCGACGCCGTCGGCCGCTGGGTCGAGAAGGCCTACGACTTCGACCGCCGCCGCGGCATCGAGAAGGACGGCGGCTTCTCCCGCGACGCCTGGAACGAGCTGTCCGAGCTGGGCCTGGGCGGGCTGTACATCCCCGAGGACGACGGCGGCCTGGGCATGGGCCCGGTTGAGGCCATGGTCGTGATGGAAGAGTTGGGCCGCGGCATCGTGCTGGAGCCGCTGGCGCAGTCCTTCATCGCCGGCGCCGTGCTTGCCCGCCATGCCGACGAAGGCGTGCGCGGCGAATGGCTGCCGGGCATCGCCAGCGGCGAGAAGCTGGTCGTGCTGGCCTACCAGGAGCGGGGCGCGCGCTACCGCCTGGACCGCTGCGAAGCCACGGCCACCAAGGCCGGCGACGGCTACGCCGTGAGCGGCACCAAGAGTGTGGTGCCGGCCGGCGACGAAGCGGCGGCCTACCTGGTGCCGGCGCAGCTGGACGGGCGCATCGCCCTTTTCCTGGTGCCGCGTGCCGACGGCAGCATCAAGGCCTCGGGCTATCCCACGCAGGATGGCAGCCGCGCCGCGGAAGTCGTCTTCAGCCAGGCCGCCGCGCAGCTCGTGGCCGCCGACGGCCTGCCGGTGCTCGAAGAGGCCGTGGACATCGGCATCGCCGCCACCTGCGCCGAAGGCGTGGGCGTGATGGACAAGACGCTGGCGCTGACGGTGGAGTACCTCAACACCCGCAAGCAATTCGGCGTGACCATCGGCAGCTTCCAGGCCCTGCGCCACCGCGTCGCCGACATGAAGATGCAGCTGGAACTGGCCCGCTCCATGAGCTACTACGCCACGCTCAAGCTGGGCGCGCCGGCGGCCGAGCGCCGCCAGGCCCTGGCCCGCGCCAAGTACCAGCTGGGCGTGTCGATGCGCTTCGTCGGCCAGCAGTCGGTGCAGTTGCATGGCGGCATCGGCGTGACCGACGAATACATGGGCAGCCACTACTTCCGCAAGCTGACGCAGATGGAGATGGTGTTCGGCGACACGCTGCACCACCTGGGCGAAGTGTCGGCGCGCATGGAAGACAGCGCGGGGGTGTTCGCCTGAGCGCAGGTGCTTGCACTTCATGAAACCGCAGGCCCGCCGGCTTACGCTGGCGGGCCTTTCTTCTTTCCGGCGGCCTGACCACGCGCGCGCCGCCGGTCGGCCCTCTTGCCAGGAGCTTCGGGATGATCCGTCGCCGTACCTTGTTGATCACCGCCCCCGCCAGTCTCGCGCTGGGCGCCTGCGCCACGCCGGGCACCGGGCCTCGTCGCGACACGCCCGTCGTCTTCATGCACGGCAACGGCGATTCGGCCGCGCTGTGGCAGACGACGCTGTGGCGCTTCGAATCCAACGGCTGGGCGCGCGACCGGCTGTTCGCGCTCGACCAACCGATGCCCCTGGCGCGCGATGACGATGCGGTGGCGCAGCCCGGCCGCAGCTCCACGGCTGAGTCGATGGCCTTCCTCAGCAAGGAGGTCGAGCGCGTGCTTCGCCAGACGGGCGCACAGAAGGTCGTGCTGGTCGGCAATTCGCGCGGCGGCAACACCATCCGCAACTACGTGCAGAACGGCGGCGGGGCGGCCAGGGTCAGCCATGTCGCGCTGGGCGGCAACCCGGCCCATGGCATCTGGGCCATTCCCGGCTGGCGCGAGGGCAGCGAGTTCTCCGGCCTGTCGCCCTTCATGCGGCAGCTGAACGCGCCCAAGGGCCCGGGCGGCGACGAGGTGACGCCCGGCCCGCGCTGGCTGACGCTGCGCTCCGACGGCAACGACAAGTACGCCAAGCCGGACGGTCTGTGGATCGGCGCGCCGGGCAAGCCCACCAACATCACGGCCGACGGGCCGGCCCTTCGCGGTGCCACCAACATCGTCCTGCCGGGCGCGGATCACCGCGAGGTGTCGTTCTCCCCGGCGGCCTTTGATGCCACCTGGCGCTTCCTCACAGCCGATGTACCGGGTGCCACGGCCGTTGCGTCCGAGCCGCGGATCGTGCTCGACGGACGCATCACCGGGCTCGGCCTGAATCCAGCCGACCCCACCAGCGGCGATTTCGTCAACAACCTGCCGCTGGCCGGCGCACAGCTCAGCGTCTACGAAACCGATCCGGCCACCGGCGAGCGCCGCGGCGGGCCTGCCTGGCGCAAGACGGTGGGCGCGGACGGCCGCTGGGGGCCGTTTCCGGCACGCCCCGGCACCGGCTACGAGTTCGAGATCGTGGCACCCGGCTATGCCACCACGCACATCTACCGCAGCCCCTTCCCGCGCTCCAGCGACGTGATCCACCTGCGGCCCGAGCGGTTGGCGGCTGCGGACCGGCAGGCGGGTGCGGTGGTCGTGTTCAGCCGGCCGCGCGGCTATTTCGATGCCCAGCGCGACCGCATGCGCTTCGATGGCCAGACGCAGCTGCCCGGCGTTCCGCCGCGCGGCGCGGGCGTGGCGAGTTCGCGGCTGCGCCTCGCAGCCGGGCCGGCACGCGCGGTGGAAGGCGAATTCAATGACGAGCGAATCGTCGGGCGAAGCTGGCCGGTGGCCGAGGGGCACCTGAGCCTGCTGGAGCTGACCTACTGACCGCCCGCCGACGGCCTGGCAGAACCCTCATTGAAGGCCCGGCCCGGTCCCGGTCGACCCCCACCGACGGAGGAAGGAAACGTGACGAACACCGACGAGCCCATCCTGCTGGAATCGCGTGACGCCCGCGGCGTGGTCACGCTCACCCTCAACCGGCCGGCCGCCTTCAACGCCTTGTCCGTCGCCCTGATCGATGCGCTGCATGCGGCCTGCGAGCGACTGGCGCTGGACGCCGGCCTGCGCGCTGTCGTCATCGCCGCCAACGGCCGAGCGTTCTGCGCCGGCCACGACCTGCGGGAGATGCTGGCATCGCCCTCGCAGTCGGCCTATCAGGCGCTGTTCGACCGCTGCAGCGCCATGATGCTGGCGCTGCAGCGCCTGCCGGTGCCGGTCGTCGCGCGCGTGCATGGGCTGGCGACGGCGGCGGGCTGCCAGCTCGTCGCGCTGTGCGATCTGGCGGTGGCCGCCGACAGCGCCAGCTTCGCCACCAGCGGCATCAACGTCGGCCTGTTCTGCGCCACGCCCAGCGTGTCGCTGTCGCGCAACCTGCCGCGCAAGAAGGCCTTCGAGCTGCTGGTGACGGGTGACTTCATCGACGCGCGGACCGCCCTGGCCCAGGGCCTGGTCAACCGCGTGGTGCCCGCCCAGAACCTGGACGCCGAGGTGGAAACGCTGGTGGCGAGCATCGTCGCCAAGCCGCGCATTGCGCTGGAGATGGGCAAGGCCCTCTTCTACCGCCAGTTGGAGACCGGACTCGAAGCCGCGCTGCACGACGCCGCCCGCACCATGGCCTGCAACATGGCCGATGCGACCGCGCAGGAGGGCGTGCAGGCCTTCATCGAAAAACGGGCGCCGTCCTGGCGCCCGTGAGACTTCTGTCCAGCCGCGCCGCTAGCCGTGCAGGCGGGAGCTCGACGGCAGGTGCGCCGACAGGAACTCCATCTGGTCCGCCAGGATGCGGCGGTTGCGCAGGATAAAGTCCTCCCACAGGCTGGGCACGTAGGGCGTGTAGAGCAGAGGCATGTGCGCCTGCTCCGGCGTGCGGTTGCCCTTGCGGTGGTTGCAGGCCCGGCAGGCCGTCACCACGTTCATCCAGTGGTCCACGCCGTTCTGTGCGAAGGGCACGATGTGCTCGCGGGTCAGGTCGTCCTCGTGGAAATGGTCGCCGCAGTAGGCGCAGACGTTACGGTCGCGCGCGAAAAGCTTGCTGTTGGTGAGGCCCGGGCGCAGGCTGAAGGGGCTGATGCGGGGCACGCCGCGGGTGCCGATGATGCTGCTGACGGCGATCTGGGACTGCTCGCCCGTCATTGCGTTGTGGCCGCCGCGGAACAGGGCCACCTGTTCGCCGGCCTCCCAGCGCACCTCGCCGGCCGCGTAATGGATCACCGCCTGCTCGAGCGAGATCCACGACTGGGGCAGCCCTTGGGCCGACAGCTTCAATACCTTCACCACAAACGCCTCCTCGTCGAACGAAGAAAACACAGGGAACGTACGCCACGCAGAACCGTCCGCACCGCCAGCCAAGGGCGCCGGGCGGCCCGACAGTGCTGGAAAGCGACACAATATAACCGGCATTCATGACAGCCCGTTCACGCGCGGAGGATTCCCGAGCGGACGCGGCCAGCTATCAAAAACATAACAGGACCATGCAGATCTTCCGCGGATTCCGCCATCCGGGCGTAGCGCCTGCCAGCGCCGTCACCATCGGCAATTTCGATGGCGTGCACCGCGGTCACCAGGCCATGCTGGGTCTGCTGCAGACCGAGGCCCGCCACCGCGGCCTGCCCAGCTGCGTGCTGACCTTCGAGCCCCATCCCCGCGACTACTTCGCCGGCGTCGCCAGGCGGCCCGAGCTGGCGCCCGCGCGCATCGCCACGCTGCGCGACAAGCTCAGCGAGTTGCAGGCCTGCGGCGTGGCGCAGACCGTGGTGCTGCCTTTCGATGCGCAACTCGCCAGCCAATCGCCCGAACAGTTCATCGACGAGGTGCTGGTGCGCGGCCTGGGCGCGCGCTACGTGCTGGTGGGCGACGACTTTCGCTTCGGTGCCAAGCGCGCGGGCGACTTCGCCATGCTGCACGCGGCCGGCGCTGCACGCGGCTTCGATGTGGCGCGGATGAACAGCTACGAGGTCTCCTACCCCGCCGCGCCCGGCAGCGACGAGGGGCCGCGGGCGCTGCGGGTGTCCAGCTCGGCCGTGCGCGAGGCGCTGACCGCCGGCCGCATGGACGACGCCGCCGCGCTGCTCGGCCGGCCCTACGCCATCTCCGGCCATGTGGTGCACGGCCGCAAGCTGGGCCGGGCGCTGGGCGCCAGCGCGCCGGGCGGCACGGACGGCTTCCGTACGCTCAACCTGCGCTTCAAGCACTGGAAGCCCGCCGCCAGCGGCATCTTCGTGGTGCGGGTGCATGGCCTGGGCGAGCGGCCCCTGCCGGGCGTGGCCAATCTGGGCGTGCGGCCATCACTGGACCCGAACGACGTCAACGGCGGCCGCGTGCTGCTCGAGACGCATTGCCTCGAATGGCCGGCCAGCCTGGGGCCCGAGGGGGCCTACGGTAAAATCGTGCGCGTGGAACTGTTGCACAAACTGCACGACGAGCTGCGCTACACCAGCCTGGAAGCCCTGACCGCGGGCATCGCCCAGGACCTGGCCGACGCACGCGCGTATTTCGCCGCCGGCAGCGCCGGCGCGGCGGGCAGCAGCCACGCGGAAACGCGGCGCCAGACCACGCGCGACCGAATTTAACCGGCACGCCCGCCGTGCCGGCGCCCCACCGACAAGCTCGGGGCGAGCGGCCTGACCTCATCCCCTCCCGCGCGGGCCTTCGCCGCGAGCGGGCCGAGCCTGTCGAAGCCTTCCCCCTCCGCCCTCCATGTCCGACGCTGCCGATTCCTCCGCGACCCCCGACTACCGCGCGACCCTGAACCTGCCCGACACGCCCTTCCCCATGCGCGGCGACCTGCCCAAGCGCGAGCCGGGCTGGGTCAAGGCCTGGAACGACGAGGGGCTGTACAAGCGCCTGCGCGTGGCCCGCACCGGCCGGCCCAAGTTCATCCTGCACGACGGACCGCCCTACGCCAACGGCCAGATCCACATGGGCCATGCGGTGAACAAGATCCTCAAGGACATGATCACCAAGGCGCGCCAGCTCGAGGGCTACGACGCGCTGTACGTGCCTGGCTGGGACTGCCACGGCCTGCCGATCGAGAACGCCATCGAGAAGAAGCACGGCCGCAACCTCAGCCGCGACGAGATGCAGGCCAAAAGCCGGGCCTATGCCACCGAGCAGATCGCGCAGCAGATGGCCGACTTCCAGCGCCTGGGCGTGCTGGGCGAATGGGATCATCCCTACAAGACGATGGACTTCGCCAACGAAGCGGGCGAGATCCGCGCCTTCAAGAAGGTGATCGAGCGTGGCTTCGTCTACCGGGGCCTGAAGCCCGTGTACTGGTGTTTCGACTGCGGCTCGTCGCTGGCCGAGTTCGAGATCGAGTACGCCGACAAGAAGAGCCAGACGCTGGACGTCGCCTTCAAGGCCCACGACCCGGCCAAGCTGGCCGCCGCCTTCGGCCTGCCGGCCATCGACAAGGACGCCTTCGCGGTCATCTGGACCACCACCGCGTGGACCATCCCGGCCAACCAGGCGCTCAACCTCAACCCCGAGCTGACCTACGCGCTGGTCGACACCGACCGCGGCCTGCTGATCGTGGCCGACACGCTGGTCGAGAGCTGCCTCAACCGCTACGCGCTGGACGGAAAGGTCATCGCCATCGCGCAGGGCGAGGCACTGGGCGGACTCGAGTTCGAGCACCCGCTGTACGACGTGCACGAAGGCTACCGTCGCCTGTCGCCCGTGTATCTGGCCGAGTACGCCACCGCCACCGACGGCACCGGCCTGGTCCACTCCTCGCCGGCCTACGGCCTGGACGACTTCCAGTCCTGCGTCGCGCACGGCATGGCCTACGACGACATCCTCAACCCCGTGCAGGGCAACGGCGTGTACGAGCCGGATTTCCCGCTCTTCGGCGGCCAACACATCTGGAAGGCGGTGCCGCACATCATCGAGGCGCTGCGCGAGGCCGGCCGGCTGATGGCCACCGAGACCATCACCCACAGCTATCCGCACTGCTGGCGCCACAAGACGCCGGTGATCTACCGCGCCGCTGCGCAGTGGTTCATCCGCATGGACGAAGGCGAAGGCGTGTTCACCGTGCCGGGCGCCAAGCCGGCCAAGACGCTGCGGCAGATCGCGCTGGAGGCCATCGAGGACACCAGCTTCTATCCCGAGAACGGCAAGGCCCGGCTGCACGACATGATCGCGCACCGGCCCGACTGGTGCATCTCGCGCCAGCGCAGCTGGGGCGTGCCGATCCCCTTCTTCCTGCACAAGCTCACCGGCGAGCTGCATCCGCGCACGATGGAGATCCTGGACCAGGCGGCCGCCATCGTCGAGCAGGGCGGCATCGAGGCCTGGAGCCGCGTGACGACCGAAGAGATCCTGGGCACCGAGGACGCGCCGCACTACACCAAGAGCAGCGACATCCTGGAGGTGTGGTTCGACTCCGGCTCCACCTTCTTCCATGTGCTGCGCGGCACGCACCCCACGGTGCACCACGACCAGGGCCCCGAGGCCGACCTGTACCTCGAAGGCCATGACCAGCACCGCGGCTGGTTCCACAGCTCGCTGCTGCTGGCCTGCGCGCTGGAAGGCCGCGCGCCCTACCGCGGCCTGCTGACTCACGGCTTCACCGTGGACAGCCAGGGCCGCAAGATGAGCAAGTCGCTGGGCAACGGCATCGATCCGCAGGAGATCACCAAGAAGCTGGGCGCCGAGATCATCCGCCTGTGGGTGGCCGCCTCCGACTACTCGGGCGACATCGCCGGCGACGACAAGATCCTGGCGCGCGTGGTCGACGCCTACCGCCGCATCCGCAACACGCTGCGCTTCCTGCTGGCCAACACCAGCGACTTCGACCCGGCCAAGGACGCGGTGCCTCTGGGCGAGCTGTTCGAGATCGACCGCTGGGCCCTGTCGCGGGCGGCGCAGTTCCAAGCGGAGGTGCTGGGCCACTACAAGGTCTACGAATTCCACCCGGTCGTGGCCAAGCTGCAGGTCTTCTGTTCGGAAGACCTCGGCGCCTTCTACCTGGACGTGCTGAAGGACCGGCTCTACACCACGAAGCCTGGCTCGCGCGCACGACGCAGTGCGCAGACGGCCCTGTGGCACATCACCCAGGCCATGCTGCGCTGGATGGCGCCCTTCCTGAGCTTCACGGCCGAGGAGGCGTGGAAGTTCGCGGGCCAGTCGGAATCCATCTTCATGGAAACCTTCTGCGACCTGGGCACGCCGGACGAGGCCCTGCTGGCCAAGTGGAGCCGCATCCAGGCCATCCGCGATGCGGTCAACAAGGAGATCGAGGCCGTGCGCACCGCGGGCGGCGTGGGCTCTTCGCTGCAGGCCAATGTGCGGCTCACCGCTGCGTCGGAGGACCATGCGCTGCTGGCGGCACTGGGCGACGACCTGAAGTTCGTCTTCATCACCTCGGTGGTGGACCTGCAGGCGGGTGACGGGCTCGCCATTGCCGTCACGCCCAGCACCGCCACCAAGTGCGAACGCTGCTGGCACTGGCGCGACGACGTGGGCCACGACAGCGCGCATCCCACGCTGTGCGGCCGCTGCACCAGCAACCTGTACGGCGCCGGCGAAGCGCGGAGCGTGGCATGACGATGAAGGCGCACAGCGGATTCGAGTCCACCCGTCCTGGCCTGGGCATCTGGGGCTGGCTGGCGCTGGCGGTGCTGATCTTCATCGCCGACCAGTACACCAAGACGCTGATCCTGGGCCACTACCAGCTCGGCGACGCCACGCGCATCACCGACTTCTTCAACATCGTGCGGGCCCACAACACGGGCGCGGCCTTCTCCTTCCTGGCCGGCGCCTCGGGCTGGCAGCGCTGGTTCTTCACCGGCATCGGCGTGGCCGCCGCCGTGTTCATCGTCTGGATGCTGCGCTCGCATACGGGGCAGAAGCTGTTCTGCTTCGCCATGGCCTGCATCCTGGGCGGCGCCATCGGCAACGTCGTGGACCGCCTGATGCACGGCTATGTGGTGGACTTTCTGGACTTCCATTGGGCCGGCTCGCACTTCCCGGCCTTCAATCTGGCCGACAGCGCGATCACGCTGGGCGCCATCTGCCTGGTGCTGGACGAACTGCGGCGCATGCGGCGCAAACGCTGAGGCGGACGGCGGCTCAAGTCCGCCGATTCGCGAGTTCAAGGCGCCCTGCGCGAGGACACTGCGGCGCGCGGGGCACAACGACGCGGGACTTCGGTCTCGCATTTTTTTGCCTGACCCAACCCCGACCCGTTCGGCCTGAGGTTCTATGGTTCTCGTCAAGCGACAGTGGCCGCCAGGCGGGCATCGAACATCGCGTGTTGCTTGAACAGCGA